>JANQDY010000213.1 GCA_028278625.1 Thermodesulfobacteriota bacterium
AGGCTTCAGCCTGCTCTTGGCTGATGAGTTCGCTAAAGCCGGTACACAGAATAACGGGAATGTCGGGCTTGATGCGAAATATTCTTTCAGTCAGTTCCAGGCCGGTCAGATCGGGCATGGTGAAATCCGTCAGAACCAAATCGAACTGATCCGGGTTTTCTGAAAAAGACTTTAAAGCTTCAAGGGGATTTTTAAAGCATGTCACCCTGTAACCCAGTCTTTCGAGCATGATTTTGTTTATTTTCAAAATAGGCGGTTCATCATCTACAACAAGAATTCGTTCATGCCCCTTTGGGATGATGTCTCTCCCTTTATCGGCGATATCCGATGCTTCAATGTCGATTTTCGGGAAATGGACTTGAATGCTCGTCCCTTTCCCTTTCTCACTGTAAACCTTTATTCGGCCCCCGAAGTTTTTCACAATACCATGCACTACCGACAGACCCAGACCGGTCCCTTCTCCCTTCGGCTTGGTGGTGAAATATGGGTTGAACATCATTTCCATTGTCGCCGGATCCATTCCATGACCGGTATCCGAGACTTCAAGTCGTATGTATCGGCCGATGTCCAAATCAAGATTCCCAAAAGTAATATCATCTTTTGTGATCTTGATGTCCGACAGGCTCAAACCGATAATGCCACTTTTTCCTCCCATGGCATGATATGAATTTGTGCAGAGGTTCATGACGATTTGATGAAGTTGCGTGGGATCGGCAAGGATTCGCCCGCAGTCCGTCTGCACCTGGCTCTTGATTTCTATGGTGGATGGAATGGAAGCACGCAGGAGTTTCAACGCTTCTTTCACCACAAGATGGGGTTGGACAGGTCTCATCTTCTGTTCGGTCTGGCGACTGAACAGAAGAATTTGTTTCACCAGGTCTTTGGCCCGAGCAGTGGCATTCAGAACCTCTTCCAACATGTGATAGGCGCCTTTGTCGTCTTTCAAATCATCCTTCAACAGCTCCGAATATCCAAAAATAGCGGACAGGATATTGTTGAAATCATGGGCAATCCCCCCTGCCAGCGTGCCGATGGCCTCCATTTTTTGGGCTTGGCGAAGTTGGAATTCCAGTTCCCCGTGTTCCTTTTCGGTCTGTTTGCGATGGGTGATATCCCTTGAAATTCCAAGAAGATGTTTTGGCTGTCGGTTTTCGTCCAATAAGGGGACCTTTATGGTATGAAGTGTTCTCTCACCCCTGTATTTGGTTTGTATTGTTTCCTCCCCTATATCGACCAACTTCCCCTTCTGCAATACTTCCCGGTCTTTCGCCGTGAAGAAATCCGATTCCTCTTTCGGAAAAAAATCATAGTCGCTCTTACCAATCATCTCTTCTCTGGAGTAACCGATCAGATCCTCCCCCGCTTTGTTGAAACGCACGAAATTAAGTGTCTTTGCATCTTTGACGAAGATCATGTCGGGAATGTTCTCCACGATTGCGGTGAGCAGCTTTTCGCTCGCTTTCAGTTTTTCTTCCCACATCTTGCGGTCGGTAATGTCCCTGACACTCCCCTGAAAGACAAAATCTCTGCCATAGCAGTTTTCAAGTTTCGTGATATTGATTTCAACCGGAATCTCATCCCCGTTCATGGACCGCAAAACAGCCTCAAACAGATCGACGTCTTCCCCCTGCTGCATCTTTTTTATTCGCCCTTCCGTGAATGCGTTGGGTGTTGAGGGAAAGATTTCCTCCAGTTTCAGGGACAGGAGTTCATCTTCCCTTCTTTGGGTGAATCTCTGGAACTGCCGATTGAAGTCCAGAATTTCTGTCTGTTCTGAAAATATGCAGATGCCGTCCCTGGAAAACTCAAACAGGCAGCGGTACTTTTGCTCACTTTGCACTAAGGCCTCGTGCTCAGCTTCCAGTTCCTTCACCTTCTTTTCAAGTTTTCGGCTGATGCTCTCCGCGTACATGGACGTGAGTTCTTCCTTACTCTTTGACGGTTGACCAGATGAGGGAATCATCTCTTCTTTGTGTTTTTCCAAAACTTCCGCTATCATTTCCAGCAACCGCTCAATTTCCATGGGCTTGACGATAAACCTTTCACCCCCCAGGGCCATGGCAAGCAGCTCGTCTTTCCGGTCCAAAAAAGTCGCCGTATAAAAGAGGAATGGAATGGTTCGAAGCTGTTCATCCGCCTTCATTCTTCGACAAAGCTCAAATCCATCCATCTCCGGCATCATGATGTCCGAGATTACCAAGTCCGTTTTCGATTCCCGCAGGATTTCAAGGGCCTCCGCGCCGTTCACGGCGGAAAGCACCGTATACCCTTCTTTTTGCAGCCTTCTTTCCAAAAAGATCCTGGAATCGTTCTCGTCTTCGACAATGAGGATCTTCATCAGCTTTCCCCGGTTAATTCTTTATCTGCTGAATGACGATTTTTGGATTAATGGGCTTTTCCAAATAGCCGTCACAACCCACGACCAGAAGCCTTTCCCGGTCGCCGGCCATGGCAAAGGAGGTCACGGCCTCAAGGGTCTGGTATCCGGTCTTTTTTAGATGCCGTGTAATCAGGACCATATTGTCTTCATTGTCTTCAATGAGCAATGCTCTCTTCATCTTCTTCGCCTCTTTCTGATTGTGGGACGCCATCAATGTTCTTTGGAATTGTGATGGTAAAGGTACTCCCCTTTCCTTCCTCGCTTTCAGCCGTAACCCGGCCGCCCAGAATTTCAACGGCGATCTTTTTGGTGAGGTAGAGTCCCAGCCCGGTGCCGCCGGCCTTCACCCTCAAGTGAGACTCAAAACGTTCAAAGGCCTCAAAAAGCTTGGGCAAGTCTTTGGCCGCAATGCCGATGCCCGTGTCCCTGACCGATATCCCCACCGTGTCTCCCGACTCCCATGCCTTCAGAACAACCGTGCCTTTTTCGCTGTATTTTACGGAATTGCTTAATAAGTTCAGCAGACACTGGAGGAGACGCTTTCTGTCGGTATGAAGCCGGATCTGGTCGGGCATTTGGAGTTCGAGTTGCAGGCCTTTTTCCGCCAACTGGTGTTGGAACGTGCCGACGGCCTCCTCGACGATTCCTGATAATAGTAAGTTTTCAGGGAAGTTGTCCACTCTGCCCGCTTCAATCTTGGATATGTCGATGACATCGGTGATGAGATCCAGAAGGTGTTTGGCCGCCCTATAAACCCTACTGAGATTGTCTTTTTGCTCCTCGTTTAAGTCACCGGAGAGTTCGTCAAGGGTCATGCCCGTAAACCCGATGATGGAATTGAGCGGCGTGCGCAGCTCGTGGCTCATGGAGGCGATGAACATGCTCTTGAGCTTGTCCAGTTCCATCAATTTCTCATTGGCCCGTTCGGCCTCTTCCTTGGCGGCCTTCAATTCCATTTCCGCCCGTTTTCGTTCGGTAATATCGGTAAAGGTTACCACCAGTCCGCCATCCGGCAGGATGTTGCTGCGCACATCGAACTTACGGCCATCACCAAAAGAGACATCGGGAATGAGGTCGCCCGCCCACAAACGGTCCAATCGCTCGGTCGCCAGTTTCGCCGGGTCACCCGGACCGTAGGCGCCGCTTTTGGCCAGGTGGAGAGCGGCAGGGTAGACATCTCCTCCTTTCCGCAGCAAATCCCCCTCCGGGATATCTATGATTTGGGGGAAGTGTTTGTTCCAGGTGACGAAGCGCCGGTCGGCATCGTACAAGACGACGGCCTGATCGATATTGTCAAGAATCTCCTGCAGCAGGGCCCTTTGCGCCGACAACTCGGTGTTCGCCCGCTTCCGTTCCGTGATATCCTGAATAAAGGCGATGAAATACTCCTCCCCTTCATAACTCAAGGATCTGGCGGAGATCCCCACAGGGAATTGTGTTCCGTCTTTCCGTTTCCACATGGATTCAAATGTCATCTGGCCTTTCCGCTTCAGCTCTTCCCGCAAAGCCGGCCAGGCATCCTGATGATAAACCGGGTCAAAGTCAAAGACCGACAGAGTGAGCATCTCTTCCCGGCTGTATCCCAACAGCCGGCAGACCTGTTCGTTCACATAGACCATGGCGGCCGTATCGGACCGCAACCATTCAATGGCATCCGGTGCATTATCAAAAGCAAATTTCGAAAAATCCAGCTCCCGGGTGCGCTGTTTAACACGCTCTTCCAACTCTCTATTGAAACGAAGCAATTCCTCGTCAAAGCGCTTTTTCCTGACGGTGCTCCAGATGCTCTCGGTCAAAATTGAAAGCATGTCGATATCGTATTGGTTATAGTTTTCCGGTTTATTGCCAACCCCGATGACCGCCACGATCTTCTCATCCTCGAAAATCGGCACGGCCATTTCCCGCACAACCGGGACATGCCCGTCAGGGAGTCCGTTTTTGTGTGGAAGCCCCGCGTAATCATTGTGAATAATTGGCCGGCGCTGGCGGATGCAGTCCACCCAGACCCCTGCCTTTTCAATGGGGTAATGTCTGTCGGCCTCTTCCATCGAACAGATTTTAAGCGTGTCACGGGACCAGCACTGCAAAGAGAGGGTTTCTTCATCGGGATTTACAAAATGAAAATAACCGATTGCACTTTCGGTTAACGAAACCCCATCCTCCAACCCGGCAGCAATAATTTCATCTTGTGACGACTGCTCCGTCAACCGGGTCAATCGGAGAGAGGCTCTGCGCGCTTCCTCCACCTTTTTGCGGTCAGTAACATCATGCCCCTCAGCGATGAGGAAGGCAACATTCCCCTTATCATCAAAAAGAGATTTCACTGAAAAATCCACATAACAGCGCTTCCCCTCTGACGTAAGGTGATCTGCCTCAAATTGGTCAGGTTCGCCCCTTGATGCCTTTTCAATTGCTTTGCGTAATCTTTGCTGCAATTTGGGTGAATGGGACCACCATTTTGTTTCCCAAAATCGCATACCTAGCACATCGGATTTACACAATCCGGAGAAATCAAGTGCGGCGTTATTTAGATCGACGATGGTTCCATCGGTTTTTAACAATCCCATCAATTGGAACGTCTGATCGAATATGGCTTTTGCTTTCTGTTCGCTCGTGCGAAGCGCCTGTTCAGACTTAGATAAGCGTGCAAGGTTTCGATCGATCAAGTAATATAACAGAATTGCCGTCCCTAGGACATAAAACCAGCCCTTGGCTGTTTGTATCAATAGTAATGTATCTGGTCCGGTAACGAAAAATGACACCAGCCGGTCCGAAAAAAGAATCCATAAGGCCCCAATAAAGCAATAAATGCCCGCTATTCTAAAAGCCGGATGCTTTTCCATTTTCATGCCTTTTTCTATTTTTTTGGTTTGCACGACATTCTCACCTGGACGGAAAAGTTGCGTATGAAAAGACTAATTTGACTTCGCAACTTCTTTAGGAACACGGGCCACGAGATTTCGGTTCCATATTCTTCGCTTGATAGCGTGCATGAGATTCGATGGCGTTTTTTCGTTGTAGGTGTCGTTGTTCCAATAACGCTGCCTTTTTGTCCAGCACAACCGGCTTTTCAATTTTCCAGCATCCGAAACCGTTAGCTGTATCGGGTCTTTCCCAACAGACTTAGGCAGAAATTTTTAAATATGTCTTTGTCGAACTTACCTTCCCTTAATATTTCATCTTGAACGATTTTCAGCGCCTCAAACGGTTCTCTCCTTTTTCTGTGTTTTTTTTCCGTGTTGATTAGATCCTCAAAACAATCGGCGATGCCGATTAAGCGGCCTTCAAAGGATACATCCGATATCCCTTTTGGATAGCCTTTACCGTCGAGACGTTCATGATGTTCAAGGACACCTTTGGCAACGGATAAATCTATTTGAATGCTTTCCCGGATCATTTTATGTCCCAATTCCACATGTTTCTTATATTCGCGAAATTCCTGATCCGTCAGTTTTCTATCCGCCTCGGCAATCTGTTTAGGGATCCCTGTTAAACCGATATCGTGCAACAGGGCCCCAAGGCTCAGTCTTTTGGTGGCGGTTTCAGATAATTCGTTGAAAACACCATAATTCAGCACAAGAAGCATTACGTTTACGGAATGTTCAGCCAATGAAGTGCCGCCGGACTGAAAATCGGCGATACTTCTGAGCAGCTTGCTGGTATTTTAAAATTCCAGATAGATGATATCCAGTGTTTCCGGAAGGGTTTCGAGTTTATCATCCAGGGGTTCTCGAAATGTTTCATCAACGATATCGCATAAAGCAGATTTAATGCTCAGCATATCGCCTGTTTTTATTCTTTGTTTCAGCTTCCCCTTGAGTTGGCTTCTAAGCTCCCTGTATGCACTCCGTCTCATATGCTCAGGGATATAAAAATCCGGAAGCACCTCTCCCTTAAAACTGTTTGGGTGGATTTCGGTGTCCTCCGATTTGTACAGAACATATTTTCCCTTATCGTTTTTGATATATAGGGGTGTTTCCACATAATGAAAGATTTGAGACTTTTTGATAGCAATGAACTTGGCCATAGGATTGTTTGTGATGCAACGTTCGGTTTCCGGTTATGCCCTAACCGTATTACCTTGTTGTATGCCGCTAACACTTCGCAGAACGCCGAAGTTCCGTGACATGATGGTCCAGAGGGCCGCAGGTCCCACCCATCGCCATCATCCTGGTGTTTGAAGAATCATTTCTCCAATTCTTCCTTGACCGCCAGAGCGAACCTCGCCAAGGTATAGGGTTTTCTGATGTATCTCCCGGCCCCTAATTCCTGTGTTGTTTCAACCGCTTTTGTTTTTGTGTAGCCACTTGCCATAATCGCCTTCTGCCTGGGATGAATTTCGATGATTTGCCGATACGTCTCATATCCATCGATACCCCTGGGCATCACCATATCCAACACCACCAGATCCACCGAGTGTTTCTTGAGATGCAAAACGGCCTCTTCGCCGCTCGCAACCGACCAAGGCCTGTATCCGAGTTTGCGCAACATGCCGACGGCAATTTGCCTTTGGGCTTCCTCATCATCCACCACCAGAATCATCTGCCCGTTCCCCATGAATTCCGCCGAAAACAGTTCCTCTTTGTCATCGGCGATGGGTTCCCGTGTTGCGGGAAAGTAAATGCCAAAGGCTGTCCCTTTGTCATCGCTTGTCACATCAATGTATCCGCCGTGATCCTGAACCGTGTTCCATACAACGGCCAGGCCCAATCCCGTGCCGCTGCGACCCATGACTTTCGTGCTGTAGAAGGGCTCGAAGATCCGTTCCATCTCTTCAGGAGACATTCCGGATCCGTTGTCCGAAACGCGAAGAACCACATATTCCCCTTTCCGAACCTCCTCATATCCTTTCAGCCCTTCATCGAGATAGATGTTTTCAGTGAAAATGTTCACCTGACCACGTTCTTTTACGGCTTCCGCCGCATTGGTGACCAGGTTCATAAGGCATTTTCTGATGTGATCCGAGGACCCGTATACATTGAAAAGCCGGGGGTCCAGAGTCGCGCCGAAAACAACTCGTTGTGGTTCTCTTTCGAGTCTCTGATGTTCAGGCGATTTCAGATATTCAGATACAATGGTATTGAGGTTGAAAACCTTTTTTTCAGTGGCGATCCCTCTGGCGATGGTTAGGAGATCCGAAACCACGTGGGCAGCCCGTAGGCCCGATTCCTGAATGGTCTTGATGGGTTTTCGTAAGATACTGTCTGCGGGCAAATCCATCAGTATCAAATCAGGGTAGCTCACAATGCCTGAAAGAATGTTGTTCAGATCGTGGGCCACCCCACCCGCCAAGAGGCCCACGGCTTCCATCTTTTTGGCCCTGGCAAGCCTTTTTTCACTTTCAATGAGTTTCTGGTTCAAATCCGCCAGGGCCGCTTCTGCCCGAAGCTTTTCCTCGAGATCGGCTGATCTCTTTACCAGCTCGAGCTTTTCAAAGGCCTGCGACGCCAGCATTGAAAAACGACGGGCCAGGCTCAGGTGCTGACGGGAGAAATGACCGCGACGGGAGTGGGTGAATGTGAAAATGGCCTCACGCCCAGGGGAACCGATGGGAAAGTGGAGGGCCGAACCAACGGCCTCTCTCACGTTCAGCGGTTGGGAACGCCATTCATTCACCGAACGGGTATCAAATACCGCTATGGATTCTCCCTTCATAACACGCCGGAACATGTCTTGGGGTTTCCATTGGGTTTCGATGAAAAGGGCATCGGAAGTGATTTGGGGCTTGAGCAGGCCGTCATCTTCCATGGTCAATACAAACGCCGCTTCAAAATCCAGCGCCTTTCCCATGACGTCAAAAAGACGACTGAACAGCTCCTGGGGGTCTTGGGTGAACACCAGCACGCGAAGCCCCTCCAAAAGCGTTTCCGCCATCCCTCGGAGTTGCGCCTCCCGTTTTCGGGCTTCCTCCAGGTTCAACAATGCTTCACGCAGTTCTTCGGATACATCCATCATCTATGCGACTTTCCTCGGACCGAAAACAATGGTTGCCACCATCAGATTGCCGTGCCGGTTTTCACCTCCGATAAAGCAGCCCTGCTCCCCCAGCGTGAACGTGCCCAGGAAAGGTGCCTTTCCCAGGCCCTCTCGAATGCCGGCAATCACCTGGGACATCCCGTCTCTTACACTTAGCATGCAGCCCGTGCAGAAAAGCACAAGAGCGCCTTCGACTTTCTGTTTGCCAAAGTCCGCGGCCTCCACCGCAACGCCCGCCACCCGACCCGCCCGGGTGATCAGGCTCTCAGGGGTGCCGGTCATCAACACCACCTCATCGCCTTCGTGAATATCCGTGAACAGCTCAAGACCGTGATCGTAAGATAACGCCACGGGGTATGAGAGTCTGTGGTAAAAAACGCCGCCGATCCGGTCCACCGGGCGGCCGATGGGGTGAAATGACGTGGTGGGCACCAGGCTGCCGCCGCCCGGCCAAACCGTATCGATCAGGCCTTCCGTCCATTCCCTGTAAACCCGGCCGGCGGGTCGGCCGTCGATTTCCTGCAGCATACGGCCATGCGCCCGGGTCACTCTGCCGTGATGAGATGTCGGCTCGTATCCGCTATGGAAAGCACAACTGATGGACCCCGTGGGGTAGATAACCGCGATGGACACGGCTCTCCGGTAAACACGATCATTGCCGAACTGCTGCCACCGGCCGCTCATGTCGTTGTCGGCGGAGGTCCCGCCGATGATGGGGACGTCCGACCCGAAATAGGCTTCGATGGCACGAATGACTTTCTCTTCTTCACCGGGACATCCGGTCAGAACAACGGCGGCGGGAAGTTCACCCGGCCGGCCGGCGTTTTGAAGGGCCTCCGTAAGGGCGGCATTCACTGAAAGGGTTACATTATCTGTAAACTCGGAAATTCCCACACCGTAGGCACCTTCGGGATCCAGCACGCCCAACAATCCCAAACCCAAACCATTTCGGCTGTGAAAGCCCGCTTCGGTCATGACCCCCAAACAAGACGTTCCCCCCTGGATCTGAGCCGCCGGCGCCAACCGGCGCAAAGATCGGATCACTTTTTCGTTGAAATAGGCGCACGAGCTATGGACCAGGATCAGTTGCGGCGCCGCCTTTAACCGCTCAAACAAAGCTTCATAAGCTTCACCGGCCGCTCTGTCTTCGTCTGCCTGAACCGACCGTGCGGAAGCTATTTTCATGATTTTTCTCCTTCCCTTCCAATCTAGTGCCGGCGCTTGGGGCAATCCCGTTCTTTTTGGATCACCGTCCGTACGTTCCAGTTTCCAACAGCTTACCGCCCCAATCAATTTTACACCATATTTCAAATGGTTGTCAATGTGACTCTCGTAGATTGGGACGTCTCTGTACCTTGCTGTTGAGAACCGTGGTAAATATCCATATCCGGATATAGTTTAGCGGCACATTCGGGACAGATACCGTGGCTGAACTGAGCCTCCGAATGCGTTTGTATGTATTGCTCCAGTTTCTGCCAGTAACCTTCATCGTTTCGGATATCCTTGCAGTTGGCACAGATGGGAATGAAACCTTGAAGGGTTTTGACTTCATCTAAAGCGGTCTGAAGTTCTTCGATCACCTTTTCCCGTTCTTTTTCCGCCTTCTCTCGCCCTTCAATCTCCTTTCGCAGTCGCCGATTCCAGGCAATAATCAGAGAGAACAAGATGGCAAGTCCCGACCCGATGCCCAAGGACCATCTCCATATGCGGCCCACATCAACACCCGGTTCGTAATCGACCCGGATCCAGCGCTGACTGATCCGATCTTTCTCTGCCTGAGAAATAGAGGAGAGCGCCTTTTGAAGGATGCCCTTAAGAATTGGCCAGTCCTTACGCACACCCATTGAAAGGGCGGTATCTTTCCATTCCACCGGTGCGGCAATCCTGAGATTGGTCAACCCTTTTCGCTGGATATAGTAAACCGCCGCGGCCAGATTAATGATGCATGCGTCCGCCTGCCCCGTGGACACGGCTTCCAGGTTTTCGTCCACCGTCCGGGTAAAAACATACTGAAGAGCCAGGTTCGAATACGCACTTTGCATCCTGCTGAACACAAACAGGTGCTTGACAATGGCAAGGCGTTTCCCCTGCAGATCCCGCAAGCCGCCCACAACGGGGGCGTCTTCCCGGGTGATGACCACCAAGGGGTATGAAAGGTAGGGCTCGGTAAAAAGGAGAAATTGCGAGCGCTCGGGCGTTTTGGACAGACACGGAAAAAGATCGATCTTCCCGGCCCGGCCCAACGCCAACGCCTTGTCAAAAGTGATATTGAACACGATCTCAAAATCCACGCCCAGTCGGTCTTTCAAGATGTGCAGGTAATCAGACACCATCCCTTTGAACACGGGCCGCCCATCTGCGCCTTTTTCAACCCACATGAACGGAGGAAAAGCAACGCCCACTCCCAGCCGTAGCTTTGGATGTTCGGACAACCATTGGGTTTCTCTCTCGGTAAGGCTGTCCCGCCATGTTTCCGACCGGGCCGGTATGGCCGAGAAAACCCAAGCCGCCAAACTCAAAAAAAGGAGGGTTTTCCGGGCATGCCATTGGAAATTCCTGTAGACATAAACGACTTTCATAATCAAAACATTCCGCTCATTCCCGACGCTAAAGGCGCTTCTTTGGCTGTTTCAAAATGGGTTACCGAAGCGGGGCAAAGGCTGCGAGCATCAAACCCGCAGCCCCGCCCGCCGTGGGGATCTCCATGGATTAAAAGTCCTTCAAGTTGCCTTCATCCAGCGGAATGACATCTTCCGGCCTGGATCCTTCATTCTTTGCGGGCACGCCCAGTGCTTCTGCTTTTCCCAAGGCCGCTCTTTTGTAGGAAGGGGCGCCTAGACGCACCTGTCGGCGGGCATGGGCTGCCTGAACGTTTTTTCCGTTTCCCCCCACCAAAGTAACAAGGTCACCCACATAGGCCTTCATCTGTTCGGCCTGGGCGCTCATCTCTTCAGACGCGCTGGCGGATTCTTCCGCATTGGCCGCATTGTTCTGGGTCACCTTGTCCATCTGGGTGACCGCCGTATTCACCTGTTCGATACCTTCGGCCTGCTCATTTGAGGCGGCCGCGATCTCACTGACCAGTTCGGCCACCTTTCGGGCGCTCTCGGCCACTTCCCCAAAGGCTTCGTTTGTACTGCTTGCCAGTTCAGACCCTTCCAGGACCCTTTTGGCGGTGCCGTCAATGAGTTCTGTGGTGTTTTTGGCTGCTTCGGCCGCCCGCATGGCCAGGTTCCGTACCTCATCGGCCACGACTGCGAATCCGGCGCCCGCCTCTCCGGCCCGGGCCGCTTCAACGGCCGCATTGAGGGCCAGGAGGTTTGTCTGAAAGGCGATTTCATCAATGGTCTTGATGATCTTGGAGGTCTCCTCGCTGGCCCGGGTGATGTCACTCATGGAGCCTGCGAGCTTATCCATGGAACTGTTGGCCCGCCCAACTGTCTCTTTGGCCTCTACCATGAGTTGATCCGCCTGACCCGCATTGTCCGCATTCTGTCGGGTCATGGAAGATATCTCTTCCAGGGAGGAGGACGTCTCCTCGATGGAGGCCGCCTGCTGCGATGATCCTTCGGCCAGGGACTGACTGCTGGCAGCGACCTGGCTTGATGCGGAGGTAACCTGCTCCGCGCCGTCATTCAGCCCCTCGATGACCCGGTTCAGGGGGCCGGTGATCCCGCGGGTGATGATGAACGCCAGAAAGGCTCCCAAAAGCAGGGCGATACCGCCGACGATCCCTACAATGATTTCCGCCCGGTGATTGGAAGCCACCAGTTTCGGGCCCAGTTCATCCTGTACTGACTTGATATCCAGTTTCACATCTTCAACGGCCGTGGCAATCTCGGGTCCGATTCTGTCCAGGGTCCCGGTTATGATCTTGTTCCGTTCAAAGATGAGCGCCACAAGCTCATTAAAGGCCTCGTGGTATTCGTGATCCTGATCGACGGTCTCCTCGAGGAGTCTTCTTCTTTCGGGGTTTTCCAGATGCTTGTCCAGTTTCTCCAGTTCCCCTTCCAGATGAGTAAATTCCGCTTCCACCCGATCGACGTCTTTCTGCGCATTGGAATCCATGAATTTTACAACATAAAGACGCCCCAACAGCAGGTTTCTCAAGGCAAGGCCTGCGTGAAAGGCGGCTTCTATATCCTGATCCTTCTCCGCCGAGGTCATGATGGCCGTCAGGTTCTTTTCCATTTTTGGCCCATCGACACTCAGAATATCATAGAAGATGTGATTCCGCTTTTTCTTGAATTCGATAACCTGATCAAACGCTTTCTGATATTCCTCGACTTCCTTATCCACGAACTCGATTTTTTTTGCCCGTTCTGGGTCTTGAATGTCATTTTTCGCTTGCTCAAGGAAGCCGTGCATTTTCTTCAGGTAATCCGCGTACTGTTCCAGATCCTTGTCACTGCCGGTGATGATGAAATCCTTTACATTCATGCGCACCATGAGCATGTTGGCCTGGAGTCGGCCGGAAAGATTGGTATCCCGAGCCATTTCGCGGTATTCCGTAAAACCATCCGAAGCGGTTGTGAGTCCGTTGAAGGCGCCGCCGCCAACAACAACCAGCAAAACCAGGACTGCTGAAAATCCCAAAACAATTTTTTTCCCTACGGTCATTTTTTTGAACATGGGTAATCCCCCTTTGGATTCCTTCAAGGTTGTTTCTCTCACACGGTTACTAAGCCGCCTCTTCCAAAACACCGATTTCCCGGGCACCCAACACCCCATCGATGTCCAATAACATCTTCACCCCATCATCCATTTTTGCCATGCCCAGAAGGTATTTGGTATCCAGGCCCGTACCGATAGAGGAGGTGCTCTCAATTTGGTCGACTTTGATATTCAAGACCTCGGACACTGAATCCACCACGATGCCCATCAGAACCGTTCCCGCCTGCCCATCGATTTCTACAACGACGATACAGGTCCGTTCAGAGTAACGGATCTCCGGCATTTCGAACCTGAGCCTCAAGTCCATCACCGGGATTACCTTGCCTCTGAGATTGATCACCCCTTTTACAAAAGCAGGTGCACGGGGTACGGATGTGATCGGCATCATTCCGATAATCTCCTTGACCTTCAATATGCCAATGCCGTACTCTTCATCGGCCAGGTTAAAAGTGAGATATTTCCCCTCCCCTTCCTGAACCGATTCCAGAGCCCGTTCCACGACTTCCTTCCTTTCCGTCATACTCCGACTCCTTTCATGTTATGGGCAAGTGCCCATTGCTGAAGTTTTGATTATTTTCGTTACGACTTGAACGAGCGCCCCGGTATTGAAATGTGCATTTGAAATGTACCGCGGGTATAACCGGGAAGCTTTGAGCAGGGTTTCCTTTTTGGAATCCTGTGTAATGAGGACCGTTTTTATATCATCAAATAGATGACCGATACGGATGAGATGATCCATTTCCTCCTCTGAACGAACCGACAAAATGAGGATCTCCGGGCGGTTCGACTGAGTCCTGAGCTCAGATGTTAGATTATCCAACGAAGTGCAGCATCGACATTGGCTTTTCGGGAGAATGGTTTGAAGACATTCTTTCACCCCCATAACGGCAGGGTTGTTTTCCGTATTGAAAAGAATAACGGTCATGCGCTCGCCTATTGAGATCTTTTCCAGGGCTTTATCTGATTTCACAAACGCCCTATTCAGGTTTTTCCAGTTCTTCTTTGACGCTGAGTCCAATTTTTTCCGGCAGAAAAGGCTTTCGTATATGTGCTCCTTCACGCACCTGCCGGCGGATATGGGTTGCCTGAGCTGACTTTCCGTTCCCTCCCACGAGCGTCACAAGGTCTTCCACAAAAGCTCTCATCTGTTCGGCCTGGGCGCTCATCTCTTCGGATGCGCTGGCGGATTCTTCCGCATTGGCCGCATTGTTCTGGGTCACTTTGTCCATCTGGGAGACCGCCGTATTCACCTGTTCGATCCCCTGGGCCTGCTCATTGGAGGCGGCCGCGATCTCACTGACCAGTTCGGCCACTTTTCGGGCGCTCTCAGCCACTTCCCCAAAGGCTTCGTTTGTACTGCTTGCCAGTTCAGAGCCCTCCTGAACCTTTTTGGCGGTGCCGTCAATGAGTTCCGTGGTGTTTTTGGCTGCTTCGGCGGCCCGCATGGCCAGGTTTCGCACCTCATCGGCCACGACTGCGAATCCGGCGCCCGCCTCCCCGGCGCGGGCCGCCTCAACGGCCGCATTAAGGGCCAGAAGATTGGTCTGAAAGGCGATTTCGTCAATGGTTTTAACGATTTTAGAAGTCTCCTCGCTGGCCCGGGTAATTTCACTCATGGACCCGGCAAGCTGTTCCATGGAGCTGTTGGCCTTTTCCACGGTCTGCTTTGCCTCTCCCATGAGCTGATCCGCATGACCGGCGCTATCCGCGTTCTGCCGGGTCATGGAAGACATTTCTTCCAGAGAAGCAGAAGTTTCCTGGATGGACGCCGCCTGTTGGCTGGATCCTTCCGCCAGGGACTGACTGCTTGATGAAACCTGCGCCGAGGCTGAGTTCACCTGTTCCGCACCATCGCTCATGCCTTCGATAACTCTGTTTAACGGCTTTGTGATGGATCCGACGGAAACATAGGAAAGAAAAATGCCGATAAGAACAATGACGCCGCACAAGATATAGAGCCACAATACCGTTGACGCTTTCTGATTTTCCGCGCCTTTCACTTTTGAAAGTACGATGTTGTTGATTTCTTCGTTTATCTTCAAAACGGACGCCTCAACAGTGTGAGCTCCCTGTCTCATCAGCGGATACTGCTTTTTCATGGTGGCGATATTCACGGCAAAGTCATTCAAACTCCCCAGGTATCTTTTTGAGATTTTTAGGATATCGGCCTTTAAGGCCTGATCGGTTTTCATCGCCGTTAGAATTGTGGACATGCTGGTGACAACATTTTGTGCCTTTTTGACATACTTGTCGTCCTCCCTTAAAACAAAGTCCTTTTCATGACGTCTGAGCATCAGGTATTCCACCATGAGCGCAAGGGACCCGGTCTTTTTTATGGCGGTCTCCATATCGTGGGCCAGTTTTCGCATTTTTCCCCGTATCCCGGATTCCTTGTCTCCCTGGGCCAATATCTGCTCGGTAACCTTGACAAACGCGGTCTCATACGACGCTATCGCCTTTACGGCTGAGGTTATCTCCCTTGAAACCGTGCCAAGGGCCAAACGATTGCTATATTCAGCCATTTCCTCAAGCAGAGATGACATTCCAGCAAGGGTTTGCTCCATCCGTTGCAGATATTTCTTATCTCTACGGGCGATGAAGTCCTTTTCAATTCGTCGCGCGGTCAAAAGCGATATCTCCACATCCTTGGCATCACTTCCGATCCGCTGATAGGATGAAATCAATTCATCGAAGGTATTCGTAATGTTGGTCAGCTGAATAACGGAGATTCCCCCTATGACCAACATCAGCAACAGAACCGCGGTGAAAGCAAAATAGAGTTTTTTGCCGATAGTTAGATGACTCATTTCATTGACCTCCTGTTCATTGGCATCCTTTGTTCATCTATTCGGATGCGTTTGTGGTTTTCCACCAATTAAAAACACTCTTCTAAACGCGTGAAACCGGATTCGATCTCTCTTTTAGGAAAAGGTTTGCCAATTGTTCCCTGAAACTTTTCACCCGTAATTTAAATATGTTAAGGAACATGCAAGGAATGGCTGCGAAAGGGGGTCCTGAAAATCAGGATCAAACTCTTCACCGCTTGAAACCGCCCTGTCAGCAGTTCATCTATCTTTTGCGTCAAAAATTCCCGTGATTGTCTTCATCCAGCGGCATATCGTCTTCCGGCCTGGGCCCATCATTTTTAGCGGGTACGCCCAGTGCTTTCACCTTTTCCAAGGCCGATCTACCGGTAGAAGGGGACCCTTCACGCACCTGCCGGCGGGCATGGGCAGCTTGACCATTTTTTCCGTTTCCGCCCACGAGGGCCACAAGGTCGGTCACAAAGGCCTTTGTTTGCTCCGCCTGGGCGTTCATCTCTTCAGATGCACTTGCGGATTCCTCCGCATTGGCCGCAATCCCCTGGGTCACTTTGTCCATCTCCGAGACCGCCGTATTCAGCTGTTCAATACCCTGGGCCTGCTCATTGGAGGCGGCCGCAATTTCACTGACCAGTTCACCCACTTTTCCGGCGCTCTGGGCCACTTCCCCAAAGGCTTTGTTCGTATTATCCGCCAATTCCGAGCCTTCTAGGATTTTCGCGGTGGTGCCGTCTATCAGTTCATTGGTGTTCTTGGCTGCATCGGCCGCCCGCATGGCCAGATTTCGCACTTCGTCGGCCACAACGGCAAATCCTGCACCCGCCTCCCCGGCCCTGGCCGCCTCAACCGCGGCATTGAGCGCCAACAGGTTGGTCTGAAAGGCGATTTCGTCAATGGTCTTGATGATCTTGGATGTCTCCTCACTGGCTCGGGTAATCTCGCCCATTGAGCCGGCAAGCTGTTCCATGGAACTATCGGCTCTCTCCACAATCTGCTTAACTTCATTCATGAGATGATCCGCCTGACCGGCATTGTCCGCATTCTGTCTGGTCATGGAAGATATTTCCTCAAGGGACGCGGAGGTCTCCTCAATGGAAGCGGCCTGCTCTGATGATCCCTCCGCCAGTTGTTGACTGACGGAGGACACCTGTTCGGAAGCGGACGCCACCTCGGTGGCGCCGAGATCGATGCCCGTAATCGATGTGATCAGTTTCTTGCTGATGCGCCGGGAAATCAACAGATTAAGGCACACGGCCAGCACCACGGAAACGATCAGAAAAAGGGCGATCATTCTGAAATACTGTTCAAACCGGTGAAAAAGGGCATTGTTTTCTTTCTGATTGATCATGTCTAGCATCGCCATGCAGGCATCCATGTTCTGATAACCAGCATTTTTAAGTTCTCCCTGGTGTTCCAGGTTGGACACCAGTCTTTCGAAACTCTTCTTGATTTTCAGGATTGCCGATTTCGAGTTCTTGGGCAGATCGGCAAAAGGCGTGTCCGACAAACGTTCGATGTCCTGATCGACATTTGTCAGCACTCCATCCAGATAGGCATAGGCATCTACCTTTGCTTGAACATGCTGCTTGACTTTTTGGAGATGAAGCTGGAGTTTGTAGTTTGATACGGTGTTTATCAGCGCGCCGCCAATGACCAGACGTTCCAAGGTGGTAACCTCTGCTCTCCGGGATTCATCCGCCAGACGTTCTACCGTGGCAGCAATATAATGATCGGACTGTTGGATGGCGTAATTGGATAACTTGAGGATCTCCTTTTCAAGGCTTGCGTTTTTCTGGTTCAGCTCTTCATATTTCAACAGGCAATTATTCAGCTCCCGCAGCTTACCGTCATCGAATTCTTTCACGGCGCGGATGCTTAGTTGAACACCTTCCTCTTCTTTGACCAAGTCCTCATGGTTGATCTCACCGCTGACGAATTGCTGCACCGACATCAGGAAACCTCTCAACTCACTTTGAAGATTCGCTATTTTCTTTTGATGAAAGGAGGCCTTTTGAATGATTTCGCTGGAATGGACCGCCACATAAACCGCCATCGCCAGCACCAGCAGGAAGATCAAATTCGGCAACATCAGCCGATGGGAAAGCCTCAGGTTTTTAAAAAAGTTTCTCATTTTGACAGCCTTTCTTTGTTTTGGAATTTTTGTTTTTCAGAACGTTTGATCATATCTTCCGAAACCGGACCCAAATACCCGAAAACCTCATTTAGGAGAATTAGGCCGGATCGGATCTATCCCTAAGCAAGAGGTTTGCCAATTTTTTGGAAAAAATTTTCATCATTGATTTTAGGAGGTTAAGAATAGAACCGGGGGATGAGCATGAGGAGCGTCCTGAAAATCAGGAACGGAGCAAATGGGTTTCGCCGATTTTGTCCTGAAAATCAGGAGCAAACACGGTCCGGCCTAGTCATGATCCACCGGGGGAATGCCGTCGGCATCAAGAATCTCACGAACCTTTCTGGCCAGGTCTTCACGGTTAAAGGGCTTATGGATAAACTGGACGCATTGATCCAATACGCCTTGGCGGGCAATAATATCGGCGGAATAGCCGGACATGAACAGGCATTTGATGTTCGGGTACGATGGTAGAAGCCTTTCAGCCAAATCACGGCCGCTCATCTTCGGCATGACAACATCGGTGATAAGGAGATGAATCTCCCCGTTGTGGGATTCGCATATGCCAATGGCCTCCGTAGGGCCCAACGCATCCAGCACCGCATAGCCGAGGCGTTCCAGCATCATTTTCATCATATGCAAAAGCCCCTTTTCATCCTCCACCAGCAAAATGGTCTCGGCGCCGACCGGGGTTGAGGCTTCGGTTGCGGACACTGGTTTTTGTGCCTTCTCTTTGGCATGACGGGGAAGGTAGATTTTGAACGTCGTTCCCACGCCCGGATCGCTGTAGACGTCAATAAAGCCATCATTCTGTTTGACAATGCCGTATACGGTGGCCAGCCCAAGCCCCGTTCCCTCACCGACCGCTTTTGTGGTAAAAAACGGTTCGAAAATGCCTTTTAGGGTTTCCGGCTCCATGCCGGAACCATTGTCGCTTACCGCGATCATGACGTAATCGCCGGGATGAACGCCGTCATGGTAGCGGCAATCGGCCGCGTCAAAACTTGCGTTATCTGTTTTGATGGTGACGTTGCCCACACCTTTGACGGCATCCCGGGCATTGATGCAAAGATTCGTCAAGACCTGATCAACCTGAAAAGGATCCAGTTTAACCGGCCAAAGGTTTGTCCTGGGCCGCCAGGAAAGATGAATGCCTTCACCGATCAGCCGTCTGAGCATTTTGAGACTCTTTTCCAGGATTTCGTTCAGGTCAAGCACCCTCGGCGAAATGGTCTGTTTCCGAGCAAAGGCCAGGAGCTGTCGGATCAGGTCACCGGAACGTTCAGCTGCCGTTCGGATCTCCCGCATGCCGGACATCAGCGGATTTCCGTTGCCCAGTTCTTCAATGATCATCTCCGTATGGCCCAAAATGATGTTCAGCATATTATTGAAATCATGGGCCACACCCCCGGCGAGCCGGCCGATGGATTCCATTTTCCGGGCCTGTTGAAGCTGATGTTCGAGTTTCATCACCCGGCTGATGTCGGTCAGGTTCACCACCATTCCCGCTGGCGTTCCTTCAGACCCCTTGATGAGCGCGGCGCTTATCAGAATATCAACGACATCCCCCTTTTTGGTGAGCCGCTTCGTCTGGATCTGGACTTTCCTGCCCGACTGGTAAAGCTTTTCGATGCTTTTCGCGGTCAGTTCTTTTTGATCATCCGGAACAAAGGGGATCCGCTTTCCTTTTACCTCCTCTATGCGCCATCCGAATAGCTCAGTAAAGGCCGGATTCAGGAATTCCGGATAACCCTTTCTGTCATACACCACAACTGGGTCCGGGCTGGCATCCAAGATCGCCTGCAATCGTTGTTCACTTTTCTTAAGGGCCTCTTCAGTGCGCCGGTATCGATCTATTTCCCTGCGCAAAAGGATGAATATCAATATGGCTGAAGCAAGGACGAAAAGCCAGCCTTTGAACATTTGAATATTCGTCATGAATTCGCGATCCCTAACGAACATGTGCACGATTTGGTCGGACAAAAGAATCCAAAGCGCTGAAAAAACCGCATATATAACAGATATTTTCAAAGACACCCGCTCAAGGAAGGGTCGTTTCCCGCTAAGACTGCCGCGAATTTCCCTTTCTAACGAACGCCTTCTCATTCTTGGGCCTCATCGTATTTAAAATCGGCCAGGGAAATGCCGTGCTTTTGTAGAAAAAAATAGAGGCGGGACTTTGACAAACCGGCAAGACGGCAGGCTTCGTTCACATTTCCTTTTGCCAGATCGCATATCACGGCAAAATACTTTTTTTCTCCGGTTTCCAGCAACCGGTTCCGAAAATCCCTGTAGGTCTCCGGAACCTGGCTGGTTTGGAGTGATTCGGCAGTGACGGGAATGGGGCCTGATCCGCCTTTGGCGGTCTTGCCGATGCTGGACCGAGCGATTTTGATCCGGATCTGATCCGGGAGATGATTGGGAAAGAGAACCGGTTCTTCCCCGGCGGTTGCCATGGCGCTTTCCAGGGCATTGAACAGCTCGCGCACGTTGCCGGGCCAGTGATAATTTCCGATGGCCTCGAAAAAATCGGGAGAAAAACCTTTGGTCAAAATACCTGTTTTTCGACACTTTTCGGAAATATGGTACATGGCCAGCTCCAGGATATCCTCCGGCCGTTCACGCAAGGGAGGAACAGGGATGGAAAAAGAATAAATCCGGTACAGGAGGTCCTTTCGAAATGCATCCGTTTTGACCATGGTTTCCAGTTTCCGGTTGGTAGCGGAGATGAGCCTGAAATCGCTGCTGACCTCGATCTTGCTCCCCAGGGGCCGATACCGGTGCTCCTGGAGAACCCTAAGAAAAGCCTTTTGGATCGACGAGGGAAGCTCTCCCACTTCATCCAGAAACAGGGTCCCTTTGTGCGCCTGCTCAACCAAGCCGATCTGTTTGTGATCGGCGCCGGTAAATGCGCCCTTTTCATAACCTAGAAGAATTCCTTCCACCAGCGACTCGGGAATTGCCGCGCAATCCACAACGATAAACGGTTCTTTTGCACGCGGGCTGTTGCGGTGGATGGCTCTGGCCAGCAGCTCCTTACCAACACCGGTTTCCCCCTGAATCAGCACGCTAACATCGCTGCTTGCCGCCTTTGACACCAGGTTCAGACATGATCTCAAGCGATGACTGTTCCCGATGATGCCGTCTCTGTTCAAGTCCGGCGGGAAATCCCCGCCTTTTTTCTCCTTTCGGTACGCCAAGGCACGACTGAGCGGTAGGGTGATAGCGTTGACGGAAGCCGGTTTTTCGATATAATCCCATGCACCCCATCGAATGGCCAGTTCGGCGCCGTCGGGATCCCCGGCACCGGTGATGATGATAATTTCCGGGTCGTAGTGCATCTTCTTTATGACGGGAACGGACTGAATGCCGTCTCCATCCGGCAACCCAACGTCCAGCATGATCACATCGAATTCATGGGCCTTCGCAAGGCCAACACCATCTTTCAAGGTCAGTGCAAATACGGCGCTATGGCCCATGCGATGAATCCGGCGGGAAAAGGCATCGCAAAAGGCCCGGTCGTCGTCGATAATGAGAATGCTGGCCATATGTTCACCCCTTTTTGAAAAATTCGGCGCGATCCAGGACTTTTCGAACGGTTTGGAGCATCGCTTTTCTGTTGATCGGCTTGTTCAATGTTGTCTCGATACCGATGGCCTGGGCCTCTTCCAATGCGATTTCATCACCAAATCCCGTGCACAGGATCACCGGTACGTCCGGCCTGAGGGCGATCATTTTTGCGGCAAGCTCAAGTCCCGTCATCCGGGGCATGGTCTTGTCGGTGATCACCAGGTCGAATTGATCCGGGCCTCTTCTGAAGGTATCCAGGGCCCTCAGGCTGTCCGATTCCGCGGTCACGCGATAACCCATCCGTTCAAGCAGCTTTTTTCCCAATAAAACAATTGACGGTTCATCATCCACAAAGAGAATACGCTCAGTGCCGCCGTTGACGGCCGCATCCTCAACGGCGTCCGCCTTTTCCTCGGACGCGACCACCGGCAAATAGACGGAGAAGACCGTACCCGTTCCCAGTTCACTTGAGACCTGAACCGAACCGCCGTGACTTTTTACAATCCCGTGAACCACCGACAATCCCAGTCCGGTTCCTTTATCTCGCGCCTTTGTGGAAAAGAACGGATCGAAAATGTTGTCCATGACCTTTAAGGGAATGCCGTGGCCGGTGTCGGCCACCTCCAGCTTCAAGTAATATCCGGGTTTTAAATCATTGAAGGCCCCTGGTGAATCGCCATCGAACTTGATGCGATCCAGGCGGATGGTGAGGGTCCCGCCGGTGGCTTCCATGGCATGGGCGGCATTGGTGCAGAGGTTCATAACGATCTGGTGCATTTTGATGGGATCTGACAGGACCATGTCCGAATCGACGGGATAATGGGTTTCGATATCGATGGTTGAGGGGAGGGTGGCTCTTAAAAGCCTGACCGCTTCCTTAAGGATCGGCATCATCTTCACGGGCTTCACGTCTTCCGCGCTCTGACGGCTGTACAGCAGAATCTGTTTAACCAGATCCGTTGCCCTGGAGCAAGAGGTGATAATTTGATCAATGGCGTATTCAACGGCCTCGATCTCGGTGATATCGTCAAGGGCCAGCTCGGCATACCAGATAATCGCCGTAAGGATATTGTTGAAATCGTGAGCGATGCCGCCGGCCAGGGTGCCGATGGCTTCCAGTTTCTGCACTTGCTGCAACTGCCTTTCAAGTGTCATCTGCTCCTTTTCGTTCCTTTTCCTTTCCGTGATATCGTGCCCTTCCGGAACCATGAAGATCACATTTCCGTCTTCATCTTTTACGGGCATCATGGAGAAATCGATGTAATGGTTTTCCCCTTCCGCATCCGGGTGAACCCCTTCAAAGGAGATGTCATGCCCTTGCCGCACCTGTCGAACCCCTTCTCTCACTTTGGCCTGAAGTGATTCATCGTGTGACCAGTGGGGAAGCTCCCAGAAATACTTGCCGATCAACTCCCCGCAATCTTTTCCCACCATATTGCAGGCGGTCTCGTTGATCATCAATACGATCCCATCCCGGTCAAGAAGGGCCGTCAGCTGAAATCGATGATTGAACAGGGCATTGAGTCTATATTCGTTTTCCTGGAGCGCTTTTTCCGATAACCGTCTCGCCTCCTCGTTCCGTTTTTTGTCGACCGTTTCCCAAGCCAGATCCGCAAACTGCTGTATCAATTCAACATCTTGGGCCGTGTAGTCACTCTCCTTGTTTCCAACCCCCAAAGCAGCCACGATTTTCCCCTCTCGAAAAACCGGCACCACAAGTTCCCGCATAACGGGCACATGGCCGTCGGGAAGCCCTTTCTTATGGGGGAGACCATCATAGTCGTTATGGATGACCGGTTTGCCCTCTCGAACACTGTCCACCCAGACCCCTGCTTTTTCAATGGGATAATTCAGGTCTGGGCCTCCAGTACTGCATCCCTTTAATGTGTTGGTGGACCAGGTTTGAATTGACAGCGTTTGCTGGTCCTGTTCCACGAAGTGATAAAAGCCGATTTTGCTGTCCGTAATGGCCTCGGCCTCGTCCAGAAATTTTTGGAGCAGTTCCATGGCAGAGTGATCGGAGGCATAATCGATCAATCTTAACTGGGCCGCCTGCATTTCCGATACGCGCCTCTGTACGGTGATATCGGTAAAAACGCCGTATGCATATGCAGCGCCATCCTTCTCTAAAGGCACAATCCCTTTGTCATGAATCCATATCCATTTTCCATCCTTCCTCTGTATTCTGTATTCCACATCAAATTTCTGCTCTTTGGCAAATAGATGATCAAAGGATTCTTTTACCGCGTGGACGTCCTCGGGATGGATTCTTCCAAACCAAAGGGCATCTCCTTTTTCATAGATCTCACGCTGACTGAATCCATAGATTTCTTTAACATTCGGGCTGATAAAAATGGTTCGCCCCTGCTTGTCGGTAATCCAGCTGACGGAAGGCATATTCTCTATTAACAGACGGGATCGCCTCTCATTGGTTTTGAGCCTGTCCATGGTCTTTTCATAGGCTTCAACCCGGGCTTCCAGCTTTTGAACCCTTTTTTCCAATTGTTCATAGGTTGGCTTTGTATTCATTGGAACATCCTTTCCCGCCGGTTTTGACCCGTTCTTGAGGCCTCTGCCGTGGCTGATTGCTTCCAACAAAAGGGGCATACGGATTGGCGTGGGTTCGGTGGAACCTTATAAGGATCATCAGGGTCGTCGAAAAGTCAGCGAACAACAGAGCAGACAGCCCGGATTATGGGACCACATGGAATCCAGCCAGTTCGAAATGTCTGTCAAAAGAAAAAACGCGATTGATCTTCTCACGTTTCATCAAAACAAAAGAAATACAATCGGTAAAGCTGACATGTTGATCCGCATATTTGCCAAAAAATTGCAGAGCGTTGATTTCATCTCTCCTATCGGGTCTGCATATGGTGAGTGTCTGGGAGGCATAGATGTTCTTTGCCCTTTGAACGGCAAAGCCGTGTCCCGCCCGCCGGCCCAATAGTGTAAACGTTTCATCGAGTACAAAGTTGCTGGTAACGCAGTTTTCTCGGTTAGAGCCCAGCTTCTCCCAGACATCAACTGCGCTGCGATGGTATTGATCGTCGCGGAGGTGACGCGCCAGGAATGCTCCAGTGTCGATGAAAATCACTTTTCATCTCCATACAGGTAGCCGTCATGGTTGAATGCCAGGTCCTCGGGAGTTGTGCCGGCAAAAACCGCGTTGTCCGAAAACAGCGAATCGTCATCTGCTCCACGCTTGTTCTCTATCTCCAGCGATTTTTTCAGGGCTTCCCGGATATACTGGCCCAGAGAAATGTTCATCTTCTTTGCCTGGTTGGATGCCCTGGTTTTCAGTTCAGGCGGCAGCATGATCGTCGTACGGTCCATAATTCTCCTCCGTTGGTGTGACACATACATAATAGCACCGCCATAAGTACTTGTCAAAGATGGGACCATAGAAGAAACTGATTTTGGCCCTCAAAGGCTAATCCCCTTGGAAGCCGTCAGTCAAAAAAGGCTTTCTATTACCGTTTTACGGACCACCTATCCATTCAGCCTGTTCTGAATGGACTCCGCCAGCGGCAGGGCTTCCTTGAACTTGTATTTCTTGATCAGCTTCTCAAGATCCCCCATCTCCATGCTCACCGTCGGAGGACACGGGCATGTTTTTACTTTTGTCATGGCCTCTTTGCAAAGTTTCGGCTTGCGTGTCTTCAGATGGGGTACCAATTCCGAAAGGGCCGCCAATAGGGCCTCGGGATCCGCTGCATCAGCGCTCTCCGGGACCTTCTCCACCCGCTGGTCCTCTA
The DNA here is from genome assembly GCA_028278625.1 of Thermodesulfobacteriota bacterium. Next base: position 25,309 of record JANQDY010000213.1, read on the forward strand.
ATTTGTCCAGTATGCCTTCAACCAGGGGGAGGGCCTCCTTGAACTTGTATTTCTTGATTAGCTTCTCAAGATCCCCCATCTCCATGCTCACCGTGGGTGGGCAGGGGCATGTCTTTACTTTTGTCATGGCCTCTTTGCAGGGTTTCGGCTTGCGTGTCTTCAGATGAGGGACCATTTCCGAAAGGGCCGCCGAAAGGGCTTCGGGATCCCCTTCCTGCCCCGTGTCCCGGGCAGTGACTGCCTGGGGCTCTTCACCACCCAATACCCCAAGCGCGGTGATGACATTCGCAAGAACTTTTCCAAAAGCGGAAATCCTTTCATCACCGGGATCGGAAAGCCCGTCTTTAATGGCAAATTCCACCGCCGCCGCCGCTTCCTGCAATGACCCGGCCCCCACATTACCGGCAACTCCCTTGATGCTGTGGGCCAGACGTTCGGCTTCTTCCGCCTTTTCGGTTTTTAGCAGGTCTTTGATTTCCTTCTCTGTATCAGCGTAGTCGTCCCTCAATTTTACCAGGAGTTTGCGGTACAGCTTCTCGTTGCCGCCCACCCGCATGAGTCCCTCTTCCAGGTTGATCCCTTCAATGGTTTTTGGCAGTTCGTCTTTGGCGACAGGCGCCGGGGGTTCAGTGGTGGGAGAGGGAGTATCGGCCGCCGGCTCAAATCCCCGCTCTCCCGGCTTTATCCACTGGCCCAGACAGGTAAAAAGCTGGTTCACATCGATGGGTTTGGCCACATGGTCGTTCATGCCCGCATCCAGGGCCTTTTCCCGGTCCCCGGCCATGGCGTTTGCCGTCATGGCAATGATGGGAAGATCGTCCAGCCGTTTATCCTTTCGGATTTCACGGGAGGCGGTATACCCGTCCATGACGGGCATCTGGATGTCCATGAGCACCGCCTGAAAGTCGTGGTCTCCCGTTACGGCATCCAGTGCCTGTTTTCCGTCCCCCACGGTGGTGACATTCAGGCCGGCGCCCCCCAGAATCTCCTGGGCCACCTGCTGGTTGATCTCGTTATCTTCCACCAACAACACGTGAGCCCCTCTAATATTGGCCACCCCTTCGGGCTCGGCCGCCGTTCCCTTCCGGCGCCGGCTCAGGGACGCGTCTTCCTTTCCGAAGGCGGCCATGGTGGCGTCCATCAACATGGAAGGGGTCACCGGCTTGATGAGAAAACCATCCAGGCCGATGCGGTCCACCTGGTTCATGAGTTCCTCACGGCCATAGGCCGTCACCATGATGATTTTGGGCTTGTGGGTCAGACGTGAATGCTGGAGAATTTTCTCGGACGCTTCAAGGCCGTCCATGAACGGCATGTTCCAGTCCATGAACACCAGTTTGTAAGGGTGTTCCGGATCCGCCTTTTCCAGTTCGGCCAGCCCTTCAAGGGCACCCGGAACCAGTGTTACCTGAAAGGACATGGCGGTCAGCATGCCTTCAAGAATTTCACGGTTGGTGTCGTTATCGTCCACCACCAGCACTTTGAGGCCTCTCAGATCGGGGTCCGGTTCCAGCGCTTTTTTCTGCTGCACCTCGCCGATACCGAAAACCGCCGTGAAAATAAACTCGCTCCCCACACCCTTTTCACTCTCCACCCAGATATCGCCGCCCATCATCTCCACCAGACGCTTGCTGATGGTGAGCCCGAGACCCGTGCCCCCGTATTTACGAGTTGTGGAACTGTCGGCCTGGCTGAAGGCTTTAAATAGTTTTCCGCACTGTTCCTTGGTAAGGCCGATGCCCGTATCCCTTACACCGAACCGCACTTTGACCTGTTGGTCATCGGTTCTCTCCATGAGCTGGGCGGATATGACGATTTCCCCCTCTTCGGTAAATTTCACCGCATTGTTGGAGAGATTGACGAGCACCTGGCTCAGGCGGAGGGGATCCCCCTTCAGATCGTTGGGGAGCTCCGGATCCACCTTCAGCAGCAGTTCAAGTTTCTTTTCCTGTGATTTCACCCCCACCAGGTTGGCCACGTTGTCGAGGGCCTGATCGAGGCTGAAATCGATGATCTCCATATCCATCTTGCCGGCTTCGATCTTGCTGAAATCCAGGATGTCGTTGATGATGCCCAACAGGGCCTGGGCGCTGGACTGTATTTTAACGAGATAGTCGTGCTGCTTCGGATCCAGGTCCGTCTTGAGGGCCAGGTGGCTCATGCCGATGATGGCGTTCATGGGGGTACGGATTTCGTGGCTCATGTTGGCCAGAAACTCACTCTTGGCTTTGGTGGCGTCCTCGGCCTTCTGCTTCTCCTCGTCCAGGTCCTGCATCATGTTGAGCATGGCGCGCCTGGCCTCCGCCAGTTCATCCAACTGCTCCTTGAGGGCCTCGGATGCCCTCTCAGCGGATTCCCTGGCGGCCTGAATCTCCTCGGTGGATGATCTCAGGGCCTCGTTCTTCTCCTGCAGATCGTGGAGCAGTTCAGCCCGGGACTCCTTGCCAAGCATCTCCCGCAACCCTTCGATGAAATGATTGGACGGTCGGAAATCCGGCTGGGACAAATATTTGAAGGCCAGAATCCCTGGCGTGGAAGATCCCCCATTCTGGACATCAAACCCGTCAAAAAAGGGGGACCAGCTTTGTGAAACCATCCCTTTGTCAGCATAGGAGAACCGCAGGCTCAATCCGCTTCGACCGTTTCGGTCATTTAAAAAGATGGCCACGTCCACGTCAAACGGGTCGCGGGGGCCCCGTCGCAACAGCTGTGAAAAAGCGGTCACCAGCCTTGTGGCTTCAAAAGCATCATACCCCAGGGATTCCGCCAGCCGTTGAATCTTCCGCCGGGATTCCTTGAACGCATCCGGGGTCTTTACGGAAAGACTGCCTAATTCAATCATGGTCCGTACCTCAATACTATGCACGACGCATCATCGGTCCCTTTTCCCAATTGTTCCATTATGTTGGTGGCAACCGTCTTTGCGGACCCTTTCAAAAGATCCGGATAAAAGACCGGATCAAACCGTTCCTTCACCCCGTCAGAGGTCAACACCAGAATATCCCCGGCATGGGCCTGGGCCCGCTGTTTTTTTGGCGCGGTCATGTTGTAACCGATGACACCGTCACGGGAAACGAATGAAACCGGAGATGTGCCGTACAATCGAACGGTTATGTTCCCCACTCCCACAAATTCCATTTCACCGTTTTTCAAATTGAGACTGCAAAGGCCTGCCACGGCCCCACGGGTACCGTTCAAATGGGCGTGCAGCCCCTTCATCAGGTCCACCAGGTCAAGTTTCCGGTTTTCCTCTAAAAATCGCTCGGCCACCACCGCCACATCGTGGGCTTCCTTGCCATGGCCCAGAACATCAACCAGCGCCAAAAAGCATGTGTCACCATTCATCCCGATCACACCGGTATCACCACATTCATCCTCGGGACCGGTGAGGGACCGTTTTATGAGATGCGTGTCAATTGTCTTCATCAGGGTTTATCTCCATTTTCTGGCAACAATCCTTGTTCCTGCTCCGGGTTTTGATTGAATATCAAAATCATCCATAATCCTTCTAATACTGGAGAGCCCGAGACCCAGTCCACCGCCGTTGCTCATACCTTCTCTCATCGCTTCTTCGAGATTCTCGATACCGGGCCCTTCATCCTGAACCACAAATTCAATGCCGGATGTGTCTGCTTTTTGAACGGTTCTAAGGGTTACCGTTCCCCGACCCGCGTATCGAATCACATTGGTGGAGGCCTCCGACGCGGCCGTGGCTATGAGAAACTGCTCGTTCTCATCAAACCCCATTTGCGCGGTCAAACGGCGCACCGCATAAACCACCTGAGCATGGTCCGACAAGGTCTCAAGATCGATGGTCATATCTTCAACAATATCACTATCCGCCGCTGTCATTTGTCGTTCGGTCCCTCATGAAGTCTACAATATGGCACCGGCTTCCGGCTTCCCAGTCCCAAAGCGCCCCATGGTGCGGTTGCGCAGAAACGCGAAACCGTCATCCATGGTCAACACCGTTTGAAGATCCTTTATCTCAAGCCCCAGATCAATTAGGGCTGACGCGACGCCCGGCTGAAACCCAACGAACACCATGTCGGCCCCAAGCATACGGACCATCCTCGCCGTATCGGCCAGAACTGAGAAACTGAACGCATCAAAGATGCTCAAAACGGAAACATCAAAGAGCACACCCTTGACACCCGTATCCTTGACCTTTTGAAGCACCGCCTTTTGAAGGCCTTGCGCGTAGTCATCATTCAACTCCGCATTGACGGGGACCACCAGAAAGCCGCCCACCGTATGCATGCCGAGGGCCGAATATATCTCCCCATTATCCATATGTTCCATCTCCTTGCTCAAAAGGCCCCAAGACCCTCCCTGCTTTACTTGGTTTCGATCACTTCCAGGCTCAGCATGGCGAAGGCATCGGCCAGGGAATCCTGAAGCGTGGAATTGGTGATCACATCTCCCAGTTCAATGCCCAACTGCACCAGGGTTTCGGCCACGGCGGGTGAGATGCCTGAAACAATGCACCGGCATCCCATGAGTCTTGTGGCCTTGGCAATCTTGATCAGATGATTGGCCACGGCCGTATCAACGGTGGCCACGCCGGCGATATCCAGAATGATCACCTTGGCCAGGGTCTCGGTAATCTTCTTGAGCATGGTCTGCATCATCTGCTGGGCCCTGAGGGAATCGATCACCCCCACCACCGGAAGGACGATCACGCGATCCCAGAGCTTGATAACGGGCGTGGAAATCTCCATGATGGTCCGGCTCTGCTCCTGCAGTTTCCGCTCCTGCTGGACCCGCTCGGTAATATCCAGTATGTATTCCAGCCCGCCGATGATATTCCCTTCCTTGTCTTTTAAAGCGGCGGCAGTATATTCGATGGGTATTTTCCGCCCGCCGATGTTGGCTTCGTTGCGCGCGGTGCAGGTTTCCGCCCCCCCCATCACTTTCTTCATCTGGCACTGATCCGTATTGCAGTGGGCTGAATCAAACACCTCATGGCAGTGCAGGCCTTTGATCTCCTCCCAGCTCTTTCCGGCGAGCCTGCATCCGATCTGGTTCATGAAAACAAGTTTTAGATCGAGATCCACCGCCATCACCGGCGTGGGGAGCTGCTCCAGAATCTGAAGCGCCAGATCGCTGCCGATTCCCCCCACGCTGTTTCCAATTTGCGTGTTGTCCATTCATTCCCTCCATTCTTAAAAGTGTTGGAGATGCCGTTATTGAACAATCTCGTATTTTTCATCCCGGCCAAGCTGTTCCAGAAGGTCATTGACCTCCTCTTTCAAGCCGATCATTTTGATCTCCCGGCCCACCACCAGTTTGTTGAACTGCTCCAGCTCCTCAAGCCGCACCTTCAATTCCTTTTCAGCTTCCTTTCTTTCAGTGATATCCCGAAAACTGACGACCGCCCCTGCCACTTGATCGTCCCTTATGATGGGCCTTGAGGCATACTCCACCGGAAAGAATGTACCGTCCTTTCGCCACAACACCTCATCGTCGATATGATTTTCATCTCCACTGTGATAGGCGGAATACATGGGGCAGGTCTCTACCGGGTATGGACTCCCGTCGGCCCGTGTGTGGTGAATTATCGCGTGGATCTTTTTTCCCAGAAGCGCCTGTTCATCAAAGCCGAGCATGTGCAGGGCCGCCGGGTTGATGAAGATCACGTGGCCCTCGGCATCGACCCCGAAAATACCCTCTCCCGCGGAATTGAGAATTAAGCGGGTTCGCTTTTCGCTCTGCCGCATGGCCTCTTCCACCTTCTTCCGTTCCGAGATATCAATGAAATTTTCCAGAAGGTGCGTTCTCCCGCTGAGATTTATCCGAGTCACGGTTTTGAGAATCGGGACTTCCCGGCCCTCGGCGGTAACGAGGACCCTCTCGGCATTTTCAACCTCCTGTTCATGGTCCAGCACGGGGCAGTCATGCATTTCCTTGGGACAAATGAATTGATGGCAGGTGTTGCCGATGATTTCCTTGTTGGGCAAGCCGATCATCTGGGCCGCCACGGGATTGACGTCCACAATGGTGCGATTTTCGGGATCTATAATGATCACGCCGGTGTTGATAGCATTTAAGATCGTCTGGACGCGCTTCTCGCTCTCTTTTAGGGCTTCTTCCGCCTGCTTCTTTTCCGTTTCATCCCTGGCAAAAACCGCTATAATCTCACGGTTTTCAAGCTGGGTCAGAACAATTGAAAGGGCAACATTGAGCAGGCGACCGTCTTTCGTGCGGTGAACCCCTTCGGTGTCAACCTGGGGATGGGCTTTGAGCGCCGCCATCAGGCCTGCGAACTTCTCCTCGTTGAATTCCACATCGACCTCGGGCACGTGCATTCCCATAAGCTCCTCGCGCGTGTAGCCGAGTGAATGGCAGGCCGCTTCGTTGGCGTAGACAAATTTCCCGTTTTGGGGATCGACCCAGAAAATATTGAGCGCCGCTTTGTCAACCGTGGTCTGGGTGGACTTTAATCGATCCTCAGACTTTTTGCGGTCGGTAATATCGGTGACCATAGCGAAAGCGCCGATCTTCTCATTGTTCTCGTCATAAAGGGGAGTGCTGTTGAAAATGCAAAACACATGCCTCCCCTCTGGCAGGGAAAGGGCAATTTCGTAGGCGCTGGTGATCCCCTGTTTTCGAAGTTTGACCTGTTCGTGAAAGATCTTCTTGTTTTCATCGTCAACAAAATCAAAGATGCTCTTGCCGACCACCGCATCCCGCTCTCTTTTCAGAATACCGCACATAGTGGGGTTTGCATCAAGGACTTCCTGGTCGTTATTGATGATGAAGAACCCCTCATTGGCGGTCTCAAGGATCGTTTTGACCTGTCTTTCGCTCTTTGTCAAAGCTTCTTCCGACTTCTTGCGCTCGGTCATGTCCAGATGAACACCGACAATTCTTGTTGGAAGGCCGTCAACGTCCCTTTCAATTATCTGGCCCACCGAAAGAATCCATTTCCAGGACCCGTCTTTCGCCTGCATACGAAATTCGCTTTTGTATTCATGAGAACCGCCCCTGGAATACCGTTCCATATTCTCCAGAAAAACTTCCTTGTCTTCGGGGTGAATCAGCTGCATGAGTGCTTCTGCCTCATTTTCAAAATCGCTCTTTTCATAGCCCAGCTGCCGAAACCACTGGTCATTGTGGTAATCCTCGCCGGTCTGGGGTCGCCAGTCCCAGAGGCCCGTATTGGAAGCCGTCAGCGCCATATCGAGGCGGTTCTGACTTTCCTTGAGCATCTCCTCCGCCTGTTTTCGTTCGCTGATATCCCTTACCGTCCCAACAGCAAACCATTCATCGTCCACTTGAAAGGATGACAATGTCACCTCAACCGGAAATTCGGCATTTTCACGGTTGCGGGCCGTGATCTCGGTAGTCGCTCCCAGGACCGCACCCTCTCCGGTTTCGGAAAATCGTTTCAAGCCTTTGTAGATTTTGTCGTGATAGACACCGGGAGCGGCCATTTGATGGAAGTCCATGCCCATGGCTTCCGCCTCGCTGTAACCGAAAAGTTTTTCCGCGGCGGGATTCCAGAAGAGCACTTTTCCTTCACCGTCAATCATGATTAGGGCGTCTTCCGCCGCCTGGCTCATGGCTTTTATCTTCCGTTCGCTTTTCAGGTACTCCAGTTCCGCCTGTTTTCGCTCGGTGATGTCCAGAATAAACCCGCTGTAGATGAGCTCGCCTTCAGCATTGCGACTGGGGGAAGCGTTCAGACGTATCCAAAGCACCTCTTCTCCTTTTGGCTGAATGCGAGCCACATGATTCATGTCCGCCTCAGCCAGAAGGTTTGCCCGCGCCTCTTCTTCAATCCTTCCGAGATCCTCCGGATGCCAAGGAATACGTCCCTTTTCCGCAATCACCTGTTCCGGCGGCATACCAAAAAAGGCTTCGGCTCTCGGGCTCAGGTACTGGTATTCGGGCCGATGTTCATCATCAAACCGCAACTGGATGATGGCCCCCGGCGTTGCCGCGGCAATTGCCTGAAACTGCTCCTCGGCTCGCCGCCGCTCGGCCGCCTCCCGAGACAGCCTGCGGTTCCAAATGAGAATCACACCCACAATCAACCCGATAACCACTGCAACGGCGATCCCGGTTTTGATCAGGAAATCCCAGTCGGTCCGTTGGGCAAACCGTACGTTGATCCAGTGATCCGCCATTTTTTCCCGTTCCGTCTCGGGAATGGACCCAAGCGCCTTGTCGAGAATCGTCACAAATTCGGGCCAGTCCTTGCGAACGCCGAACCGCAAGCTGGAGTCGTATTTGGTGGTCGCCGCAATTTTAAGGTTTATAAGACCCAGTTTTCGGAGGTTGAAGATGACGGAGGCCGAATTATCTACATAGGCGGCGGCTTTGCCTTCATCCACCGCCATTAGCCCCTCTTCGATATTCTTCACCAGAAGCAGCTCCATCTCCGGAAAATCCCGCTTGAGCAGTTCGTGAATGTAATAATCCTTGGCCACGGCCACTTTGTCATCCAGCAGGCCGTTCAAACCTGCAATGGCGGGGGCATCGTTTCGCGTGACCACTACCGTTTGAAATTTCAGATAAGGGCGAGTGAATAGCAAATACTCGGTTCGCTGCTCCGTCATGGCCACGCACGGCAAAACATCGACCTCTCCTTTCTTTGCTGCCGCTATTACCTGGGACCAGTTCAGCCCTTTAACCGGACCCATTTTCACCCGCAGTTTGTCGTTTAAAAGGGCCACATAGCTGGAAGCAATCCCTTCATATTTACCCGCTTTTGTGACAGCTTCAAAGGGCATGAAACCCGGATCCACCCCCAGCTTGATGTGCGGATGCTTTTTCAGCCATTCTTTCTCCTCAATGGTCAGGACCATGGGCCGGGCTTTGCCCGAAAACAATTGAAAATCATGATCCGGCACCCATCGGGCTTCAATGTCCTGGATTTCTTTTTCGGTAATCTCACCGATCCCCCGGTTGATGGCTTTCAACCGCAAGATATGCTTTTTGAGAATGCCGGCATGGATATTCTGGATAGGCCCGGCTTTTTCGGAAACTTCTATTTCTCCCTGCAGGCTCATCTCCTCAATCACGCGCTTGAGTGTCACTCCCACATCATAAACGGCTTGAATCTCGCGATCCTGCAGCGCCTTCAGAAGGTCCCGGTATCCCGCAAAAGGAATCACGGAAATCTCCCGGTACTTATTCTTCAGTTCCGCCTCTTCCGCTGATCCGGCAATGACGCCGACCCTTTCTCCACCCAGCCCATCGAAGCCCAGATGTTCCTGCCCGGTCCTGAAGGCAAGCCTGTTTTGCGTGGCAAAGATCGGAATGGAAAAGGAAAGGAACGCTTCTCGCTCCGGCGTTTTTAACAGACCCGAATGAAAATCGGCCTTGCCTTCTTTGACCATTTGAATGGACTGCTCCCAGTCCCCAAATACGAATTCGATTTGCCGTAAGGTCTTGGACGACCATAACCGCCAGAAATCGACCAGGATACCGGCCGCCCGCCCCGAAGGGGTCAACATGGTAAAGGGAGGATAGTACCGGTCGCAGGCAATGGTAAGGACCCCTTCGGTTTTGGTCTGGGCCGAACCCATCCAGCGGCGTTCGATGGCCGCCTTTTCTTCCGGGGTGATCATGTCAAGCCCCTTTTTGACCAGCGACGCCAGAGAGCTATTCCCTTTCTTGACGGCCGCCCGGTAGGCGTTGGAATACAGGGGTTTGGCCGGATAATAGTTTACGCTGGACAGCAGCCTCAACTTCTTCAGGGAATCAAGCGCCATGGGAGTGTCCATCACGAATACGCGGATTTCGCCCTTTCTAAAGGCGTTGAAGAGTTCATCACTGGTGGCGTACTGGGCGAGACTCACGCCCGGCAAATGTTCTTTGAGGTAGCTGACCGCCAAGTCCCCTTTGATGACGCCGATACGGTAACCCATGAGATCCTTCAATGTCTCGATGCCGTAGATATTCTTGTGGAAAAAGAAATGGGTATCGCAGTTGGCCAAAGGCGCCACATAGTCCAGGTAGGTCGCTCGCTGTTTCGAATAGAAGCACCCCCCCTGCAAATCCACTTTGCCGTCTTTGGTGTAGGCAAGGGTTTCGCCGAAGGGAAGTATGACAAACTTGACCTTGATGCCGGTTTTTGAAGACCACAACTTCCAGAGATCCACCATCCACCCAGCGGCCTGTCCTGATTTGTCGCGAAAGAAGAATGGGATGTAATCCTCACCCACCGCAATGGTGATTTCATCGGGAGGCTTAGGATCCTGTGCCGCCGCCACGGGATGCCATTGGGAATATCCCAGAAAGATCATCAGACACATCAACAACAAAGGGCGAACAAATCCCTTTATCCCTCTCCTTGAAAAAGGCATTTTCATCTCCCTAATCAAAAGTGCTGCTGTTCCGGTAAGGTTTGCCGGAATATGTCAATGGAAATGAGACACCCGTTTGAAAAAATTAAACTCCCATGTTCTGGCTTTCGGGCTTATTGATCCACACAGCCTTTGGGAGTTCA
>JANQDY010000214.1 GCA_028278625.1 Thermodesulfobacteriota bacterium
AGGCTTCAGCCTGCTCTTGGCTGATGAGTTCGCTAAAGCCGGTACACAGAATAACGGGAATGTCGGGCTTGATGCGAAATATTCTTTCAGTCAGTTCCAAGCCGGTCAGATCGGGCATGGTCAAATCCGTCAGAACCAAATCAAACTGATCCGGGTTTTCTGAAAAAGTTTTCAAAGCGTCCCGGGGATTTTCAAAGCATGTCACCCGGTAACCCAGTCTTTCGAGCATGATTTTATTGAGTTTCAGAATAGGCGGTTCATCGTCTACAACGAGAATTCGTTCATGCCCTGTTGGAATGATGTCCACCTGTCTTTCCGTGGCATCCGATTCTTCAACGTCGATTCTCGGGAAATAGACTTGAATGCTCGTTCCTTTCCCCTTTTCACTGTAGACCTTTATTCGTCCACCGATGTTCTTTACGATGCCATGCACCACAGACAGTCCAAGACCGGTCCCCTCTCCCTTGGGCTTGGTGGTGAAATAGGGGTTGAACATCTTCTCCATTGTCGCCAGATCCATGCCGTGACCGGTATCCGAAATTTCAAGTCTGACATAGCTGCCCATATCTATATCGAGATTCCCAAAGGAAATATCGTCTTCCGTGATCTCCAGCGCCCTCAAACTGACGCCCAGAATCCCGCCTTTTCCCCGCATGGCGTGATAGGAATTGGTACTCAAGTTCATGACGATTTGATGAAATTGTGTGGGATCCGCAAGGATGCGTCCGCAATCCGTGGGCACATCGCTCTTGATCTCTATGGTGGATGGAATGGAAGCACGCAGGAGCTTCAGGGCTTCTTTCACCACAAGGTGCGGTTGGACGGGTCCCGTTTTCTGCCCCGTTTGACGGCTGAACAGAAGAATTTGCTTCACCAGATTTGCGGCCCGATCCGCGGCATTCTGCACCTGCTCCAGCATATGACCGGCATTTTTGTCGCCTTCCACATGATCCTGCAGCAACTCCAAATATCCAAAAACAGCGGACAGGATATTGTTGAAGTCGTGGGCGATACCGCCCGCCAGAGTCCCGATGGCTTCCATCTTCTGGGACTGCCGAAGTTGGAATTCCAGTTCTTCCCGTTCTTTTTCGATCTGTTTTCGATCGGTGATATCCCTGATGCTCCCCTGAAAGACAAAATCTCTGTCGTAGCAGTTTTCTAGTTTCGTGACATTGATCTCTACCGGCATCTTCTCCCCATTTCCGGCATATAAGACAGCCTCAAACAAATCGACGTCTTCCCCCTGCAGCATTTTCTTTATTCGCCCTTCCGTGAGTTCGGCGGATGTTGAGGGAAAGATATCCTCCAATTTCATGGACAGGAGTTCGTCTTCCGTTCTTTGGGTGAACTTCCGGAATTGCCGATTGAAATCCAGGATTTCTTTCTGTTCTGAAATGATGCAGATGCCGTCCCTGGAAAACTCAAACAGGCAGCGGTACTTTTGCTCACTCCGCACTAAGGCCTCGTGCTCCGCTTCCAGTTCAATTACCTTTTTCTGGAGTTTTCCACTGATGCTCTCCGCGTACATGGACGTGAGTTCTTCCTCACTCTTTAACGGTTTACCAGGTGAGGGAATCATCTCCCCTTGGTGTTTTTCCAGAACTTCCGCTATGATTTCAAGCAACCGCTCAATGTCCATGGGCTTGACGATAAACCTCTCTCCTCCCAGGGCCATGGCCAGCTTCTCGTCTTTTCGGTCCAAGAAAGTCGCCGTATAGAAAAGAAAGGGAATGGTTCGAAGCTGTTTATCCGCCTTCATTCTTCGACAAAGCTCAAATCCATCCATCTCCGGCATCATGATGTCCGAGATCACCAAGTCTGTTTTCGGTTCCCGCAGGATTTCAAGGGCCTCCAAGCCGTTCACGGCGGAAAACACCGTGTACCCTTCTTTTTGGAGCCGTCTTTCAAGAAAGATCCTGGAATCGCTCTCGTCTTCGACAATGAGAATCTTCATCAGCTTTCCCCGGTTATTTTTCTGATCTTGTGGATGACGTTCTTTGGATCGATGGGCTTTTCCAAATAGCCGTCGCAACCCGCGGCCAGGAGCCTTTCCCGATCGCCGGACATGGCAAAGGAGGTTACTGCGATGACCGGAATGCTCACGCCGATCTCCGATTCACGGATCAGTTTCAATACTTCAGTCCCTTCAATATCCGGCAACTGGATGTCCAGCAGGATAAAGTCCGGCCGTTCCCTTCGCGCCATTTCAAATCCTTGTCTGCCGGTCACGGCCTCAAGGGTCTGGTAGCCGGCCTTCTGCAAAAGGCGCGTAATCAGGACCATATTGTCTTCATTGTCTTCAATGATCAATGCTCTCTTCATCGTCTTCGCCTCTTCCTGATTGTGGGATTTCATCTATGCTCCTAGGGATTTTGATGGTAAAGATGCTCCCCTTTCCTTCTTCGCTTTCAACCGTAACCCGGCCGCCCAGAATTTCAACGGCGATCTTTTTGGTGAGGTAGAGTCCCAGCCCGGTGCCGCCGGCCTTGACCCTCAGGTGAGACTCAAAACGTTCAAAGGCCTCGAAAAGCTTGGGCAAGTCTTTGGCCGCAATGCCGATACCCGTGTCCCTGACCGATATCTCCACCGTTTCTCCCCACTCCCTGGCTTCAAGGGCAACCGTGCCTGTTTCGCTGTATTTTACCGCATTACTCAAGAAATTGAGCAAACATTGCAGGAGGCGCTTTCTATCGGTATAGAGCCTGATCTGGTTGGGCATCCGGAGTTCGAGTTGCAGGCCTTTTTCCGCCAACTGGTGTTGAACCGTGCCGACGGCCTCCTCGACGATTTCTGATAATAGCAAGTTTTCAGGGAAATTGTCCACTCTGCCCGCTTCAATCTTGGATATGTCGATGACATCGGTGATGAGATCCAGAAGGTGTTTGGCCGCCCTATAAGCCCTGCTGAGGTTGTCTTTCTGCTCCTCATTTAAGTCACCGGAGAGTTCATCAAGGGTCATGCCCGTAAACCCGATGATGGAATTGAGCGGCGTGCGCAGTTCGTGGCTCATGGAGGCGATGAACATGCTCTTGAGTTTGTCAAGCTCCCTCAGTTTCTCATTGGCCCGTTCGGCGTCCTCTTTGGCGGCCTTCAGTATAGCCTCGCCGCGCTTACGTTCAGTGATGTCCTGAATAAAGGCGATGAAATACTCCTCTCCTTCATAGTTCAGAGATCTGGCGGAAATCCCCACGGGGAACTGCACGCCGTCTTTCCGTTTCCATATGGATTCAAACGCCATCTTGCCTTTCCGTCTCAGTTCTTCGCGGAACGCCGGCCATGCTTCCTGATGATAAACCGGGTCAAAGTCGAACACCGACAGATTTAACATTTCCTCCCGGCTGTATCCCAACAGATTGCAGACTTGTTCGTTCACATAGACCATGGCGGCCGTATCGGACCGCAACCATTCAATGGCATCCGGTGCATTGTCAAAAGCATATTTCGTAAAAGCCAATTGCCGGGTTCGATCTTCCACAAGCTTCTCAAGGTGATCCCGGTGCATTGTCAGTTCCTTCTGGCTTTCCCGCAACTGGCCCGTGCGTTGCTTTACCGCCGTGTTGAGGCGTTTGTTCCAGAAGAGAACAGCGGCAAACACCACCGCCACCAGGGCAAGCACCTGCCACAGCAGAGTATAATCGAAACCGCGCTCATATTTGACGGTCCTCCATCGGTTGAATATTTCCATGCGTTTCTGCTCCGAAATGGCGTCCAGGGCCTTCTGCAGAATGCCTGCAAGCAACGCTTTACCTTTGGGCACGCCCATGGCCAGTTGATAGCTGAAGGCGGTTTCACCACTGATTTTAAGCCCGGGGACCCCTTCACGGCCCATGATGTAACCCACGGCTGCCAGACTGCCCACAAACGCCTCGGCATCGCCCTTTCGAACGGCACGGAGCCCTTCCGCCACATTGTTCACCAGAACCAGCTGAAGTTCCGGATGGGCATTGGTCAAAAAATCGTGCGAAGCATAATCGCGAACAACCGCCACCTCTTTTTCCGCCAACACATTGATGTCGCTGATATAGGAATAGTCCAGATTCGTGATGATCACCAGAGGGAAACGCATATAGGGTTTCGTAAACAGCAGGTAGATTTCCCGTTGGGGTGTGGGAGTCAGGGCGGAAAGGATATCGATTTCCCCATTTCTGGCCGCTACCAGGACGTCCTGCCAGCTTTTGGGCGCCACCGGTTCTATGGCAATGTCCAGGGAATCCGCGATAATGGCCATATATTCAGCGGCCATCCCCTGATATCGACCCTCGGCATCGATATACTCAACCGGCGGCCAGTCGATATCATAGCCAAGACGCAGGACCGGATGGTGCCGCAGCCAGGCACGCTCTTTGTCGGTCAGGGCGATCTTTTCCCTTGATGTTCCCAATTGCGTCCATTTTCCGACAATCTTATTGATCCGCGCGCTACCCAGTGCATTCAGTCCTTTGTTTAAAATAGAGACGCCCTCGGGCCAGTCGGAACGGACGGCCGTAACGGCCCGGACCACAAGGGACGAGTCGATGAAGAGTGGTCTGATACCGCTCAAGACACTCTGGTTCAATAGATAAGTATCAAAGTTCATTCCCAGAGCAACATCGGCTTTACCTTCAAGCACCAAGGTCAGTGCGCCCATAAAACTGTCCGTCTCTATAACGGTTGTTTCGTTCACCAGCGGTGCGAGGATATCTTCAATAAATTTCACCCCTCTCATATGGGCGACACGCTTTCCCTTGAGGTCATCGAGACTGTTTATCGTAAACGGGGCATCTTTTCTGCCAAAGACCACGGGGATTGTTGAGATATATCGTTTGGTTGTAATCAAGCCGATTGCCCTTGCCAATGCCGGAACGCATGAGGCCAATCCATCAATTTCACCTTGGCGTGCCTGATCAATGGTTTCGTGCCATGGGGCTATTTCAATGGATATGTTCAGTCCCGTGAGAATCTCAAGCTGGTCAAAGATATCGGGAAGTATACCGGTTGGTTGATTGTCTCCAGACTGGATAAGCAATGGCTGCATGTCCGGGTTAAATCCCAACCTTATGGAAGGGTGTTCTGCCAGCCAGTTCTGTTCAGATTTTGTCAGTTTTAGGTTCTCCGGTTTTTCAAGCTGCCTTAGCCATTTTCGATTCAGTGCATCCATTTCCGCGGTCGTGATTGAATTCATGGCCTTTTCCAATAATATCAGAAATTCCGGCCAGTCACTTCGCACGCCAAGCCGCATTTCTTGATTTGGATCAAAACGTGCGCCTGCAACTTCACTCACAACGGCCAGTCCGCTCAGCAGATGTCTTCTGATCAGATGATTTGCAACAGACCTGTCCATAATCCCGGCATCAGCCTTCCCGTCCAATATGGCCAGCAATACCTCGCGATATCCGGAGCATTCCACTGTTTGAACGTCAGGAACAGTTCTTTTCAGCATCTGGATGCCCTCGTCACCTTTAGCAATGGCGACCCGCTTTCCTGATAGGTCCTCTTCTCTTTTGATGTCAGACCGGTCATCACTGGTGATAATCATTTGAAGAAAACGACCGTAGGGCTTGGAGAACAAGACGCCATCCAGTTCAAAAGAACTCGTGGTGTGAAGCAGGTCCAGTTCCCGCTTTTGCACCTTGCCCAATTGTTCGCCATAGGGAGCGATGTCAAACTTCAGATCTATGCCCAATCGATCTGCCAGGAGTTTAACGTAATCTATACCATAGCCCGCTGGTTGGCCATTCTGGATGAAATCCCATGGCGGATAATCGGTTTCACCCATGACACGAATTGCGGGATGCTCTTTCAACCAAGCCTTTTCTTCCGGTGTTAATACAACTTCATTAATTTCCTTTTCTTCGTATTCAATACTTGGAAGGTAGTTCTTTTTAATATCTGAATGTTGTTCCTTTGTAATAGATTTTATTATTTTATTAAAAATTTGAACAAACATTGGATCATTATTTCTCAATCCTACTCTTACATGATCAATTCCTGGTACGTCACCAACGTTAGCAAATCTAAACGTTAGTAAGCGATCACGGGGTAGCTAAAAAAAGGCGTTGAGGGCGGTTTTTCGCTGGACTCTGCACGCGTTTTGAAGTATAGAATCATGGGAAAGAACGGATTGAGCAGACACTCCCATGAACGAATCCACGAAAACTCCCGAAGAGCTAA
>JANQDY010000230.1 GCA_028278625.1 Thermodesulfobacteriota bacterium
GCGCCCCAAGCAACGGTTCCTACATGGATCTGAAGCGATTCAAGGAAATGTGGGATTTCAAAGGATGGTCAGCGACGGATGCGGCCCTGGAAGCTTTGAGCGCCTTTTTCTACCATGACATGATTTTTTCGGGCCCCATGGCGGGCGCCACCCGTATCCTCCCGGCGGTTGCTGAAGCCGAGGCGTTCCTGGCCACCATGATGTTTGCCGAGACCAAAAAGCTGCCGGCCTGTGAAACCCATCCCCTTTACAAGATGTTCCCGGATTTCGTGGAGCAGCTGAAAGGGATGATGTAAACAATCCTGACGGTACGGCCCTTCGTTAAGATTCTTGTGGGTCGACGTTGAACGGGCAAATGAAATCTCCCCCACGTTCCTTTTGTGTGCGGGAGATTCATCGTCCTTTTTCTCTCAACCTTCCTTTTCAGTCACGCCTGCCTCTTCAAAGGTGAGCATATCCCGTGATATCCGGGCTGCTCCCTCAATAATGTGCATGGCAAGCGCCGCGCCGGTCCCTTCCCCGAGACGCATGCCAAGGTCCAGGATGGGCTGAAGCCGCAGATGTGCCAGCATGTGTTTATGACCCGGTTCTTGGGAGCAGTGACCGGCAAAGAGATAATCCGCGGCAGCAGGGGAGAGGGCGCAGGCAATGAGAGCCCCGGCGGTGGAGATAAATCCGTCAATGACCACCGGTTTCCGGTGAAAAGCCGCAGCCAGAATGCATCCGGCAATACCCCCGATTTCAAAGCCGCCCACCTTTGAAAGGACATCCAGGGCATCACCGGGATCGGGCTGATTCACCTCGAGAGCACCTGCGATGACCCTTTTTTTATGGGCAAGCCCCTGATCGTCAACACCGGTTCCCCGACCCACCATCTCTTCAATGCTGTGTCCGGTCATAATAACGCCGACTGTGGATGAAGGGGTGGTGTTGCCGATCCCCATGTCGCCGGTTCCGAGTATCTGGATGCCTTTGTCAAAGAGATTTGTGGCCAGCTCGAAACCGGTCAGAACTGCCTCTTTACCCTTATCACGGGTCATGGCCGGACCTTTTGCCATGTTCCGGGTTCCCGGTCCCATCTTATGGACCAGCAGTCTATGGGAGTTGGCCACGGAATTTGGTCCCACCTGGGCGATGATCCCCATATCCACGACCCAAACTTGGGCGTTCACCTGATCGGCCAGAATGTTGATGCCCGCACCGCCGTTCAAAAAGGCCCTGACCATTTCTCCGGTAATGACCTGCGGGTAAGCACTGATCCCTTCTTCGACCACCCCATGGTCGCCAGCCATCACCAGAAATGCCTTTTTATCAACCTCGGGTTTGAGGGTTTGATTGATGGCGCAGAGCCGTTCCCCGATATCGTGAATTCGGCCAAGGGCGCGGGTGGGCATGACCAGTTGCGAAGTTCTTTCTTTTGCCTTGTTAATCCATTCCGGTTCAATGGGGTGAATCCCATCGACAATTCTTGTCAGATCCGGTGTCTCATCCATCATTGCCTCCTTTGAAAAATAGCGCATGGCGTCAAGCTGGGTGATCAATTTCTTCTCTATTATTTTCAACCAATACCTGCAACTTCCGGTTGATGAGTTTTTTGGGAACAATCGTCACCTGCCGGAAGCTGCCCAGGGGACTCTCACCCACCAGAAGGGGGCACTCGTAGGCCTCTTCAAGGGTTTCAAAGGTGAGCACTTCCGCGGGAAGACCCAGTTTTACAATCCGGCCTTTCTTTAACAGCATGAGGCGGTTTCCGTACATGGCCGCCAGATTGATGTCGTGGGAGACCATCACGATGGTGAGGCCTTTTTCTTCCCGCAATTTTTCCATAAGGTCCATGACCCGTACCTGGTGGGCCAGGTCCAGGGCCGCCGTGGGTTCATCAAGGAGAATGATTTCAGGTTCCTGACAGATGGCCCTGGCGATGAAAACCCTTTGTCGTTCCCCGCCGCTCAACTGATCCATCTTGCGCTCGGCCAGGGCTTCCACCCCGGTAAAGGCCATGGCTTCCCGGGCCAGCCGAAGATCGTGGTCGCTTTCAAGCCCCAGCAAGCCCATGTGGGGGGTTCGCGCCATGAGGATCAATTCTCTGACCCTAAAGGGAAGATCCTCTGGAACACTTTGGGGAACCAGGGCCAGAATCCTTGCCAGAGCGCGCCGCGAGTAGCGATGCATGGGCGAGCCCTCAATTTCAAGGGTCCCCCTTTGAAATGTCGTGATACCGGAAAGGATCTTCAGCAATGTGGTCTTTCCGGACCCATTGGGGCCGATAATGATAAAGAACTCCCCTTTTGGTACGGAAAAGGAGACATCCTGAAGGACCGGATGGGAATCATAAGCGGCATGAAGGGATATGGCATTTATGGAAGGGGTCATGATGCTGATTTCTTCAAGAGTATGATGAAAAGCGGCGCACCGATCATGGCGGTAATAACGCCCGCCGGCATTTCGCCTTGCTCCGGCAATACTCTGGCCAATATGTCGCAAAGGACCACATAGGCGCTTCCCCCCAGAAAGCAGGCGGGAACCAGAACCCGGTGGTCCGGCCCCACCAAAAGCCGCAGCAGGTGGGGAATCGCCAATCCCACGAAACCGATGGGTCCGCAGGTGGCCACCGTTGCGCTCACCATGATGGATGTTGCGATCAAAAGCGTGGCGGTGATGAATTTGATGTTGACGCCCATGGTCTGGGCCAGTTCCTTTCCCATGAGAAACAGATTCATGGTATTTGAAAGGCAGAAGATGAGAACGGAGCAGGGGAGCACCACCGCCATGAGCAGCCAGACCTGCGGAAGGTCCGCCAAGGACAAGTCTCCCATGAGCCAGAAGATGATGTTGTGCAGACGATCGTCCTGGGTGATGGATATGAGAAACATGATAAAGGCGGCGCAGAAGGCGTTCACCATCACCCCCGACAGGAGAAGCATGTTCTTTCGAATGAGAGTCCTGCCTGAGGTCATGAACAACAGTAACAGCAGTGTGGCCATGCTGCCCGTAAAAGCGGCCAGGCTGACGCCTGGAAAGGGGGAGAGACCCGAAAGGATGCCCAAAATGGCGCCGATGCCCGATCCGCTGGAGATGCCCAGGATATAGGGTTCGGCCAGTGGGTTTCGGAGCAGGGCTTGAAACACCAGTCCCCCCAGGGAGAGGGCCGCGCCAACCAGAATCGCCAGAAAGACCCGTGGCAGGCGGATCTGCCAGATAATGGTTTCAAGCATGGGGTCGGCCGCTTTTATTCCCAGCATGGACAGGAAGGTCTCCTTTATGTTGCTGCCCGTTGATCCCACGGAGATGCCGATCATTGCGGTGATGGCGAGAAACAGAACCAGCAGTAGGGAGATAAGGGAAATGCGTCGTACGATGCGGGGTTTTTGATGTGTCACGGCTTTTTCTTATGGGATTCGGGGTTGTAGAGATCGGGATGGATCGCTTCCGCAAGCACCTCCAGGCCGTCGATGAGCCTGGGTGTCGGACGGTCAACCAGATCCGAATCCATCAGCATGATGCGATCGTTTTTAACGGCCGGCATGGAGGGCCACTTGGCCCACTGCTGTTTGACGCGCTCAAAATTGGCACCTCGCGCCATGGAGGTGATGATCAGAATGTCGGGGGAGAGTCCCAGCACCTGTTCCCGGCTGTATCTGGGGTAGGGGACAGGGCCTGCCGCAAGATTGCTGCCGCCGGCCATGGTGATCAACTCATGGATAAAGGTCTCCGTGCCCGCCGAAACAATGGGTGATAAGCCGAATTGAAAAAAGACCCCTGGCTTCTCAGGGCTTTTTGCCACCTGGGATTTTACCCGCTCCACGCGCCGCTCCAGATCTGAAATAATGGCCTGAGCCCTTTTTTGGGCGCCCAGAAGACGGCCAAGGTCCAGAATCGTCTTAAAGACACTGCGGATGTCCTTGGGGTCAATGGCATAAACGGGAATGCCCAGGCGCTCCAGTTTCCGAACCACCGCGATGGGATTGCCGTCCTTTATGCCGATACAGAGATCCGGTTTAAGCGCAACGATTCTTTCAAGATCCAGGTGAACATACGACCCCACGCGGGGTTTGTCCCTGGCTTCAGGGGGATAGTCACTGAACCGCGAAACGCCTTTTAAAAGGTCTTCTTTGCCGAGGGCAAAAACGACCTCCGTAATGCTCGGGGCCAGGGAGACGACCCTTTTCGGATGGTCCGGGATGGTCATTTGACGCCCCGCCTCGTCCGTTACCGTGCGGGCCAAGGGCTGTTGAACGAAGACCCCCAGAGAAAAGATCAGAAGCGCGAGGAATAAGTGCAAGAAAAAGCGCATTTTCAACTCATTCTTCAATTGAGCGATGGTTTAGTGCCAAAGGGGTCATAATCATCAAAGATGTGGCGCGTCTTCTCGGGTGAGACGAAGGCCAATCCGGCCCGGTTTCTGCGGACCCATTGCTTAAACTCCCTTTGGAAATTCGGGTTGTGGAAGAGGAGAACTTCGCCCAGATAACTCAGCTCTTCCATGATTCGCCAATAAAAGTACATGATCCTCCTCTCCCTAACAAAAAATCCCCGAACCGAAAGACCATCGATTCGGGGATGTCCCTTTTGACCCTCGAAATCCAACTTCCACCCTGTTCCATGGTCCGCGAAGAACCGGGCAATTCCTCAGGCAGGTCTTCTGACTCCCTCAATTCCTGCCGGCCGCCTTCCCAGCCGGCACTCAGTGAAAACCGAATGTGGACCAGTGGCGAAAAATGCCGACCGGGCTTTCTCGATAAACATCCGCGGATGCATGAGAATTCGAGGTCACAGCGGCGGGCCCGTCCCGTTTTAACGGCGTTCCCTATTAAGTCCTTTCGGACACCCGAATAAAAGACCATAGAACAACTGATGTTTGTGTGTCAAGGGCAAATGAGCCCGTCATGGCGTCTGCACCGGCACGTAGGCCGTTATGAAGGAGAGCAAGCGTCAATCAGACATCAGGGGTTTATTTCAGTTCTTGAGAACTCATGGAAAAGTTGTTGACTTTGTCTCGATTTTACTCTAATAATTTTGTCAGTACTCTAGGTGCTCGGAATGGGCTTAATAGGGAACGCCGTGGGATTCGGTGACAGACCCTCTGCTGTAATCGGGGACGAAAGCTGCAGGATGTCACTGTTCGTCACTCAATATCACTGAGTGCCGAATGGGAAGGCGCAGCAAGTAGGATAATCCGTGAGTCAGAAGACCTGCCTCGGGTGAAGGGACGGAAGCTTACTAGGGAATAAGGCCGTTCATCGATTTTGGGATAAAAAAGGGAAATCCCCGGATCAAAGAAGTCTGGTCCAGGGATTTTTTTCTTTGGGCCATGGATACCTAAATAGAGACGTATGAAAAGGAGGAAAGAAAATGAAGAAGACAGGTTTCGCTCAACATGCATCCACATTTAAGAAACTTCTGCTGCTAACAGGTGCGCTGTTGTTTTTCATGGCCACGGCCAATCTGGCCCTGGCCGATTCAACCCAGACCGCCGTCGTGGCAACGGCCTCGCCCGATTGGTCCAGTTATGCCGTCTCCGTGGTGACCGTGGATCCAAAAGCAGGACCGCGAACCGCCATTAACGACCTGTTGCCGGGAGGCAACGGCCACACGGTTGACGCCTTTGGACAGTATTACTACAACATCGAGCAGTTTCAGGCGGACAGCATCACAAAGGTGGACATTTCCGCGCCCAACACACCCATCTGGCAATTCTCCACACAGGATCCCGGCCAAACCGACAGCAGCAACCCCTATCAACTGGTTTTTGTAAACTCCACAAAAGCCTACCTGATCCGCTACGGTTCCATGACGGCCTGGATCGTCAATCCCTCCGCAACCACTGAAGCCGCCTTTAAGATCGGCGAATTGGATTTGAGCGCCTATGCAGTTGGCGAAGGGGTCCCAAAGATGTGTGCCGGCGTCATTGCCAACGACAAACTCTTTATCCTCATGCAGCGCTTGGATGAAACTTTTTGTCCTTCCAATGTGGCTTATGTGGCGGTGTTTGACGTGGCCACCGATACGGAAATCAATACGGGCATGGGAACAGGTGCCATGCTGGGCGTGCCGCTGAATGTCAAGAATCCCCAATCCATTCAATACATTGCCGAAAATAACCGTATCTATATCCAAGGGGCCGGATCTTTCCCCGGTTTCTGCGATCCCAGTCTGGAATACACGGGCGGTATTGAAAGCTTGAACCCTTTCACCTACGCCACGGCCATTGTTCTGGATGACGGCAATCAGGAACTCCATCCCTACGGGGTTATTTCAGGCATGCTGATCGCATCGCCCACAAAGGGATATTTCGTGGGGTACGCCGATTGGGGCGATAACACCTTATACGGCTTTAACCCGACCACCGGCGCGGTTTCCGGCGTGGTTGCCGGTCTTCAGAACATCAACATCGCCGGCATGCAATCGGGAACATATCTGGACAAGAACGGTATGATGTGGGTTTCTGACTCCACCAATGCGCAGTTGAGAATCGTCAATACAGAAGACAACACCATCAGCGAAAGCGTTGGCACGAATCTGAATCCTCAGAAAACCGCATTCTGCACAACGGGAACACCGCTGGCACCCAATTTGGGGGTATCGGTGTTTGAGACAAACATTATGATCCACTGGGATGTGGTTTCCGGAGCAGAGGGGTATTATATTTGGGTTTCAGCCCCCCCTTACGGATACAGCGCCCTATTTGACTGGGGTTCAGGAACCAGTGTTACTGCAACCCTTCCAGCGGGTATAACCTATTACGTTTCCATTATCCCCTATAACAGCCAGGGGACCGGCGAGGCTTCCAAAGTCGTGCAGGTGGCGGCGCAATAGGATATTCCTTGCAGCTGGCAAGGCATTTCATCATGTACCCTTCCTTTTGAAATGACCGATGCCGGGTGCTCTCTCCAAGACCGGGATCCGTGTGTTTGAAAAAACGCATGGATCCCGGATATCTTTTCAATCCCCATCACGCGTAGTGCCTTTTCGCTTTAGATCCCTTTAGGAAGAAGTTGAGAACTGGATGAGAATTCAGAATCCAGAATTCAGGAACCGGAATATAATGGCTGGCACCTCTCTCAGATTCTGAATTCTGTCTCCTGTCTACTGAATTCTTGGGTTGCAGGGGTAGCCTGCATTAATAACGATACCCCACTGTAAAGTAGACGGCCCGGCCAGGCATGGGATAGCCGTTGAAATCCTGGTACTGTTCGTTGGTGAGATTTCTCCCTTCAAGACTGAAGAGAAAGGAATGGTAAAGCCAGGAAACGCCAGCATTGATTTCATTCTTGTCCTTGGCCGGCAACAGGTTGGCGCTATCGTAATATAGGCCGGTTTCCCGGAGATACTCACCGAACACCTTTACGCCCGCGTATCGCGCCTCAAGGCGGACCAGGTATGAGTCCTGAAATCTCCCGGGAAGGATGTTATCATTAAAGGCTTTGATTTCGCTCTTGTTAATGGGATCCTGCCAGGTGGCATTTCCCACAAAACGGAAGTATTTCAGAAAATCGATACGGATCTCACTTTCGACACCCTGGATTTCGGCTTTTGAGATGTTCTCGGCCCTGCCGATGCCCCTTGAATCATAAACAAAGGTGATGAGATCATCCACATGGCTGCTGAAATAGGCGGCTTTTAAAGAGACGAATTTCATCCACCAGAGCTTGGTGGGATACCGTATCTCAAAGCCGGCATCAAAGTTGACGCCCTTTTCCGCCTCCAGATCCGGGTTGCCGATAATGTACCCGCGATCTCCAAAGAGCTCAAAAAGGGACGGTTCCCGGGTATATTTGGCCAAGTTGCTCCGAATATTCAACCAACTGATGGGGCTGTATTTGATACCGATCTGCGGGCTCAGGTAATTTTCATTCCGCTCCCTTCCTTCAAGGGAATTGTCAAATTCGTCCATGGCGCTTTTGAGATCGTCTTTTAACCAGGTGTAACGAAGGGCCGGCGTTATGGTGAGTTGGTCTTCAAAGAGAAATACACTATCCTGAAGGCCCAGGTTCAACATGTCCCGGGTGCTGCTTTGAAGGGTTTTGTTGTAATAAAGGTCTTCGGGATCATAGGTTTCCTGATGAAAGTCCGCCATGAAGCTCAGTACGTTCATTTCCGTCAGCCATTCAGCAAAGAAATCACCCCCATAACGCTTGGTGATATAACGGTTTTTCTGTTTACCCAATCCGATATCGCTGTCGCTGTCGTCATAGAGCTCGTTTTTGTAGGAAAAATCAACGGTGGTACGGGTATTTAATTGAAGCGGGCCCACGTCGTTGGCGATAAAGCTTAAGGAAGTGATGTTTCTTTCGGTTCGTAATGACGTGTTCGATGGGGCGTTGTAATAATTGGGGAGACCCTGATCCTTCTTGAAATATTGATTCAGAAAATCGATGCGCACATCATCGGTGAAGTCATAGCCCGCTTTTACCAACAGGTTTCCCTGATCGAATTGCGCGTTTTTGCGCGTCTCCCATTTATGGCGGTTGGGATTGTGCTTGTACCTGTAGTCGTCATAATACTCAAAGTCGTTAGTGCTCCCCAGGTAGCCGACGGAAACCAGATAGTCCCATTTCCCCGGCTTGTGGTTGATAAACCCCGACGCTTTTCGGGTATTGAAGGCACCGTATCCCACCGTGGCGCTGGCGTTCATCCCTTCCTTGGCCCGCAGGGTTCGGATATTGACCACGCCGCCGATGGAAGCCTTGTTGAAATTGATGGGGGTCATCCCTCTGAACACTTCGATGGCGGCAACGTCGGAGAGGGATATGGTACTCAGATCGACCCCGCCCCCGGAGGCATCGTTTAGGAGCACGCCGTCCATGAAGACCATGACCTGGTCACTGGAAGAGCCCCGCAGACTGACCGTCGAAAAACTCCCCAGTCCACCGGCCTGACGGACCTGAACACCCGCCTCATTCTGCAGCACCTCTGCCAGGTCTTCCATCTTGCCTTCAAACTCTTCCCGTTTGATGACCGTGACAAAACCGGTGGTTTCCGCCAGATCCACGTCACCGGTCTGATAATCCGGTTGATCCTGTTCCGCCGTAACCACAACGGTTCCAAGGTTAGTGGTTTCCTGATGTTCCTCGGCCATGGCCGCGGTTGCCAAAAAAATAAGGCAGCCTGCAAAGAAGACGCCTGAAAAACGCTGAATAAAGTTTCCCATGTGCAAAAAAATAATCCCCGTGTCGAATTCCTCGACCCGGGGATTCCCTTTCTTATCCGCTAGATCAAACCCGCCCAGCACGTCCGCGCAACCGGCGGGATTTCTAATTCAGGCAGGTTTTCTGACTTCCTCCCCCTTCCGGCGACCTTCCCATCGGGAACTCACTGAAGTGAGTCATTGACAGTGGTCATAGAGTGCCGGAAGCGTTGCTCATAAAAAATGGAGCAGAGGTCACAGCGGCGGGCCCGTCCCGTTTTAACGGAGTTCCCTTTTAGGCGCATTGGGCGCACCTGAATTGAATGTGATTCATACCAAAGAACTGGTAGAAAAGTCAAGTCAAAACGGGTTATTCCCTTCTATTGGATGTGTAATGGCCGTTGTCAAAACCTTTTTCACCATACCGCTTTTGATCTGGAGATGAATTTGTTGACAAATGCCTTAAAAATGCGCTATTTGGAAGTTGTTATATGATTCAGACCCGATTTGTTTTGCCGGTGTTTTGTATTCTGTTTTGACCTTTTGTGATGGTACGGGAACAGTTTTCTTGAATTCTCAACTCAAATTCGGAGGATTCCGCCATGGCACTCAAACCCTGGGATACCCCTTTCTGGCCTGAAGGCGTGCCCCGTGAGATCACGGGATACGAAAAGCCCCTTTTCTCTCTTTTAGATGAGTCCGCCAAGAACTATCCAAGCCAGACGTATACCATTTTTAACGGCCGTTTAAAATCCTACAGCCAAGTGAAAGAGACATCGGATCGACTGGCCCATTTCTTGACGCGGCAGGGGATTCAGAAGGGGAACAAGGTGGCGATTTTTCTACCCAATTTGCCCCACTTTCCGGAGATCTTTTTCGGGACCCTGAAAGCCGGGGCCACCTGTGTTACCTGCAACCCGCTATACACGGCGGCGGAGCTGCAATACCAGTTGAAGGATTCAGGTGCCAAAATGGTCTTCTGCATGGATCACCCCCAATTCTATCCCACGGTGGTGGAAGCCATCAGGGGGACCGATGTGGAGCAGGTGGTCATCTGTTCCGTCAAATCGTATCTGCCACCGCTGATGGCATTCATCGGCGGGCTCTTGGGGAAAATCCCCAAAGCCGGAAAGCACGAACCGGGACACCTTCTCTTTGATGACGTGGTCAAACAGTCTCCTCCCACTCCCCCGGAAGTGGATATAGACCCCGTGGAAGATCTGGCCCTCATTTTATACACCGGAGGGACCACGGGAAGGCCCAAAGGGGCTTGCCTGACCCATTCCAACTTCATGGCCAATGTGACGGCCCTGGATGAGTGGGCGCTTTTTCCTCATGCGCCGGGGGCTAAACCGGAGCGTTTGGAACGGGGAGGGGCCCAGACCCTCCTGGGGGTTCTCCCCTGGTATCACAGTTTTGGTTTGACCTGCGCAATGCTCCATTCCTGTTTTCTTGGCGCCAGACTCGTTTGCATTCCGGATCCCCGGGCGGGAAATCCGCCTTTTACGGAAGTACTGAAAGCCGTTCAGAAATACAAACCGACCCTCATGGCGGCGGTTCCAACCATCTTCGTGGCTTTTGTCAACCACCCCCACGTGGAGAATTACGACCTGAGTTCCTTTCTCTGCTGTGTATCGGGGGGTGCTCCTTTGCCGCCGGAAGTCTGTCGGCAGTTCGAAGCCAAGACGGGCGCCATCATTTTTGAGGGCTACGGGTTGAGCGAGACCTCTCCCATTGCCAGCGGAAATCCGGCCAATGCGGAAACGCGGAAAATCGGCAGTATCGGACTCCCTTTCCCCAGCACGGACATCAAGGTGCTCGATATTGACACGGGAAAGGAAGAAATGCCCCGGGGAGAGGACGGGGAAATCGCCATTCACGGCCCGCAGGTAATGAAAGGGTACTGGAACAAGCCAAAAGAGACCGAAGCGGTGTTTCGGGATTTGGACGGCAAACGATACTTTCTCACCGGTGACATAGGGCATGTGGATGAGGATGGCTTTGTTGTCATCACCGATCGGAAAAAGGATTTGGTCTTGGTGGGCGGGTTCAACGTCTATCCCAGGGAAGTGGAGGATGTCCTTTTTGAACATCCCAAAGTGGCCATGGCCGCGGTCATTGGCGTGCCGGACGACCGTAGCGGGGAAACCGTGAAGGCTTTCATACAGGTAAAAGCGGGGGAGACCCTCACTGAGGAGGCGGTTCTGGATTACTGCAAAGAGAACATGGCCGGCTACAAGCGCCCCCGGCTCGTGGAATTTCGCGACGAACTCCCTGTTTCCGCCGTGGGAAAGGTGCTGCGTCGAGTGCTGCGGGATGAAGCCCTGGGAAAGTAGCGCACACGGGGCTGTCGCTGAAAGATACCCAAGAGGAGGGAGGGATCAATCGCTTTCACTTGGACCATGAGGCATTGAAGTACCGGTCAATCTCGTCGTAGCTGGTCTCGAAATTGAGGTCCTTGTTCATGGCGGCAACGGCGTTGCCGTAATAGAGGGGCACCCAGAAGGCCTCCTCTGAAATGAGTCTTTGGGCTTCCGCCAGAAGACTGCGACGTCGTTCAGGGTCTGTTGCGGCATCCGCCTGCTTAAGAAGCGCGTTGACCGCTTTGTTGGAACCGAGACAGCGCGGGGATTTCTGGAGAAAATAGAGGTTCATAATGGCGCTGGCATCAAAAATGGAATACCCGCCAGTCCGCAGGAAAATCAAGGGGGTTCTGCCCGCCACAATTTCCCCGTAAAGATCCCGCCAACGTCGCTTTATGATGAGATTGGCTTTTATGCCCACCGCTTTTAGTTGCTCCGCGATTTCTTCGGCCACGCTTTCGTCCCGAATAAAGTAGAGATCCACCTCAAAACCGTTGGGATATCCGGCCTCGGCAAGGAGCGCTTTTGCTTTTTCCGGATCATGGGGATAGGTTGTCACATCCTCCGTATAACCGAAATGAAACGGTGTTGCCGCTGAATGGGTTATACTGGCGTGCCCATTTAGGACTTTCTTTACAAGCGCCTCTTTATCAATGGCGTGATTGAGGGCTTTTCGCACCCGTTTATCCCTGAAAAAGGGGGATCCGCTTTTTCCCTCTACGTCCATAATCAGAAAAAAGATCCCCATGCTGTCCGCGGCGGATATCTTGATGTTGGGGTCCGTTTCCAACATATGGATCTGATCCGGCGAGACGGAACCGCAGCGGATGTGATCAATCTCCCCGCTCAGCAGCGCCTCCAATCGAACCAGTTCTTCGGGGATGATTCTGACCTTGAGGGTTGGGATTTTCGCCTGGCCTTTGGGGCCGCCAAAATAGTCCGGATTCGCCTCAAATACGATTTCCGAAGGGTTCGGCCACTTTTTGAATTGATAGGGGCCGGTGCCGATGGGATGCTTGCCAAACCCTTCCACACCGACCTCCTTGAGATACTTGGGCGGGTAAATGAGCAGAATGTTGGCGATAACATCAAGGGCGATTGAGGGGGGAACGGTGGTGTCGATGCGGACCGTGTGGTCGTCCAGGATTTCCACCTCTTTCAAGAATCCATAGGGAACGGCGGGCATCAGTTTCACATCCGTGAGATAGTCAAAAGAGGCTTTTACCGCTTCGGCGTTAAAGGGTTCTCCATTGTGAAATCGGATCCCCTTTCGCAGTTTGAATTCGATGCTGTGGTCTCCGACGGAGCGGTAGGATTCCGCAAGACAGGGAACCAGCTTTTTTTTGTGAGGATCCCGATACACCAGGGTATCGGCCCAATTGTGGGCCAGAACAAACGCTTTTCGGGTGGTCGGCATACGGATGCCAAGGGTCTTGATGTGGGATTTGAATGCAACAACAAGCGTATCTTTTTCTTTACAGGATGCCCAAGAGACTTGGCCCACCAACCAAAGGAGAAGCACCGAAAGAAAAAGCGATTTGGTTCTCAGAATCCTTTCCATAGGTTATCAAACTACGCATAACCGTATCACGGGTCAAGAAAAAATTAGGAAAACCGCTTTTACAAAGCATCAACAATTCTGTAAAATCGTTTTTCGGATCTGGCACGATCCGGCCGTTTTGGTGTGGTATTAGAGATTGACCTTTCAAAATGTGAACAAGCGAGGCGTCCATGCCGTTAACCATCATGATAACCGGTGCCTCCTCCGGGATTGGAAGAGCGCTTGCCTTTGAGCTGGGAAAAAGAGGGTACAGGCTTGCCCTGGCCGCGCGATCCGCGGATCGACTGGCGGCTATTCGAAAGGATCTTCACGCTCAAGCGAATCCGCCGGCCGTGGCCGTGCGCCCCCTGGATGTGACGGACTATGAAGATGTATTCAGTGCCGTCGGTGAAATGTCCGAAAACCTGGGGGGACTGGATATTGTGTTTGCCAATGCGGGCATCGGATTGGGGGAGCGGGTAGGGTGCGGTGATTTTGATAAAGCCCGAAAGACCATTGAAGTGAACCTGATCGGTGCCATCGCAACGGTGGATGCGGCAGTGGCCCATTTTCTCGAAAGGGGAAAGGGTCATGTGGTGGGGACCAGTTCCGTGGCCGCCTTTCGCGGCATGCCAAGGAATTCCGCATACAGTGCGTCAAAGGCAGGATTGGCCGTTTATCTCGAAACGGTGAGGGTTGAACTGATCAGGAAAAATATCCACGTGACGGTCTTGTATCCGGGGTATATTGATACGCCGCTCAACCAGATGCTCAAAAGAAGGCCTTTTCTGATTTCCTCTGAAAAGGGGGCGGCCATTATTGCGGATATGATCGAGAAAAAAGTAAAATCCGCAACGGTTCCCGTTTTCCCCTGGAATATTATCGGGCGGGTGATGAAGCTGCTGCCTCCCGGTATTGTGGCCAGAATGTGAGGCGATCTATCTTCTGAACAGGTCCTCCCGGTGATGGTTCGCCACCGGGAAAGCGGTTTTAAGCCTGGCTTGAAGATCCAGGTCGATTTCAGCCGTTAGCAAGGAGATGCCATCCGGAGCCTTCGCCACCACCAGTCCCCAGGGATTGACCACCAGGCTGCGGCCGTAGCAGACTTTGTCCGGAGGGTGCGGGCCCCACTGTGCCGCGGCCGCTACCCAGCAAAGGTTGTCCACGGCACGGGTTCTAAGCAGCAGTTCCCAATGGTCCCGGCCGGTTTCCAAGGTAAAGGCGGCCGGCACCAGGAGCACCTGTGCCCCGTTTTTGGCCAACTGGCCATAGAGTTCCGGAAATCGGAGGTCGTAGCAGATGCTCATGCCAAAGGTCATTTCATCGATCCGAAAGGTGACGACCCTGGACCCGGCGGTGAAAATATCGGATTCACTGTATCGGGTGCCGTCGGGCAGCTCCACGTCAAAAAGATGAATTTTGCGATAAACCGCGATGATCACCCCGTCCGGATTAAACACCACCGAAGTATTGTAGATTCTGTCATCCTTTTTTTCGGGAAAGCTGCCGCAATGGATGTAACGCTTGTGTGAAACCGCCTTTTGACGAATCCGATCGAGGCTGGGACCGTCAATGGGTTCCGCGTGGTCGGGTATTTCCGCTGTATCGCCCAGAAAGAGGAAATACTCGGGCAGCATGATGAGGCGCGCCCCTTTTTCGGCCAGGCCGTCGATCAACGCTTCCGCCATGTTAAGGTTGGATCCCTTTTCTTCACGGCTGTTCATCTGGCCGATGCCGATCTTGAAGCTCATTCCGACGGTGCCTCCAAGGTTGTGGCTCAGGTATCAGGTCAATCCGGCGGCCGCCATGATGTCGGGCACCAACTCCTCCCGGCCAATGGCCATGATGTGCACGCCATCGCACATTTTCTCCTCCCAGAGCCGTCTGACCATGCGCCCCGCAATTTCAATCCCCTTTGACAGGGCGGTTCCCTTGGGGGCGGAAGCCATTTCGTCCACCAGGTCTTGTGGCACATTCACGCCGGCCACGTTTTTGTTCATGAATCGGGCCATGGGCGCGGATGTGAGCAGAATAATGCCTGCCAGGATTTTGACCGGAAACAGCCTGGCATAGTTCATGAATTCCTTGAAATTGTCAAGGTCGTAAACGGCCTGGGTCTGGATGAATTCCGCACCCGCTTCAATTTTCTTCTCAAATTTGATGAGCTGCGGTTCAAGGGGATTGGCTTCGGGTGTGACGATGGCGCCCTTACAAAAGGAGAGGGTTCCTTCCACCTTGTTGCCACCCAGATCTTCTCCATTTTCGAGCCCCTTGATGGCGGCGACCAGTTGGCTGGAATCGAGGTCGAAAACCCCTTTGGCCGCCTTATGGTCCCCAAACATCACCGCATCACCCGTCAGGCAGAGGACATTTTCGATGCCCCGCTGGAACGCGAAGAGGAGATCTGCCTGGAGCGCCATGCGGTTTCGGTCCCGACATGTCATCTGGAGTATTGGCTCTCCGCCCATTTCCTTGACCAGGAGGGCGCCACCGAGGGAGGGAAAGCGCATGACCGAACTCTGATGGTCCGTTACGTTCATGGCATCCACTTTCTCTTTTAACAATTCGATATGATGCG
Source organism: Thermodesulfobacteriota bacterium (assembly GCA_028278625.1). Next base: position 15,609 of record JANQDY010000230.1, read on the forward strand.
CCATTTTGTCGAGATTGGTCCCCTTGGGCGGAGCAACCTCGCTGGTGACGACGAATTTGCCGGAATCAAGTGCCGATTTAAATGCTGATGCCATTTCAGACCTCTTTAATAGACGTTTTGGTTTTTGGACTTTGCAGAAAAATGCTGCTCCTCTTGCCTGTTTTGATTCGAGGGAAAACGCGATGTTATGAAAGACTGAGCCGTATTTTGCCGGGTTGCAACTCCGCCTGATGATTCCTCGGTTTTTGCAGCAGCTTCATGCTGTCAAGACGACCCAGGTCCAGCAGCCGGTTATAAATGGTGGTCCAGGCGCAGTCCTTTTGGGAATCGATTTCGCATTTCCCGTTGTTGGTGCCGCCGCAGGGCCCGTTCACCAGCCCCTTGTGGCAAGCGGTGACCGGGCAGATGCCCCCTGTTTCCCCGATAATGCAGTCTCCGCACTGTGTGCAAACTTCATTGAATTCGGCGGGGCCGGTTTCCTTGCCGATAAACTGGGTGTTGAGGGCGGGTATTGAGAGTTTCCCGGAATGCATGGAAATGTTTTGGACCCCGAAAGCGCAGGACATGATCAGGAGCGCATCGGCCTGTTTCATATGGGCGTCGTATTCCATGATCGCTTCCCGGGTCAGGTTGTCGCAGGCCACGGCCAACACCATATGGCCCGTGATCATCTTCCCTTTTTGAGAGAGTAACTCCTTCATGGCCGCCACTTGAGAAGCTCCCCCCGTCTCTGTCAGCGTCGTGCAAGTGCCGCAACCGATGATGAAAATCCTTCTCAAACCTTCCAGAAGTCGATCCAGTTCCGCTTCCGGCTTTTGCTGTGTAATGGACCTGATCATCTTTATGCCCTCTCTTTTTCTTCCAGGTCACATCTGAGGCATCGCGTGGCCTCCCTCAGTGCCTGTTCTTTGGTGAGTCCTTTTTCGATTTCCCTGAAATCCCTCACCCGTTCCCGCGGGTTTTCCAGTTCCACCTTGGCTCTCGGAACCGTTTCAGTCTCCTCATCATCCAAGGCGAGTCCCGTGCTCTCGTCCATTTCCGTCTTTTCATCGGTAATTCGGATGGGACCGGCGTCTCCCTGGAAGTATTGATGGATGGCAAGTGCCGCCCGCCTTCCCGCGGCAATGGCCCGTATGACGTAGGTGGGACCGGTGGTGAAATCGCCACCGGCAAAAACGCCGTCAATGTTTGTGGCAAGGGTATTTTCATTAACGGCCAGGGTTCCCCAGAGTTCCCTTTCAAGCTTAAGATCCTCCGACAGAAACGAGGGATCAGGGGCCTGGCCGATGGAGATGATGATGGTGTCTGCGGCCACCAACTGGGTGGATGATTCATCGAACCTGGGTTTGAAATTCCCTTCTGCATCGAAGACCGAAATGCACTGAACGAATTCGATGCCGGTAACGCGTCCTTCCTCACTGATGATGCGTTTGGGACCCCATGAAGTGTTGATGATGATCCCTTCCTGGACAGCCTCTTCAATCTCTTTGTCCCATGCCGGCATCTCGGGTCTCGATTCAAGGCAGAAGATTTGGACGTTACCGGATCCGTCTTCTGAAAGCGCTTCTTGGGGATAGAGCCGGGCCGCGGTCCTGGCCACGTCTATGGCCACGTTTCCGCCCCCCAGCACCACGGTCTTGCCTTTAACGGTTGCATGGTTCCCCATTCTCACCTTGGTTAGAAACGCGAGCCCGTACATGAGGCCATCAAGCCCCTCATCCTCACCGGGAATTCCGATCCGCTTGCTCGCCTGGGCTCCCGCCGCAATAAACACGGCTTCAAAACCTTCCTTCATCAGATCATCCACCGTGTGCCGCGCATCGATGGGTGAATTGTAAAGGATTTCAACACCGCAGGACCCGATGTAGTTGATCTCTTCCTCGATCACTTCCCGGGGCAAACGGAATTCAGGGATGGTGATCCCCAGCATGCCCCCCGCCACCGGTTGGGACTCATGAACCACGGTCCGGTATCCCATTTTGGCAAGGAAGTAGGCGCAGGTAAGGCCCGCGGGGCCTGCGCCCACAACGGCCACCTTCTGTTTTCGGGTGACCGGAAATGGTGCTTTGGCCTTGCCGATGTTTTCGAAATACCAGTCGGATGCAAACCGTTTGAGGGAGCGGATGGCCACCGGTTCGTCCAATTCTCCCCGACGGCATTTGAACTCACAGGGATGAATGCAGATCCGGCCGCAAACGGCGGGAAAGGGGTTCCGTTCCCGTATGATGTCCACGGCCTGGCGGTTCTTTCCAAGAGCGATGGCCGCAACATAATTGGGAACGTCGATGCCGGCCGGGCAGGCATGCTGGCAGGCGGAGATGACCATGGCGTCACAGGTGGCGCCGGCACACCGATGTTCCAGTATGTGGTCCTCATATTCCTTCTGAAAGTACCTGAGTGTTGAAAGGGCCGGTTTGGCACAGGTTTGGCCCAGCCCGCATAGGGATGATTCCGTGATGGTCCCCCCCAGATCGGCAATGGTATCAATGTCTTTGAGCTGCCCCTGACCGTGAGTGATTCGCGTTAAAATTTCCAAAAGCTGGGTCGTTCCCAAACGGCAGGGAGCACATTTTCCGCACGACTCGGACTGGGTGAAGCTGAGAAAAAATCTTGCGATTTCAACCATGCAATTGTTTTCATCCATGACCACCATGCCGCCAGACCCCATGATGGCACCGATCCTCTGAAGGGTGTCATAATCGATTTGTAGGTCGAGGTGCTGGGCCGGCACGCACCCTCCCGAGGGACCGCCCATCTGGACGGCCTTGAACTGGCGCCCCTTTGGAATGCCGCCGCCGATATCGAAGACCACCTCGCGGACCGTCACACCGATGGGCACCTCCACAAGTCCGGTATTGTTGACCTTGCCGGCCAGTGAAAAGATCTTGGTTCCCTTGCTGTTCTCCGTCCCCACCTCGCCGTACCAGTTGGCACCGTTTTTGATGAGTGACGGGATATTGGCCCAGGTCTCCACATTGTTGATATTGGTGGGCTTCATCCCCAGGCCCGCTTCCGCCGGAAAAGGGGGGCGCGCGCGGGGCATTCCCCGTTTCCCCTCGATGGAGGCCATCAACGCCGTCTCCTCTCCGCATACAAAGGCGCCCGCCCCCATCTTCAGCCGGAGATCAAAATTAAAGCCGGTGCCCAGAATGTTTTCACCCAAAAGGCCCAATCGCGTCATCTCCTGGATGGCGATGGTCAGATGCTCCACCGCAATGGGGTACTCTTCCCGCACATAGACATAGCCGTATTCAGCGCCCATGGCATAGGCACCCACAAGCATTCCCTCGAGCACCGCGTGGGGATCCCCTTCCAGGATGGCCCGGTCCATAAAGGCGCCGGGGTCTCCCTCATCGGCATTACAGATGACATATTTTGGATGGCCGGAAGCCTGGGCCGCGAATTTCCACTTGATGCCGGTGGGAAATCCGGCGCCCCCTCTGCCCCGCAATTTGGCGGCCGTGACCTCTTTTGTGACCGCTTCGGGCGACATTTTTGAAAGCGCTTTTACAATGGCCTGGTACCCGCCCGCCGCGATATAGTGTTCAATGCTGGTGGGGTCGATGCGGCCGCAATTTGCGAGAACTCTTCGCTCCTGTCGCTTGTAGAAAGGAATCTGATCCCGGTAAACAATCGGGTTGCCTGTCTTTGGATCATGATACACGAGGCGATCCACGGTTTGGCCCCGTTTAAGGGTTATGTCGACGATTTCCGAGGCGTCCTCCGGATCCACTTCCTGGTATTGGATGCCGGACGGGTCAATGGCGATAACCGGTGCTCTGGCGCAGAAACCGTGACAACCGGTGCCCCTCACTTCCACCGAATCTGAAAGGCCTTTTTTCTTGACCTCACTCTCAAGTGCTTCCTTGACTTCACCGGAACCGTATGCTCTGCAACCGGTCATGCAGACCTGTACCACGGTCTTTTTCTCATTCATACGGGCCAGGATATTATTGCGAAGCCATTCAAACTGTCCCACGGACGATAGCTTTTCCATGCGGGTCCCTTAGTCTTCCTCTTGTTTTTTGAACTGTGACAACAAACTGCCGATTTTGGTGGGAGAGAGTTTTCCGTAATAGGTTCGGTTTACCATCATGGTCGGGGCAAGAAAACAGGCCCCCAAGCAGGCGACGGTTTCCAGGGTAAACTGGTAGTCCTCGCTGGTTTCGTTCTCCTCAAGATCCAGTTCCTTTTTCATGAGCCGGAGAATACTGCGGCCCCCTTTGACATGACAGGCCGTTCCGCGGCAGACCCGGACCACATATTTTCCTTTGGGTTTTAGGCTGAAGCCCGCATAAAAGGTGATGACCCCCTGGACCTGAGAGGGAAAGAGATTCATGGCTTCCGCAATGGGCAAAATGGCTTCCGGGGGAACATACCCCACGGCCTCCTGGATTTCCTGAAGAAGAGGGATCAATCCCCATTTCCTGTTTCGATGGGCATCTATGATGGGTGTGATTTTATGCCATTCAATCGGTTTTGGTTCCATCCTCTCCCCCCATAAGTTCCAGTCTGACCTGACAAGTGTTGACGCCTTCGTATCCGGGTCCATCAAAGGGCTTCAGTGCCAGCAGATTCAGCGCATCGTTTCCCTGCGTGCCGGTGGGCAGAAACAGGATGCCCCGGGGAAGACCCTTGTCAATGCGGACCTTTCTTGTGATATGTCCGTTTCCGGATATGAGACGAACACGGTTCCCCTCTGCCACTCCCAGTTTTTGGGCATCTTCAAATGAAATGGCGGCTGTGCCGTCCGGATCGAATCGAGTGATTCTTCCGGACCGGGTTGTGCGGGTCCCGCTGCCCAAGTGTCGCCGCTCCGTTCCCAGGACGGCGGTAATGGGATGGGAATCGTCCGTGATCACGTCTTCCATTTCCCCTAACGGTGCAAAAGGTATCGGAGATCCTGCTTTTTCATCATCCGAAGACCCCGTGTTTCCGTTGGTTCTGATCCAACTCCAATTGTTGTCTGAGGCTTCCGTTAAACTTTGGTATTGTGGGAGGGCTCGGGCAATCTCCTCCCGAATGCGATGAATGGAACCATAAGGGCTGCGATCTCCCAGGGCCTTTCCCAGCTGGTCAAGGATCTGCCAGTCGGGGAGGCTTTTGCCGGGCGGTTTTGCCACCTGCTTGAAGCGGTTGATCCGTCCTTCCATGCTGGTGAAGGAGCCTTCCTTTTCGGAGAAAGCGGCCCCCGGTAGCACAACGTCTCCTATTCGAACGGTTTCGGTGCTCAAAATGTCCTGTACCACCAGGAAATCGAGTCCCCTGAGCGCTTTTAGAACACGTTCCCGCTGGGGAAGGCTTCGCAAGGGGTTTTCCCCCATCACGTAGAGCGCTTTGAGATTCCCTTTTTCCGCTTCCTCAATCATGCGGAGGGCATTAAGTCCGGGATCAGGAGAGATGTGGGCCTTCCAGGCCCGCCCCCATATTTTGCGCGCCGCTTTGTCCTTGACCGCCAGACGACCCGGAAGCATGTCAGGCGTTGACCCCATGTCCCATGCGCCGGTTTGGTTGTTTTCATGGGCAATGATATAAATGCCCGCATTTTCATGGCTGATGCTTCCGGTCATTAGGGCGAGATTCAGGATTGCGTCCATGCACTTGGGTCCATTTGCCTGCCCGGTGATGCCATGACCGATGAGGAAGCTGATTCTGCGTCCCTTTAGAAGATTCGCCACCCCTTCCAAACTTGCCATGTCGCTCCCCACTGAAAGGCAGAGCCGCTCCGGGTTAAAGGATGAGATGGCTTCGCTGAAAGCCTCAAAGCCCGTCGTGAAACGCTCAATAAAGTTGGCGTTGTGCCCGAATTTCTTCCACAGGAGCGCCGTGAGACAATGGATGAATTCAAGGTCTCGGCCGGGGTTGATGCATAACCATGCCGAACTGAAGGGCGTCAGAAGGGTTCTGCGCAAATCCACGCCGATGATGGGGATCCCCTTTCTTGCCGCTCTTTTAAGATGATAGCTCAACACCGGGGTTGATTGATCAGGATCAGCGCCAAGCACCAGAATGGCTTCCGATCGCTCAAGACCCGCCATGGGAGCCTTACGGCATCCCCAACCGGTCCTTTCCTGAAGGACGCCCACGGATGGCCTGGTCCCAAGATCCCCCAATCGGTCCACATTGTTTGAACCGAGGAAAATTCTGCTCATCCTTTGAAAGAGGTAGTTCTCTTCGTTGGTGCACTTTGAAGAACCGAGAAAGCCGATGCTTTGGGGGCCATGGCGTTTTCTGATAGAGCGGAGTCGATCAGCCACGGTTTTGTAAGCTTCCTCCCAGGTCACTGGAATCAATTCATCTTCTTTTCGGATCAACGGGGTATTGAGCCGGTCCGTCGAGTTCAAATAATCATGGCCGAAGTGACCGCGGACACAAAGGGTGGCGCCGTTAACGCTCTTGGGGAAGTTTGAAGGATTTACTTCCACCACCCGTTCTCCCGAGACGCCCAGGAGCAGTGAACACCCCACGCCGCAGAACCCGCAAGTGGAAAGGTCTTCAGACAAAGGGGACCCCACATAACCGACGGCTTTTGTAGAGAGGGCACCGGTGGGGCAGATGGCAACGCAGGTGCCGCAGAAGGTGCAGGAGGAGTCTTCAAGGGGTTTATCCAGAAGGGTGGCCGGCCGTGCCGTGAACCCCCTCTGATTGTAGTCGATGGCGCCGGTAACCACCAGTTCGTGATCCGCCCTGATACACTTTCCACATAGGATACATTTGGTGAGGTCCCTTTCAACGAAGGGGTTCAAGGTTTCAACCGGCTTGAAATTGGGCATGGGGTAGAGGCCTGTTTCACCCAAACCCATTTTTGCCGCAAGTTCACGCAATCTGCAACGGTTCCCTTTGCTGCATATGAGGCACGATTCCGGGTGTTCCGCCATCATGAGACGGATGATGTTTTTCCGATGTTTCATGACCCGGGAGGAATCGGTCCGTATGACCATGTCTTGGGCGATCGGTGTTACACAGGCGGCCATCACGCGTCCGCTTTTTTCATCTTCAACAAGACAAAGGCGGCAGGCCCCGGCGGGTTTCAGTTCGGGGTGATGGCAAAGGGTGGGTATTTTGATGCCGTTTTCTTCGGCTGCTTCCAGCAGAGTGCTTCCGGGACTGCAATTGAGCATTCTGCCGTCCATTGTCAGGCTGATTTCTTCCAAGAGCGTTTCTCCTCTTTAAGGGAGTTTGGCGGCATTCAGGTAATATCTCAGTTTTTCCTCTCCCCCGATGGTGATGATGTGGATTCCCTGGCAGAGGTCTTTTAAACCCTGGACCGTTTCGGCGAAGATTTCGAGACTCGCCTTTTCCCTGTCCGTGGCTTTGGCAAGTTTCTTGATGATCCACTCGGGGATAAGTCCCGACTTGAAATGGCGGTTCAGGAACTGGGCCATGCCGGCGGTCCTTAAAATCATGACTTCCGCGATGACCGGAATGCCGAATGTCCTGGCCTGTTTCATGAATTTTTCAAATTTGGGCAAATCGAATACCGGCGTTGTGAGGAAATAGCCGGTTCCGATTTTGGTCATCTCCTCCATCTCTTTCATCTCCAGGTCCGGGACATCTTTTCCCCAGGCGGATTCAATCCCCGAACCCAGGACAAACTCCGCTTTTGCGGGAAGCTCTTTGCCGTCAACGGTGTACCCTTGTTTCATATGGTCCAAAACGGAAGCGAGCTTTCCCGCATCCACATGAAAAAACATCATTTCCTGCAGGCTGTCCCCGGTGAGCCGGTAGTCTTCGGTGAAGGTCAGAACATTTTCGACGCCCGCTTCATGGGCCAGGAGGAGATCTTTCTGAAGGTCAGGTCGGCTTTTGTCGCGAGTGGTGGTTTGATATATGGACTCGAATCGATTCTCCTTCAAGAGACGGCAGGCTTTGATACTGTCTCCCACAATGCCTTCGATTTCCAATTCGGGAACCGTCACGCCGTCCACCCGACCCCGCACCAGGTTCAGGCGGTGGATGAGAGAATTCATTGGCTCATCCACGGGGGGTTGAATTTCTGATGTGACAATGAACTGATTTTTCCTTAAGGCTTCTTTGAGTTTCATTTTGCTTCTCCTTCATAAAATGGATTTCTTGAAGGGCACTCTCAGAATTACGCCTCTCCGGCAAGCCCTAACAATCGCGCGATTTCTTCTTTCAAACGGGGAAGCGGTAACGGTTTCGAGAAACAGACATCCGCGCCGTTTTCTTTCATCATGTTGAATTTTTCTTCATCCAGATAAGCGGAGAGCACGATAATCTTGATGTCCTTGGTTTCTTCATCGCTTTTGATTTTCTTGCATACGGCATTCCCTTTGATGTCCGGCATCATGATATCCAGAATCATGAGGTGCGGCTTGAAGTGATTCACCTGTAAACCCGCCTCAAAGCCATCGGAGGCGGAGATAACTTCGTAGTCGTGCTCATCTTCCTCAAGGGCTTGAACAATGGTTTCAACAATGATGGGATCATCATCAACCACCAGGATTCGAACCCGCTCTTCAATCCGGGAATCCGCCGGAAGGGGAATTCCCTGTTTCGTCATGAATGCGATAAGGTCCTCTTTCTTGATGCGTCGGTGTCCCCCCACGGTTTTGTAGGCAGTGATATGTCCTGATTCGATCCAGTTGATAATGGTTTTGGGTGAAACATTGCAGTACTGACTGGCCGTATATACCGTCAAGATGTCTTCCATGGTCTTGGTGCTCCTGTGCTTGCATCTATTTTTGGTTTTACAGTTATTATAGTTATTCTGGTTTGTCAAGAAAAAAATCGATGTTCGAAATAAATATTTACTAGAATAACGGAAATTTCTGTACTTGGGAATTGCTTTCCATTAAGAGGCATCCAACCTTGAGAGATGGTCAAAGGGGTATGTGCGGCCCTATGGAAGGGATTTGCCCTGGTGATACGCAGGTGATGGTATCGAGGATGGAAGGGGGGATCTATTCCGTTTCTTTGTAAACGGGGAGGAGAATGGTGAAAGTGGTTCCGGCATCCATCCGGCTTCTCACTTTGATATCGCCACCGTGGTCTTTGATAAACCCGTAACAGACGGAGAGTCCCAGGCCCACGCCCTTGACGCTGGCTTTGGTTGTGAAAAAGGCGTCAAAAATCTTATCAATGTTTTCTTTTCGAATACCCGTGCCCGTATCGGAGATGTCGATGTGAACATCATCGTCCACCTGTGACGTGGCCACGGTGAGGGTCCCGCCCTCCGGCATGGCATCCCGGGCGTTTGAGATCATATTCAGGAAAACCTGCCGTAGCTGATTTTTGGAGGCCATTACTCTTTCGAGCTTGGGTGCCAGGGAAACAGATATGCCGATGCTGTGTTCCCGCAGTTGTTTTTCGTGCAAGAGCAATATCTCATCCAGTATGGTGTTAATGTCTGACGGTTGCCGTTCTTCCTCATCGGGTTTTGAAAATGAGAGCATCTTTCGAAGCATTTCAGCAAGCCTTTCCGTTTCCGAAAGGGCCATCTCGAGAATCCTTCTTCGTTTGTTCTCAGGCGGAATTTCAGTCTTCAGAAGTTCCAGGGTGTTCATGATGCCGTAAAGGGGATTGTTCAATTCATGAGCAATTTGCGATGTCAGGCGCCCCATGGCAGCCAGTTTTTCCGATTGCAGCAACTGCTCCTGGGTTCGCCGAAGCGTTCGTTCCATGTTGAGCCGTTCTTCAAGGTTCACAAAAATACCGAAAGATGCCGCCTCGGTGCCGTCGCTGTTATAGAGGATGGCAGATGAAAGATTCCCTTCAATCACTTGCCCGTCCCGTCTCACAAATACCATTGGATATGATTGCAGCTTGCCGACGGGCCCGTGATCGGCGCTTCGCATCATCTGCATCACTTTTTTGGCGGTGCCTTCCGAATAGATTTTATTGATATTCATCTTGCCGATCACTTCACTGGCGTTGTATCCCAGGGTTTCTTCCGCCGCCTGGTTCCATATGATGATGTTCCCTTTCATGTCGGCGGCAATAATGGCGTTGGGGGAGTTTTGAACGCTTTTGTTTAAAAAGTCATGGGCTTTTTTGAGTTCCTCTTCGCGCTTCACCAACTGCCGTTTCAGCCGGTTTTCTTCGGTGATATCCTTGCTCACGCCCACTGTCCCCAGAACACGACCTTCGCTGTCTTTTAGTTGTGAAAGAGAAAGGCTGAATTCCACTTCGTCACCATCCTTGGCAAGCAGGGTTGTGGTGTAGTTGTTCACAAACCCCTTGGCTTCTACTTCAGCCATGAGTTTACGTCGTTCTTCAGGGGCCTTCCAGAAGGATTCGATGTCCAGGCCCAGAACTTCCTCCGCCCTGTACTTCAGCATATTTTCGGCACCCGGATTGAATGTGACGATTTTGCGATCCAGGTCTGTGGTGATGATCATGTCACTGGAGTTTGCAATAATATTCTCCAGGTATTCCTTGTTTCGCCGCACCTCTTCCTGCAGTTCAATCCGCCTTGTCACATCACGGATTCCTTCGATGACCTGAACAATCTCCCCTTTCTCATTGCAGAGGGGCGTGGCGAGAATTTCCTCGAAAAGGTCGGCGCCATCCTTGGTTTTGTGGCTGTGGACCGCGGAGAAGTGGCTTCCGGTTTCAAGCACTTGTTCAAAGGGACAGGCATGTGTTTTTCCGCTGCAAGGCTCGGCGCTGTGATGCGTGATTTGATAGCACGGTTTTCCCAGCACATCCGTTTCCGTTAATCCGGTTTCATTCAGGAATGTCTTGTTAACCCTGTAAATGGTCCGGTCTTTGTCCAGCACCATGATCTTGTCGCCAAGAGAATCTATGAAGTGTTGAGACCAGTCACGCTCCCGGACGAGCGCCTGATGGGATTCGTTCTGGATCGACCTTTTATCGATCTCCATCTGGATCAGGTCCCAGAAGAGACGGGCGCCCCGATGATCGATGGCGCTGATATGCGGCGGTTTTGTTCGAAGCATCTGCTCCGATATTTTAGCAGCGCCGGTCAACTCGATGAGAAGATTTAACCCCTCAAGGGCATAAAGGGCCGTAAAATCGGAGGTGGTGAAGATTCCCATTTGCCTTGCGAGACGGATTCCCGGTGCATCGGGGTTGGAATCGGCAACGCCGATGATTTCCATCTGGAGGCGTTCAAAGAGCTCGTTGCTCAAGAGCTTGAGAAGATCATGACAGGCATTTCCGCCGCCAATGATAGCGGCCGTGAACTTCAATCGGGATTGGGCACCCCGTTTTAATAAGGCGTTGTTTCCATCCATTTCCCTTGACCTCCCTAAGGTTTGAGCGCTTTTTTCGTGCAAAAATGGTATTGGCATATACTTTACACATAACCGCGCTCAATGGGAAAGACTATTTTTCAAGGCCCTTGTTATTGAGATTTGACAGAGAAATATGCTTGTGTGGGAGCATCTCGGGGTGCTATTCTTACCTATCTTGGCCCTCAAAAGGAGATACAAAATGAAAGAATGTCTGTTGTTGGTCGATCTTCAAAACGACTATTTCCCTGGCGGAAAAATGGCGCTGGTGGATGTGGAAATGGCGGCTCAAAATGCCAAGGCGTTGCTTCGGTTTTTTCGGGAACGGCAGTTGCCGGTTATTCATGTTCAGCATGTTTCAAAGAGACCGGGCGCCGGCTTTTTCCTTCCCGGTACCGAGGGCGTTGAGATACACCAATGGGTTGCCCCCGAGGAAGGAGAGTTGATTGTGTCAAAATCCTTCCCCAACAGTTTTCGTGACACCGAACTTTTGGAAACCCTTAAAAGGGAGCAAATGGGTGAACTGCTCATCTGTGGTGCCATGAGTCACATGTGCATCGATGCCACCACGCGAGCTGCTTTTGACCTGGGTTTCAAATGCAGGGTCGCGGAAGATGCCTGTGCAACGAGAGATTTGGTCTTTAAGGGGAAGACCATAAAGGCCAAAGATGTTCACGGAGCTTTTATGTCGGCTTTGTCGGTCCCTTATGCGGAAATCATAACCGCCGAAGAGATCATCGGCTAAAAAACTCAGGCTTTTAAGGGCGGCACGTAAAGTGGTATGGAGATTTTTCGGGTGCTTTCTCATGCCGCTATTGTGTGGCCTCATATCAAAACCTCTCTAATCCTCCCGGGGGGTTGTGGGCAAGCGCATCCATCTGGCCATGACAGGATGTGCAACGGTCTCAAAAACCTTCAAATATCATAGGGCAAAACCCTGTCCCGAGAATTGATCTTTTGTTTCAAGCAGCGGGGACATGGACCCTTTTTTGGAATCGTCCAGGGCAGGGTCGTGGAATGCCCATGGCACCGGGCCGGCAGCTGACATGGAAATATATTAAAAAAGTGTAAATTGACACTTGACACTTTTTATGACTTGTCGTAAAAGAGGATGCATCGCCTCAAGAACATGAACGGAACGGATTGGCACCATGAAAAAAATGGATCGGAACCCAAAAAAGCCCGGACTGAAGATGAAAGAGCTTTCGGAAGCGACAGGCTTGGCAAAATCAACCCTCCTTTACTACGTATCACTCGGATTGATCCCCAAGCCCGTCAAAACAAGTCCCAATATGGCCTATTACGATCCGGCAAGTATTAATCGGGTCAAATTCATTCAAAATATGAAAGTGCACCACCGGCTTCCCCTGGGGGAAATCCGAGAATTGATGGAGCAATGGGATGATGACGCCGCAATATCAACCCACGTGGAACTGACGAACCTGGTTTTTGGCCCCGCCATAGGGGAAGACCGGATGGACCGGAATGCCTTTTTGGAGGCAACGGGGCTCACGGGCGGGCAGGTGGATGAACTCCTTCTGGCAAGGCTGCTCATTCCCGTGGAGGAAGGGTTCTTTGACAGCGATGATGTCAGCATGGGGAGGGTGTTGGCGCAGGGCTTGAGGTGGGGATACAGGATCAGTGATCTGGTTTTTTATGTGGAAACGGGTGAGCAGATCGTTGATCGGGAATTGGCACTTAGAAAGGTTTTGACCCGAAATCTCTCCGTCAGCCAAGACGCGGCAATGACCCTTGAAATGGTCAAGAGTGCCCGCATTAGCCGGGCCTATGTCACGGACCGGCTCTTTCAGCGCCGGATTGCTGAAATGAAAAGCCTTAAAGATGAATGACCGGAGGTGAAATCATGATAGGAATAGAGGAAGATAAATGCACCGCTTGCGGAATATGCGGGAGTATTTGTCCACGGCGTGTTATAGAGACCATGGGTGAGAAAGAGGAAAAAAAGGCAATTGTCTCTAGGGAAAGGGAGGGGATTTGCCTGGGATGCGGCCAGTGTATGGCGGTCTGCCCCAATGATGCGATCCGTCTTGAAGGCATGGATTCCGATGCGTTCAAGCCGGTTCGACCATTGGATGTGACCGAGGAAAGCCTGCTTACCCTTATGGAGCAGCGACGTTCCATACGCCGTTACAAGGACAGGCCCGTTCCCAGGGAAATCCTGGATCGCATTATTGAGGCTTCGCGGAGAGCTCCCACCGGCACCGCCAGTCAAAGCACCGGTGTTCTTGTAATTGACGACCCAACCTCTTTGGATACCCTGTCGAGAATGGTCCATGAAGGCTATCAAGGACTGGAAAAGGGTTTAAACAACCCCATTGGCCGTTTTATGATCAAAAGAAAAGCCGGCCCCAGACTTTATAATACACTCCAAAACTTTGTCATGCCGGGGATGCACTGGTACCTGAGATGGAAGAAAGAGGGGGCGGGAGATGAGATCCTTCGGGATTGCAGGGCCTTGATCCTGTTTCACAGCCCCATTTTTGAACCCATGGGTGATACAAACTGTACCATTTCCGCTTTCCATGCCATATTCATGGCAGAGATACTGGGTGTTGGGACCTGTTTCAACGACCTGATTCCACCCATCTGCAACCGGAGTCGGGAGATTCGAGATATGCTCGGCCTGGCGGAAGACAGGGATTTCTATTCCAGTCTGACGGTTGGCTTTCCCAAGTATAAATACCAAAAGGTGGTTCCCAAAAAGCTGGCGGAAGTCCGCTATCTCAATTAACGGGTGATGTCTGGGGAATGGGATCCGGTCGGGAAAGTATCATAATGATCTCTGTCTTCCTGAAGGGAATGGGCTAACCCGGGGGATCGGCGGATAACGAAGGAGGAGAGGGGAGGTGCAAGGTGGAAAATGATGAGGTTTATCAAAATGCCAAAAAGAAAGTGGAAGCCAAGATTGGGTTTTACATCCATTTGGCCGTCTATGCGGGCGTGAATATCCTTCTGGCCATTATCAACCTCGTTACGTCAAGCGATTACCTCTGGTTTAAATGGCCGTTGATGGGCTGGAGTATCGGCCTTCTGTTTCATGGGTTGAGTGTGTTCGTTTTCAACGAGCCATCTTCAATCAAGGAACGGATGATTCAGAAAGAAATGGAAAAGGAGGCACGCAAGAAAGGGGAGGGTTGAACATGAAAAAGAGGAACTACAGGAAGGCGAAAAGGAAGTAACGGAGATGCTTGGGCGATGAGGGGGAATGATTTTCCTGTCTCTGCTCATCATCGAAAAGGGTTGAACTGCAATTCGGGGACGGGAGCCACCCCTTTGATCCAAATCCATACTATCCATAGTCTCCAACCAAGGAGCGGTCATGGTAAAACCGATGAAATTTTGAATGCTTTGCTCCCAATGAGATGCGTCTTCTCTTTGGGAGTTTGGACAATTCTCCTTTCTTTTTTAAGCTTTTTGTAAGTTTAACGAAAACACAATTATAAGGAGTGAGATATGTTTGGAAGAATCCTATTTTGGGTGTTGTTCCTTCTTTTTCTATTTCCCACCCATAGTTATGCGGATGGTACTGCCGTACCAGATTTTAGTACCGTCAGTGAATGTCAGACATGGGTCGGGGACTATAATGAAAAAGTGCCTACTGAAACACCACATGTTCTGGATTACAAATCCTGGCTCTACTCCTTTGCCTTCGTTCGCTCCGTTAGCCAGATTGAATGCCATAACGATAAATGCACTAAATGGTTCTGGGGCGCTGAAAGCGGTCCGAAAACAGGAGGCTGCACTATGATCGGTTACTCAGATCACACCTTCTATGAAGACGCATGGGATCTAGCAAGGCGTAATCTAATTGATATGATTAACATAATAGAAAGTGAGAAAGCACCGCTGCCCGATTACAATTATGGAAAAGAATGCCATTATTTGAAAGGATCGGATCCAACAATGGGGGACTGCGGGGTAATGATGTATGACGATGGTCAGCCGTGTGCCACACTAAACCCTTTAGATCTCCGTCTTCACATCCCATGTGTGAAAGAAGATGGTGTTATATACTGGAAAGAGGCCGATCATCTAGGTGACTGGACGTTTGAAATGAGCAATGAGGGTCCGGGCTTCGACGCACTGGGAACCGCAAATGATTGTGCCACCTATGCATACGAGGATTCAATCAGAATCCTTAATATCCCTTGTGTTATACTCGGCGATAAATCGTATTGGGCGAAATTCGAGGTCTTGAACACTAGCCCGGTCCAGCTTCGTTTGAAAGATCATGGAGAGAACACAGGATGATGAAAATGAAGGAACTTGTCTATGTTCTTGCAGGTTTTTTAACATTCTGCTATGCCACCGCCCAGGCTCGGGGCTGGATTTCCGCTTCCGGCGGGGTCATAAAAGGTACCGGAAGGAGGCGCGTACCCCAGGGCTGCCTCAACCAAATAGTCTCCGGCTGCCCCTTGAAGGGCCGGGTCCTCCACGATTTGAGGCCATTCCTCAACCAGAAAATCATAAGCCACCGAATCGATCGCAACGGGATCCAAAGATACAAAAAGGCTTGAAGGCCAATAGTTGTTGAACGGATCGCTTTTCCACTGATAGGGATGAGCGTCCCACATGTAGCCGGAAAAGAGGCCGTCAGCCATGTATAACAATGTTTTTCCACCAAGTTCCGGATGCGCCATCAAATCCACGATCGCCCTGTATTGCCCTGTCCCGGGGTACAGGGAAAGATGCAGATCCAAGTAATCCCGATGGCTCCCCTGATCCGGATCCCTCCTTGGATCCGATGGCCTCACATATCCGTCGGGACATCTTATGAGGGAACCGAAGTGGTTTTTTCCGCAATTGGAAAACCCTGCCGCATGCCCTTTCAGCACGGCGAAGTTGATGATGTAGTCCGCCTGGGCAAAGGGTCTTGCCAGATAGTCCTTGAGCTTTCCCATTGCATCGAGCGTGCTCCAGTAGACGGGAATGTCTGAGAATTGAGACCGTATTCGTTCTGAACCGCCGTGGTTATCAAAATAACCGACACTTGGGAAATCGGGATGAAGATAGTCCCAGTAATAGTCGGGGATCATGGCGGTTGTATCCCCAACGCTAATGTTTTCCTGCTCTACACCGCCTGTGTTAACAAGCTGTTCCAAAAGGGCAAAAACCATTTGGGGAGCCACATCAATGTTATTGATCATGGCCGGGTTTTTTTCGTGGGTTGCGGGATCAACCTCTTTGGACCTGGCGTTACAGGTGGTGAGATTTATTTTTATGGCAATCTTCTCCCCGCTCTGATACCCCAAATCCCCTTTCCCTCGAATTTTGTTGCAGTATCTAACCCTACAACGTCACTTAGCCAAACTCACCATTTCTTAGCAACGCCTTCCGTCTATGTGAAAGGTATGCCCGGTGATTTCTGTTTCTGACCCAAAT
>JANQDY010000241.1 GCA_028278625.1 Thermodesulfobacteriota bacterium
TGGAATGCGACCCTTACGAAGGATCGCCAAAATCAACCAGGAGGTGTGGGGGAATTAGGACCTTTTTTTGTCCGTTTTTTCTTGCGCCAGTGCAGCTACGGTTCGAGAGTGCTCAGAATAGGGATACCCTGAACCCCAATACTGTGGAAAAAGTCTGTTTTGCGTGATTTTCTGTGAAAACCCACCATAAGGAAAACCAAAGAAAAGATATTGCAGCCTGCTTTGGAATTAGGGATGAATAATGGAAACGGTAAAGTTCGATATTTTTGTTGTCACCTATAATAGACCGCAGCTATTGAAATATACGCTGCAATCCTTGGTCAACCAAACCTACAAGAATTTTGTGGTCCATCTTGTTGATCACGGATCTGATCCTCCCGTCGATACGAAGCAATTGCCTGAAGAGCTCGATATCAGGTTTGAAAGATATCGAACAAATTACATTGAACAGCATGGAAATGATATCGCCGAAAAGGTTCTTTCCCAGCTTGAAGGTGATTATTTCATGAATTTTGCTGACGATGATATCCTCCTGCCACATGCGCTGGAAACGGCGGCCGCCCACATCCAGGCAAATCCCGCCATTGAAATCATCGGCGGGGGCTTTTTAACCTATGACCATGACAACAACACGCCTTTACACAGCCTCGGTTTCTTGAACAACTTTGACGGCACCCTCTCTAAAATCGACGCGTATAAAGCGGCCCTCAAATTATGCAGCACCTGGGGCATCGGTCCTAATGTCGATTTTCCCATCCCGCCCATTTCCCATTCATCATCCGCCTTTTACTCGGTCAGGCTGATACGCGAAACAAAGAAAAAGCAAGGGGTCATATATGTCAGATCATGCGGCGATGTGGGTTTTTTGGGACTGACCCTCAATACCGACTATACTTACTACCTGAACGCCCCCCTTGCCGTCATCGGCCGTTCTTTCAACCAGGTGATGAATCATCATACCCCAAACAACCGCTTCAAATGGAACGATGAATTGCAGTACCTGGAACATACACCGATCAGAGGGGCCTCATTTCAGAATATCGGCGTCGATTCTCATCTGAAAGTGTTGCACGCCCTGGGCATCCATAAAGAATGGGATTGCTCTTTGCGCCCCGATTTTTACGAAAATCACATTTCCTACATTTTGACCGATGATCCCTGGACGGAAAAGACCTATCAGGACATCGAAGAAGCCATGCCCTTTTTTGAAGAGAGCATCGTGAAGTATCACCACCCTTCCAAAGAGGAAGCGAAGGCCGCGGCGCGCAATTGGGTCAATACCGCCATGAAAGTATCGAGCGAGAAAAAGAAGTCCTCCAAGCAGACCCTAAAACGCGACGATCAGAAGCGATACGGGAGCTACCAAAACGTTCTCGATTATGCGGACATGGCCATGAAATACATGGCTTCCAGTCAAACCGGCTACAACAGAGTCTCTTCCAGTCCCCATCAAAACGGCCGTCAGCACGGAAAGACAACCATCGGCGTTTGGGGCTTCTATGAGGATTCCTTCAAGAACAACCGGATCTTCCTGAATCCCGAGGCCCCCATGGGCGACAATCTTTTAAAGCCGATGAATGAACTCCACCGTATCGGCTTGGAAAACAGGATTGAGCTGAAATCCCTGGACACCATTTCCAACTTCGAAAATATAGACGCCTTCCTGTTCTGGGATTTTCCCAAAGTGGACAATCCCCTGGTGGTCAAAGCCATCACAAGCGAAAAGCCATGCTATCTGGTGATCGCTGAAAGCCCCATCATCCTTCCGGACAACTGGGTTTCAAGAAACCAGAATCATTTCAAAAAGATCTTCACATATTATGACGACCACGTGGATGACAGCAGATTCATCAAGCTCAATTACGCCACGGATACTCCCGTTTCCATTCCCAAAGATCTGGGGTCTAAAAAGCATCTTTGCACCATGATTGCCGGGTGCAAACATGTAAAGCATGAACTGAGTCTCTATCCCCATCGCGTCGATGCCATCCGTTGGTTCGAAAAACATCATCCCGACGAATTCCACCTCTACGGCATTGGATGGGATCCTGCCGAATACCCCTCTTACAGAGGCCGGATAAAGTCCAAACTGGACATATTGAAGGATTACAGGTTTTCCATCTGTTACGAAAATATTCGGGATATTAAAGGGTATATTACCGAGAAGATATTCGATAGTTTCAAGGCCGGTTGCGTGCCCGTCTATTGGGGCGCACCAAACGTATCGGATCACATCCCAAAGGAATGCTTCATCGATAAGCGGGATTTTTCCGATTACCCATCCCTTTATGACTATCTGAGGCAGATGAGCGATGAAACATATCAGGCCTATTTGAAAAGTATGGAGCGTTTTTTTAATGGCGAAAAAGCCGATCCCTTTCGAACGGAGAGATTCGTCAAAACTTTGCTTGAACAGACAGCCCATCGGCCCATTGATGTTTTTCCGCTAAATGGAAATACCCCCTCACAAAAGGTAAAGATCGCATCGAGCGGGCCAAAAAGCACAACGAAGGATATGGCCACAACCATCACTAAGGAAGCATCAGATATCCAAAAGCCGCTGGTGTCCATCAGCATGGTCCACTACAACCGGCTGGACTGTCTCAAAGACTGTGTCGACTCGATTCGGCGCCACACCACCGTGCCATATGAACTGATCATCATCGATAACGGATCGACCGACGGCTCCCGGGACTACCTGCGGACCCTTCCGGACATCACATTGATTGAGATACCCCGTAACGGCAGACCCGACATCGCATCCTTAAAGGGCCTCGCCATGGCCAAAGGGGACTACATCGCCACCATCAGTGACGACATCATCGTAACCCCCAGCTGGCTGGACCTGTTTTTGGAACATATGAAGCGAAACCCTCGTGTCGGCCTCATCGGGCCCCGTTCCAACTTCGTATCAGGCCCCCAACTGGTGCCCAACGCTCCCTATCAAGGTATTGAGGAATTGGATGCCTTTGCCAGGCAATGGACCCGGAATTTTCGGGGCGGCTCCAGAAGCGCGGACAGGTTGGTCGGCTTCATCCTCTTTTTCAGCCGCCAATTGCTCAACAAGATCGGCGGCACCGATCCGGTTTTCACGTTTGGATTTAACGATGACGATTTTACCCTGAGGGCGAAACTCGCCGGCTACGACGCCATCATCGCCGATGACATTTTCATCCATCATACGGGCGGACCGCAAATGCGGGGCGACTTTGAATACAAACGGAAGCTCGTAGCATCCTGGGAGGCCTTTAAAAGAAAATGGGACCTTCCGCCGGATCTCAAAGAAGCGGATCTTGATCCTGAGCCTCTCTTGTCCCGGAAATTCGAGAAAAAGAAGCACTTCATACCCCTTCCGGATCCTTTGGAGGTAACGGAACTGATTTACAGACCCGAATCCGAACAAAGGGTCCCTGGACCATCCGCCATGACAGATGGGGCCGAACCACCCATTTCCTTTATGGTCACCGTGTACAATGAGGAAGAACGCATCCCCTATGTGCTGGAATCGGCCGTCAAATGGGCCGACGAAATCATCGTGATCAATAAATCGTCAGCCGACGAGACAAAAGCCATATGCGGTCAATTCGGAGCAAAGGTCAAAGTAGTGGATATGCCCTTCTCCCATCAGGGCGACGGAAACATGGTCACTTATACCCAAATCCCCACCCACGACTGGATCTTTATCAGCACCGCATCGGAAATTCCCACCAAGTCTTTGATTAATAAACTCAAACAGGTTCTGAGGGATTCAAAGGGCGAGCTGGATCTCATCTATGTCCCCCGCAAATACTATTCATTCGGCATCCATGACAAACGTTCTCCCTGGTCCGTCAGCTACTTCCCCTTTATGGTGAACCGCAAAAAGACGATTATCCGGGATGTCATCCATCACAATTTCACTCCCAGCGATCCCAACAATGTTTTCAAAATCGAATATGCCGATGATTGCTGCGTTTACCACCTGACCCATCCCACCGCAAAGGGATATCTCAAGGCCATGAGCGACTATTTCATCGCCGAGGCGGAAGAATGCGAGAATCCTTCGGGCAAAATCGAGGAATGCATGGCACAAATCGCCAAGTATGAAAAACAGTTGAGAACCGGTGGCGATGATCTTCTGGGCCACTATTTTGCGTGGCAGATTTACTGGTTGGGTACGGCCCTTTCCGTTTGGGAAAAATGGCGCGGCATCGATGTAAAAGAGTACTACCGGCAACTAAGGGAGAGCGTGGTTCATAGAGAATGGCCGGATGATGGACAAGAAGGAGCACTCTATCCAAAATTACAGGCGGATACAAGACCAAAAACCGAAGAACCACCCCTTGTATCAGCCATTGTCTCAACCTTTAATTCCGAACGGTTCATACGCGGTTGCCTGGAAGACCTTGAAGCGCAGACCATCCGCCATCGATTGGAAATCATCGTGGTCGACAGCGCATCGGAAGAAAACGAGGAAGCCATCGTCAAGGCGTTTCAAAGGACCTATACCAACATCAAATACATTAAGACCGAAGAGCGGGAGACGGTCTATGCCGCCTGGAACAGGGGCATCAAGGCGGCTTCGGGAAAATACGTCACCAACGCCAACACCGACGATCGGCATCTGCCCTACGCCTTTGAGAGAATGGTGCATGTGCTGGATAAGAATCCCGAGGTCGCGTTGGTCTATGCGGACGTGTGGGTGACGGAAAAGGAGAATGAGACATCTGAGAGTTTCACACCCTCGAGCATGTTTCGTTGGAAGGATTTCGATCCCAGAACATTGGCCGAAGCCTGCTATATCGGGCCCCAGCCCATGTGGCGGAAGAGCCTCCATGAAAAGCACGGCTATTTCAGGGAAACGTTCAAGTCAGCGGGCGACTGGGAGTTCTGGCTTCGCATGGCTCAAACCGAAAAATTCCTGCATCTAAAAGAGTTTTTGGGAATCTATCTCAAATCGCCCGAAAGCCTGGAGCACCGCGACCCAAGGGTCTCCGGAGGGGAGTTTGTGCAAATCCGCAGGGAATACGGTGCATTAGACATCGAAAGGCTCCATGAGAATGCCCGCCTGCTTTTAAACAGCGGCAGAAAAGAGGAAGCGAAAAGCGCCTTTCTGAAGCTACTGGACGCACATCCGGATTTCGCCTTGGCCCACAACGACCTGGGTGTTCTGTATCTCAATGAAGATGAACCCGAAAACGCGCTAAAGCACTACAAAAGGGCGGCTGAACTGGAACCTGAAAACGCCACCTTCCTGAAGAACCTGGCGGACCTATGCTTTGTTAAGTTGGGCCGGGCCCAAGAGGCCCTTGAAATTTACGTGAAGCTGCTGGAAAAAAACCCCGCGGATGTGGAAATATTGACCGCTTTGGGACACATCTGCATCGATCTCAAAGCATATGATAATGCGAGAACTTTCTTCTGCCGCATTCTTGAAACGGACCCATGGAACCAGGAAGCCAAACAGGTGATGGATGCCCTTGCAAAGAAAGAGACAATGGCAACAACAGATCAGGGAGCCGGGAAGGATCACCCGTTGCCCATGGATCCCGGAATCGATCCGGCCGTTAGGATGTACCAGGATGCGCTGGCTCTGATGGAAAGGGACGGAGACGAGGCGGGCATGGCGGCGCTGGAAGATCTTCTAGAGACCCATTCCGATTTCGGGCTTGCCCACAATCATTTGGGCGTCCTCCATTATCAACAGGGAAGCAAGGAAAAGGCCCTTAAACACTACGAGGCCGCGGCACGGCTCGACCCCCTAAACGACACATTCCAGAAGAACCTTGCGGATTTCTATTTTGTTGAAGCAGGGCGCACCGAAGAGGCACTCAAGATCTATACAAAGCTTCTGGAAGCCCATCCCAAGGATACGGAGATCCTTCTCATCATGGGGCAGATTTGCCTGTCCCTGGATAAATGGGAAGACGCCAGGGTATTCTACGGCAAAGTACTGAAGATTGAACCCTGGAACATGACGGCAAGGAAAAAGATCGTTGAACTGGCAAAGGACCGTGAATCAGAACGCCTGGAACAGTTCCCGGAAGGCGGATCATTGGAAGGAAGGGAAGGGGATGCCATTGGCCCTGAAGCGAATCCGTCTCACTCCTATAACGCCTGGCAAAAAGAATCCGCCGTATCATGAAACCCCGAAACATTTAACTTTAAGGGAAGAGAGAATTCATGGAAAGAAGCTACGATTTCAGAAATACCAACTGGGGAATGACGAAAAACGAGGTTCTGAGATCCGAATCGGAAAAGCCGGTTGTACACACGGACAGCCAAATCGGGTATTTCACCAATATTCTGGATAAAAACATCTATTTGGCGTTTGTTTTCCATAACGATGCCCTGGTTTCCGCGCTGTATGCACTGAAAGACATCCGAGAGAATCTGGACGATTCCCTCAAAGACTTTGAGGATCTGAAAGAAATTCTGGTCATGAAATACGGTGAACCGAATGCGGGCCAGGGGGATGTATGGGCCGATCCCTCCTACGGGTCCCAGGACGATCTGGAAGCCGTCCTCCTCGACCGTTCAGAATACGAGGCGGCCCTGAAACAGGGAAAGATCCTCCATGCGGCCTTGTGGAAGACGGAAAACACGTGGGTGAAGGTGGCCCTGTCAAAAATAATGGAAGGACACAATTGCGGAGTGACAGTGGAATATCAAAGCATCAGCCATCTCGAAAACCCAACTTAAGATTGTCCGAATCCCTATCGATCTAAAGGCAGATCCTGGAACATGGAACAGAGCATTTCACCAGTGTCAAGCGCCGGAATTGGGGAAGATCCGCTCCCCGGTACCTCTGCGGGTTCGGTCTCCCTCATTATTCCCGTGACAGGTCCCGCAGACCGGATGAAAAGATGTGTTGAAAGCATGATGGCCCATACGCCCGAAAACATTGAAATCATTTTTGTAGATACCGGCGAGAATGAGGATACCGCAACATGGCTGAACCGGCATCGGAAGCAAATCCCCAGTTGCTTGTTCATAAAGTCCCCTAAAGGCAGCCGGTTGGCAGCACAACACAATGCCGGGATCAGGGCATCCTCAAAGGAATTCATCCTTCTGCTTTCAAGTGAACTGGTGGTTACGGCAGGATGGCTATCGGGAATGCTGGAATGTCTCAAAAGCATTCCGGATTCGGGCGTTGTTGCCCCTGTAACCAACCATCTAAAACGGCTTGATGGTATCGTTTCAGACAACCTGCGGACTGCGGCGGATATGGAGTCCTTTGCCCGGGCATTCAGAACAAGAAATCGAAACAGACGGATACCGTCACGAACCATCAGCGGTTTCTGTATGCTGTTTCGCCGCAATCTGGTGGAAGAAATCGGCTTTTTTGAAGAAAACTTCAGGTCGGAGCGTTTTGAGTACGAGGAGTTCTGTTTTCGCGCGGCCCTAGAAGGGTACCGGAATCTCATTGCCGGCGATATTTTCCTGCACCGGGACCCGAGCATCCGCAGCAGTGGAAATGGTGTTCCGGACCGTGATGACGAAAGGCGTCATGACAAACTGGTTTTCGCCGACAAATGGGGTGGCGTGGATGCTGAAAGCGATCTCGGCAGAAAAATCTTTTCCCTGAATATACTGGAGAAAGCAACCGAGGCACACCAGAAAGGCCAGATTGACAAGAGCGTTGACACGCTCTTGCAAGGCATCGGATCCTGTCCCGATGATGAACGCCTCTATTATACCCTTTCGGAGGTTCTGTTGGATGTCCGGCAGGCGAAAGACGCTCTGGACGTCCTCGAACAAATGAAAACGGGTCGGGACGATTTGAAACGGCTTGAACTGATGGGATATTGCAGGGCCGGCATGGGCCAAACGGATCGCGCTCTGGAAATGGCTGATCTGGTATTATCCCGGGAACCGGAAGCCCCGTCCGCTTTGAATTTGAAAGGGATCGTGGCCGTTGAGAAAGGGCAAGGTGCCGAATCCTTTTTTGAAAAAGCGATTGCCTCCGATCCGGGCTATGGCGAACCGTATGCCCGCCTTGGAGCATTGAAATGGGATCAAGGCTTTAAGGAGGAAGCCTTCGGCCTATTTGAACGGGGCTTTATGCTCTCTCCCACCGTTGCTGTCACGATGACCGCTTACCACGAGGCCATTGCATCATCAGGGCTTTACCAGCAGGCAGAGCAGGCCTTTCGCGAAGCAAATCTGCTGTACCCCCATCATGAACGGCTCAAAATGCTGTTCATCGACATTCTGATCCGACAGGGGAAATATGCAGCTGCAATGGATGAGATAGAGGATGCCATGGTGGCCTTCACCGTTGACGACGGTTTTATCTCCGCCGCTTTGAGCGTCAGGGATCGTCTGGGACCGAAAGATATCAAAAAGGGAGCGGATGGAAAACCGACCGTATCCTTGTGCATGATCGTCAAGAATGAGGCCATAGACCTGGCCAAGTGCTTAAAAAGCGTCAGCCCGGTGGTGGACGAGATGATCGTGGTCGATACCGGTTCCACGGACAACACCCGGCAATTGGCCCTGGTATTCGGCGCCAAGGTTTACGAGTTTGAATGGACCAATGATTTTTCCGAAGCCAGAAACTTTTCCATTTCAAAGGCTTCGGGAGACTGGATTTTCCTGTTGGATGCCGATGAGGTCATATCACCCCTCGATTTCCGTTCTTTGAGGAAGATGGTAGAAAATCCCTCCAAGGAACCCGTCGCCTATACCTTTGTCACGAGAAATTATATGGCCCGCGCCAATACCATCGGATGGGTCGCCAATGATGGCAAGTATGACAATGAAGAGGCGGCCGAAGGATGGATTCCCAGTCACAAGGTGAGGCTCTTTCCCAACGACAGCCGTATCCGGTTTGAATATCCGGTCCACGAAATGGTAGAGCCTTCCCTTAACAGAGCCGGTTTCCGTGTGGCAAGAAGCATCGTGCCGATTCATCATTATGGCAAACTCAACACGGAGAGAAGTGACTGCAAAGGCGAAACCTACTATCAGATCGGCCGAAAAAAGCTGGATGAACTGGGAGATGATCCCATTGCCCTCAGGGAGCTGGCGATTCAAGCGGGGCTTCTGAAAAAGTGGGAAGAAGCCATTGAATTGTGGCAAAGACTGATTGCCATCCGGCCGAAAACACCGGAGGCCTTTGTCAATTTGGGAACCGCCTATTGGCATATGGACGAATACGAAAAGGCCCTTTGGGCTGCTGAAAAGGCCGTGGCGCTGGCACCTCAAATGAATGAAAGTACCTACAATTATGCCATTTGCCAGCTGCATTTGGGCAACGCCCAGGAGTCGGTATCCGCGCTTCGAAAGCTCCTCAAACGGTCCCCTAATTACCTGCCCGCCCGGTTCATGCTGGCGGCGGCTTACTGCTGTAACAGCCAGAAGGATAAAGGGATAAAAAACCTTGAAAAACTGAAGATAACCAATACGGGAGCCTACATGGCCGTTTCCTGTCACGAACTGGCAAAAGGGCTTCTTTCGGCCGGGAATCTCGATTATGCCATTTTGCTGCTGGATGCGGCCGTCGAGAGTGGGAATGTCAACAAGGATGTCTTAACCCTTTTCTCGGAGTGCATTTCCAAAAAGAGAGGCACGGCTTGAGCCCGGAAGGGAAATCTTATGGACCCCGTGTACACCATTTTGCTTAAGAGAGATCGCAAAAGGCGCGAACATGTGTTTGGCGTTCTGCAAAAGCAGTTATCTCGACCCATCCATATATTTCCGGCCGTTGACGGCCCCGCATTGGATGCCAACAAAATCAAAGAATTTATCTATGAAAAGTACATTTACTTCGATCGTTTGCACAAACTTAACAGCGGGCAGGTGGGTATTGCCCTATCCGTTATTCTGTTGCTGGAAAAAATGGTCTCTGAGGGAATCTCAGATATTTGTGTTTTAGAAGATGATGCCACCTTATGCGAAGGCTTTGAGCAAATATATGATAGAATTTGCGGTGAATTGCCTTCTGACTATGATTTTTTGTATCTGTTCAAACACCCTTACTACTATCAACCGGATCATCCCCGATACCAAAAGCCTCCCAAGCCTTTCCTGGAATACATCAATTCACACACATCCCTGAGGTTTGGGGATCCTGACATCCAAATCCCCGGAAAAGAGCTCATAGAAAAATCACCGCCGGTGTGTGGCATTGTGGGCTTTAGAGCATCTTTAAAGGGGGCAAAAAAGATACTCAAATCCGTCAAACCGATCTATTTTCCCATTGATGACATGATCATGCATATGGTTTTAAAAGGGGTCCTGAATGCCTATTCAGTCAAAAGCGGCATTGTGGACACAGCCGGCAGCATATCTGCGTGGGATTTGAGCAATCGCAAATTAAGATCCAATGTGTGGGGGACATTTGGGTACAGCGTTGCGCCACCCAATCAGCAACGCCTCTAACGCCATATAAAAATCCCGCCAATCAAAAAAAGGCCTCCCAAAAGGGAGGCCTTTTTTTTTCCATCTTGAACAATGCCCTCCGTTTCATGATACCGGGAAGGCATGGCTCATTGAGCCGGTGCTCAACCGGGACCGTTCATTAGAACAGCCTCAGGATGGACTGTGCCGCCTGGGAAGCCATGGTCAAGGAACTGATTCCCAGGGACTGACGGGTCTGGAGCATCAGCATGTTGGCACTTTCCTCTTCCATGTTGGCATTCACCAGATCGGCGGCGCCGTCTTCAAGGGTGTTGATCATGGACGATGTGAAATCCTGCCGGGCCGTGATGACACTCAAATTGCTGGCCAGGGTTTTCGATTCCGACCGCAATGTGGTAATGGCATCATCCAGATCATCGATCGCATTATTAATGGCGGTGGTGCTGATATCGGCATTGTCAGCCCAGTAGACGCTGGCGGCGCCTGTGGTGGCATCTGAGATGCCCAGGCCCGATCCCGTCTGTCCCGACGTACCGTTAAAACCGGTAAGCGTTATGCTGGAATCCCCGTCCTCGTCAAAC
>JANQDY010000242.1 GCA_028278625.1 Thermodesulfobacteriota bacterium
TTCCTTTGCCCCCTTCCTTGGTGGTGAAAAACTGGTCAAAAAGCCTTTCAAGGAGCGCATCGGGTATTCCGGGGCCGGTATCTTCCACTTTAAGATGAATCATCGGTTCTTTTTCACTTTCCATTTCCAATTGGATTGATATGGTAATATGGCCCCCTTTCGGCATGGCATCGCAGGCGTTTTTGACCAGATTGATAATCACTTGTTGAAGACGGTTGGAGTTTCCCCGGACCGGCGGCAGGTCCGAAGCATAGTCCTTATTGAAAGTGATGTTCTCGATTTCCGCCTGACGCTGAACCAATATCAGCGCATCCTCAACAACTTTCGTGAGATCCAGGTTCTTTCGCTCCTCCGGAACGCTGCGGGAAAAATCGAGCAGTTTTCGGGTGATCATTCGACAACGCCGCGCATCATTTTCAATCCCGCGAAGCTCTTCAAGGGCCATTTTGACATCCAGCTCCCCTTTCTCAATATCCTCCAGGAGCATCTGAACCGAAATAATGAGCCCACCCAGGGGATTATTGATTTCGTGGGCCACTTCCCCCGCTAGGGTCCCTATGAGGGAGAGTTTTTCGGATTGAAACAGTTCCGCCTTTAACCGTTTCATCTCGTCATCAATCCGCTGCTTCTCTTTCTCTTTTGTGAGATCCCGTGCCACACCCACCATTGCGATGGGCCTGTCCTGTTCATCGCGCAGGGGAACACAACGCACGTGGGCCGGGAAATACCTGCCGGAGCTGGTTCTGAGCGTGATTTCATCATTGAAGGTTTCCCCCCTTCGAATGTGCTCCAGCACATCGGGGCTTTGGGCCCCCAGGATGACGATGTGCCGATTCATCACCTCCCGGGCCTTGAATCCAAACATCTCTTCGGAGAATTTGTTGAAAAATATCAGATACCCATCCAGATTCGTTATCACGATGGACTCTATGATGTTTCCAAGGACATTTTCCACAAATTCCTTGGTGGTCTTTTTCATGCCCAGAATCAGCTGATCCCAATTGATGGCACTCTGATGACGGCTTTCGGGCATGGATCTTTCCTTTTCAACAGACTTTCCGGGTCCTGTCTTGCCAAACGGTTTCTGATGCGTCATACGGAAAATACCAAATAATCGAAGGATTCTTTTCTTTGGGACCTCAACATGAAGCCTTGAAAATTGATACCGTTATGGAATTGAAAGGTCAAGCCCCTCATACCGAATAACAAATGGCGCGCCATGAACCATGAACAAAGAGGCACACCTGCTGCGTATTTGGACACCAAAATCGAATCAGGGGTTGATTCCAAAGGGGCTTCTGGCATATGAATGGGCACGGCATCCTTCGGTTTGGTGATGCCCGAGGCTGCAATGGGAATTCTATGCTTTTTTGAAAGGACCGGTTCATGAAAGGACTCCGATCGGCCATCCAGACCCTGACGATTTTGCCCGTCAGGGGTGGTCAAAACGAAACCCTCTCAGATAGCCTGTATTGGTTTGTGGCAACGGGGCTGTTACTGGGTTCCATACTGTTTTTCTTCGGCTCTCTGTGGCATTGGCTGCTGCCGACACCTTGGCCCCTTGGCGGCGCGGTTTTGATGGTAGCCCTCGAAATCCTCCTCACAAGGGGCCTTCATCTGGACGGGCTGGCCGACTGGGCCGATTCCATCGGCGGATTTGGCCGGGAAAGAAGACTGGCCATCATGAAGGACGTCTCCATGGGCGCTTTTGGCGTCCTGGCATTGATACTGGATGTTCTTCTGCGCGTGGTTGTCTTTTCAAGGCTCATGGCCTCCGGAGCACTCATATGGATACCGGTTGTCAGCGCCATTTCCAAGGACATGATGGTGGGGCTCACGACCACCCTGCCCTATGCCAGACGGGTTGACGGAATGGCAGGCCCTTTTGTTGCCGGTGCTTCCAGGGACCACTGGTATTTTTCCCACTGCATGTGCCTGATCCTATGTCTCCTGTACGGTCCCGTTGGCATTGGCCTTTTCTTTCTCAGCTGGGGGGCCACGGCCCTCTATAGAAGATACTGTCGCAAGCATTTCGGCGGTATCACGGGGGATCTCCTGGGGACCGCCAATGAAATGGTGACCCTTCTGCTCCTGGTGATTTGCGCCGCTCAGGGGGAAAAGATCATGGATGTAACCGGCTGGTTCTGGCTGCGCTAGGGAGAAATAGACTTATGACCGAATGCATTATCATCCTCTTTTTGGGTTTCTTGTTGGACGTTTTACTGGGTGATCCCGAATACCGTCTCCACCCCATTCGTTTGGTGGGACACGGCATTTCCCTGGGGGAAAAATGGCTCAGAAAAGCGGGCCTTGGAAATCGCAAAGGCGGGGTCTTTTTGGCCCTCCTGCTTACGGGTGCCACACTGGGCGCTTTTCTGTTCCTCTCAAGAGTTTTTAACGGCATTTACGGACCCTTGGCGTTTTTGTTTCACGTTTATGTCTGTTTCTCCTGCCTGGCCCTCAAGGACCTGACGGTTCATTTGGATCCCGTGGTAAACGCCCTGGAAGCCCGGGATCTCGCTACCGCCAGGCTGAAAGTCTCATGGGTGGTTGGCCGTGACGTATCTGTTTTGGATGAAAAAGGGGTCTGCCGGGCCGCCGTGGAGACCCTGGCGGAGAATTTTATCGATGGTTTTGTTTCCCCCCTTTTCTGGTACATGGCGGGTGGGCTCCTGGGGTGGCTCCTGGGGTTGCCCCCGGTTCTTCCTGCCCTGTGCAGCATGTTGATGTTCAAGGTTATCAGTACCATGGATTCCATGGTCGGTTACAAAAATGAGCGATATGCGGCATTCGGGTGGGCGGGCGCCAGGCTGGATGATATCATGAATTTCGTTCCGGCGCGGCTCTCCTACCTCTTTCTGTTCCCGGCAGCCATTATATGCGGCACAAACGGTGTCCGGGGGATAAAAATCGGGTTGAAGGACCGTCT
This sequence comes from Thermodesulfobacteriota bacterium, assembly GCA_028278625.1. The sequence goes on from JANQDY010000242.1 coordinate 2,930, forward strand.
CAAGCACGATTCACCCAATGCGGCCCACGGGGAGAGCTTCGTGGCCGGAGCACTGGGCATACGTCTCGGAGGGCCCACCACCTACGGCAGTAAGACAAAAGAGAAACCGTGGCTGGGAGAAGGTTTCCAAGACCCGAAACCGTCTGACATCGTGAGGACCATGTGGCTCCTCTCAGCCGCCGCCTGGACCGCTATGGCCTTTGCCACCCTTTTGCTGCTCCCCCTCATCTGATGAACGGTGTGAAAAAATACGACTAGACCGTTCGACCCACGGACGGGCTCGGTTTTTTGCCGTACTCATGGACCGTTTCGACAATTGCCCGCACGTTCTCCAGTCTCACATCCGGCCACAGATCCGAACCCGGCCAGACCGCATCGACCCCCGCATCGATATCTTCCTTGATCTTCTCCACCACCTCATCGACGGGGGTCTCCGGGTTGCAGGGAAGCTCGTACACATCAAAATTGCCAAACAGAAGCACGTCGGAACCGATCTTTTCCCGTGTTTCGGACAGGTTGTTTTTTATGTCCACGGCGATGGCATCGGCACCGCACCCAGCCATCATTTCAACCAGCGGATCGCTTGCGCCTGAAATATGCAGGACCTTTGGAGACTGCCATTCACCTAAGATTCTTTGAAGCTTCGGCTGAATCATCTTCTTGAACAATCGCGGGGGAAAAATTTCCGCGTTGGCACTGGGCTCGCTCAAGGTGATATAGTCCGCCCCCGATTGTTGCCAAATGCGGCCGATTAGAATCGTCACGTTACCCAACCGGTCGAGAATCCCGGAAACCTTTTCCTTCTGTTTAAAAACCGCTTTAAGGGCCGTTTCAAGCTCCAGAATCTGCCCCAGCTGCGTCATGGGGCCCCGGACCCAGACACCGACCGGATACTCCGGCGCCTCCCGCTTGATAATCTCGATGGCTTTCGGAATGAGACCATGTCTTCCCAATTCATGCAGATTATCCGGAATTTCTATGTCATCGAGGCTCTCCCAGGTTTTTTCGGGAATGGTGGGAAACACCACATCTGTTGAACCTTCATAGAAATTGACCCTGTTTCCCAGGGCCTCCGATAGTATGGTGATGTCGAAGGGCACCACAATGGAATCAACATTCATCATTCGCGCGGATTTTATGGCGGCCCATGCCATCCGTTCGTGATCCGTGTGAATGCTGGAAAAGGGATATCCGGCCTCGTCCAGGGCCGGTTTTGCCAGCATGGACAACCCACTGAAAACCGGCATGGTATCAATCGGCTTTTTTTCAAACAGCCCCATCACCCGTTCTTTCGGTGTCATCTTTTCGGTCCCTCCTCCATTTTTCCCGGATTTTATGGCGGCCTCAATTCTTGAGGCAAATCCGAATCATACTTCGGCTTCCCTATTCTCTACGAATAATATGAAACTCCCATCCCGCGTGTCAAATCCGAAATTTGCGGATTCACGTGAAGGAACCATGTATGAATAATTACTCGCCCGTGAAGACCCCTATCGAATTTCAAAGGCGAAGCTTGCATAGGCTGAAGGGCATTCATCCAAGTGGTTGCAAAATGACACCTCATATGTTAATTTACAACCTCCATGATCTAAAAGGAGGCGCAATGGCAACAGCAGTTAAGATTTCGGATGATCTGTTTCAAAAAGCGAAAATCAAATCAAAAGTCTTTCAGAGATCCATCGCCGGTCAAATCGAGTATTGGGCCAAAATCGGTCAAATGGTTGAAGAAAACCCGGATCTTCCCCTGCCGTTTATCCAGGATATTCTGGTCGGCAGAGAGCAGATCAGGGCCGGCCAGGGGACGCCCTACGTTTTTGGGGAAGGTGAATGACCCACCTTAAGGAAATCATCCAGGCGCCGATTTTCGCCAAACAAAAGAAGAAGCTCCCGAAGCAAAAGATCATTGACTTGGACAACGCCGTAAAAACCGTGTTTCAAAATCCTTCGGTTGGGAACCTGAAGGCCGGAGATTTACAGGGGGTAAGGGCCCATAAGTTCAAATCCGGGAAACAACAGGGTTTGCTGGCTTATGAAGTGGTGGATTCGACGCTGTATCTGTACGCATTCGGTTCTCATGAAAATTTCTACCGCGATCTGAAGAAATATCTGAACGGCTGAATCCTTTGACCGAGGATTCGCCGGCAAGAATCTTCCGGAATTAAAGAAGAAAGCTGAAACGATTCTGGATTGGACGCCGCTTCGGCGTGGAATCGGGGCCCAAATTCGATTCCCGGCCCATGAATGGTGCGGGCAATCCAGTTTTCGGTTGAAGGCCATTCGGTGTTGGGGCACCTCTTTCTTTGTTTCCTTTTCAGCCAAACCAGCATGAATTCCGAAAAAGTCGGCATGGATCGATATTTGGGACCGCAAATCCAAGCCGATCTGGATCGAAAAATCGTACTGCTGACGGGCCCCAGGCAGTGCGGAAAGACAACACTCTCCAAAATGTTGAGTCAGGACTTCGATTCTTTAAACTTTGATAATCCCGAGCATCGGCAAGGGGTTATGGAGAGGTCTTGGGACCGGTCCCGGGATCTGGTGATATTTGATGAACTTCACAAGCTCAAGAACTGGAAGTCTTGGCTCAAGGGCGTTTATGACACGGAGGGCCTTCGTCCGCGAATCATTGTCACCGGGAGTGCCAAGCTGGACACATACCGCAGGGTAGGGGATTCCCTGGCGGGCCGTTTCTTTCAATTCCGCCTCCATCCCCAGGACTTCAAGGAAATAAAAGAGATGGAAGATCCCTCGGACCTGGAAGGGGTTCTTTTTCGGCTCCTTGAGACCGGGGGATTTCCGGAGCCCTATCTCGAGGGTTCAAAAGGGTAGTACAACCGCTGGAAGCGATCGCACGTGGAAATCATTTTGAAACAGGACAAGATCGCCCTTGAAAACGTAAAAGAAATTACAACCATTGAAACACTGGTTCAACTGTTGCGAAAAAGGATCGGCAGCCCGGTTTCTATTCCGCATGCAAAGCATCAAGAACAGCACTGGGATACCTTGATGCAACTCGCAACAATGCCTTGGCCGGACCTTCCGGTTTCCTCCTACCTTGCTCCCAGTTCTGTAATGTACGCACACTTACTCCAATCATGAGTGCGAATTCATTCTGCGACACGTTGAGTTTTTCTCGGACAGTCTTGATTTCAGGCGGCTTGATTTCAAACACACGGCTTGCCGCCTTGCGGCCAGCCTTGATTTCACCAGCTTCCCTTATACTGGCGACCAGTTTTTCAAAATTGTCTTTTTTCATGATAGTAACTCCCTGACCATTTTACGGAGCAGCCTAAGCTGATCCGTCGTCAAATCTTCTTGTTCTGTCTTCCTGTACGGAAAAAGCATGAAAACAGTGTCTGGGGGATCCCAATAATAAATGATTCGCAATGCACCTCTCTTTCCAGTACCAGGAAACTTCCAACGGATTTTCCTCAAGCCTCCACCTCCCTTTATCAAGCTTCCGGCATCCGGCCGGAGCATCAACGCAGTCTGGAGCATCCGATAATTATCGTCCGATATCAGGCGCTGAATTTCCTTTGTAAAAATGGAGGTCTCTACAAAAATCATATCTTGACTATACGCCATTGGCGTATTTTGTCAAGGTATGCGGTAGAATAGCAGCCAACTTCGCGGATCAGCAAAAACTGAGGAATTCCCTTGCTTCAACCCGGCAGTTGCAGGTCTCCCTTGCCGAAATTAAGAAAAATTCCGGCACAAAAACTCGTTAATGGGTATGGTGTGTTATTGGCTGAAACTGCAAGGCAACTGGGCGGGTCGACCTCCGGGATTTCTCAGAAACTGCGCAGAGAGTCGTTTGTATGCATTATCAACAACGTCCCGCAACAACCGCAACACGCAACACGCAACACAGCGTCCATTGTGAATAGCCTTTGACAAAGGGAATGAATGACGCAAACATTGAGTCACTGCAACCTAGGAGGTGAGTCATTGGGCAGATTACATTGCGGGGAATGGATCCTGAAAAGGAACGGAAAATTCGAGGGATGGCCCGCAAAAGCGGAAAATCATTGAACCGCGTTATCCTGGATACTATCGGTGAAAGCAGTGTTTTCAAGAAAAACAGGAAAATCGCTCCGGCGGATTCATTGAGAAAACTGGCTGGCGGTTAAAGCGAGAAAGATGCATCTGATTTTATGACATCCATCAAAGCGTGCGAACAGATTGATGAAGAGATGTGGAAATGAAGCTTCTGCCGGACACAAACGCTTATGTGGGATTCAAACGAAATATTGCCAAGCTGGTTGAGGTATCGGATCGTTATTCCAGAATCGCCGTCCAATTGAAACGCAAGGGAACCCCCATCCCCAGCAATGACATATGGATTGCCGCGCAAACCATGGAGCATGGTGCCGAACTTATCACCTCGGACCGGCACTTCAAATAAATTGACGGACTGGTCTTCACATCCTTTCAGGGACGTCTTTAAGCAAAATCGGAAAAGGGTCATGATTGCGGCCCGGGCCGTAAAGGGCGCCGCCGCTTGCGTCGTTCACCCTGTGGTACCGGGTTCCAGGGGACCACCAGGCCCCTTCTCCCCGAAAAAATTAGTGCGGGGACTGGTGCTTTTGGCGCAGATAATAAGCGCGGGTCGGAAAATGGATGGGCGCCGAGGCATCCACCCTGAAGCCGCGCTCCATGAGCAGTTTTTCCCCGTCGTATAATCTAAACGCCCATGGCCCTTCTTCCAACGGTCTCGGCGCGTCCAGCACAAGGGCTTTTTTGACCTGATTTTTGCGGATTTTCACGGTCGATGTCATCAACCGGCCCGACGGCGACTTCCATTCATATTGAATGACCCGCCCTTCCCCATAGGGGATCCACACGGTGGAAGCGTAAAACGCTTCATAGGGATGGATGCGCGAAAAACATTTGAAATTGCCGTTGCCGTGATTCATCCCGAAAACGACGTCTTTGGGGCCGGGCGTCGGGAAGATGGAGGATAAGATGGAACGTCCCGGCGACTCATAACCGCGCAATTGGTCCGTAAACCGCTGGTTGACGCTGAAATACCAGACCGGCAACAACCGTTCATAGACCCGGACCCGGTGGGGGAACCGGCTGGCAAGGTTCGTGGTCTCAAAGGGATCGGATGCCAGGTTGTACAACTGGGGTGGAAATTTTCCGTCTCTTCGGGCAATGAATTTCCACTGTCCGTCCAGAATTCCCCAGAGCTCTGGGGGAGCGCTTTTATGGAAGTACTCCAATTGGGGTTGAAAGTCCCGGGAGAACAAATCCCTTCCCCGGGGCGGAACCCCGGCGGGGTCAACGCGCGACAAAATCGTCGCCATGACGTCGCCCACGCCCGCGGGCCGATGGGACCCCGCATATCCGTCAATCAGCTTCGAATGAATCACAAGCAGGAAATTCCGGATGTTTTCCTCATAGAGATAGTTTCTGTGGGTGAAGTTGCCCTGATGATATTCTCCGAAGGCCTGGCCGTGATCCCCCATGACAAAAAGCAGGGTGTTGGACCAAAGGTTCCGTTCCCGCAATCCGCGGACCAGGTCCCCGATCACCTTATCCACAAAGTGAAGGGAGTTATAGTACCGTTCTTTCCGGCCCCGCCCCTGGTAAGGCCCCCTGTAGCCGTCCGGGGTTCCGTAGGGATGGTGGGTGGATCGCGGCAGAAACTCCAGGAAAAACGGCTTTCCGGTTTGGGCGACGCCGTCGGTCCATTGGAGGGCCTTTGCCAGGACGACCTCTTCATTGACCCCCCAGGAATTTATCCCGTGCCGTTTTCGAAACGCCGCGCTTTCATCCGAGGGATCGTACAACCGGTCATAATTCAGGTTTTGATAAAGCCCTACTAAATTTTCAATATTCATATAGCCGGCCGATATAGTCGCTTGCTCCCGCGCCGCTCTGGGTCCACGCGGCCGTGGTGGCCAGGGGATCCACCGTGATGGGATAGACCGCGTTCCCCGTGTCCACCCGGATTTGAATCGTTTTAGGGCCTGAAACGGCCAGTCGGGCCGGTAGCGTTCTCCCCGTGGCGTCATAGGCTTTGAGGTGGCCATATCGCATGGCTGTTCGCCCCGTTCCGGTGTTAAAAGAGATTTCCTCAAGATTTCCCGATCCCTTTTCAGCCCTTAGATCGCCCAAAACCGCCATTTCAAGGATCAGTAAATCTTCCCTTGCACCTGCTTTGAAATGCCCATGGCCCACGGGCCGGGCTTTCAGGGTAAAGCCCTGCTCCAGTCCCTCATGGTCGTTCACATACCACTCGGTGAGGTCCCCCCGGGTGTAGAAAACCCGGTTTTCCGAAACCGTGACAACCGCTTGGCCCACGGGCCTTAAATCCCCCTTGAAACCGTAGCGCAAAAGGTGCAGGCCCCAGGTCCACCCGTTATCCTTTGCGGCGGGCGTTGCCTCGAATCCCGCCCGGGTAAAGGAGATGCGCAGGCCCTGGGAACGGTTATAGGCATGCCGGAAGTCATCTTCATCTTTCCATTGCCCTTTCCCCCGCACGATGGAATACCCGTCCCGTTCTATTTGCCGCTTCACCTTGGCCCACCATGACTGGCTGACGCCCGCGGGGAGGGTTTCCCCGGATCCGCCGGAATTCTCATGGGCCTTGGGGACTGCGTTTTTGACCGGGTGGGCATCAACCGGGGCACAAAGGAGCAGCAGCAGCGCAGCGGCACGCAGGCACGCTCTCAAAAACGAAAAAATCCGGGCGTTTGGAAAGGATCTCCCTTTCAAACAGGGCGTTTTATATAATGCCTTAAAAAACCGTTTCTTCATTCTGGAGAATCCGGTCAAAAAGCAAAAGGTTGATATTGACTGAATAAGGTCTCACACCGGCGGGGCTTTATCCACTCTCAAGGCAACGACAACCCGGAACAAAAAGAGGAATGGTGATGAGACGATCGGACGTTTTTTAGGCCCAACCATAAGGAGGGGCAAATTGTTTGTCAAGCTGAAAATAATGAGAAAATGAAACCGGAATGCGAAACAACATCCCTTGGAATTTTAAGGAATCTTTCTTTCTGGCGTTTTGGTTTCATGAGAGGATTTCAATTTGACCGTTTTGTAGGCTGACATGGACGGGTTTACCTGCATATTTTCCGTATTCGGCTTTCCATTCCCCAATATTTTTCAACTCGCCGTTTACCGCAACGGCCATCTTTTCACCATTTCTGAAAAGCATTCCCACATAACTGCCATCTTCAGCAATTAAGGCCTTATCCGCCAGTTCACTCATAATCTCCGGGGCAAAAAGATTCGGGAAATAATCGGGCATGACGTCTTCGGGAAAACCGAAACGCAACGGTTGTTTTTGAGAATCAGAAGTCAACAATCCACGCTTGAGCAGAGGGGATACAATGCGACGCGCCTGGCGATCAGAGAGACGAAGTATTGCCGGTAGTTTTCCCCTGGGTAGGGTTCCGCAACGAAACGCCTCCCGAAGGACAATAGCGGCTTCCGGGCGGATCTCTTTTTCCCCGAACATGGCAAGTTGTCTGACGCTTCTTTCAATTCTCAGTCCCATCCTTTCAACATCGAGCAATTTCTTCATAAAGTTGATTTGATCAAGGCATGTTTCCAAGAAGAATTCCATAAAATCTCCATGGTCTTCATCCTTGAACGTATCTGCTGCCTCGAGATGGATCATATACCCGTTGTTGTTTCGGGATAGCCCCCTTGAAAGCGACCAAAGACCGTAGACGTTTACACCGATTGATGCAAGACATGCGGATGTAAAAAGCCGAATGACCCGCCCATTTCCGTCCCTGAAAGGGTGCAGCGAAGCCAGTCGATGATGACCGCTGGCAATCACAAGTAAACGCTCGTCACCATGAAAATGGTCAGGATTGTATTGCTCGGTAAAAACCTTCACAAAGTGTGGCACATCACTCCCTTTCGGTCCCAACGGATCGCCGCTCCGAACCGACACTTCCAGCTCACGCCAGTTTCCCGGATTGACCGGGATATCCGTAAAATCACGGCCGTGATGGGTGAACCGATGCGCCGCCGGAAGCTGCATATAGAAACAGTGATGAATCCATTGAAGAAATTCCGGATTGAAAATGTTCACCCCTGTTTGAGCGACTTTGGACATCATTTCTTCTTCGACAACCGCATGGGCCGAACACAACTCTTGGGCATATCGTTTTTGGTCATTGGTGGACCAATCCTTGCGAAGGGCCCGTTTAATGTCGGAGATATACGTTTTATGCCCTTCTATCAAATTGGAATGGTAACTGTTCAGGAGCCGGAGTTCCCGGCTGATTCCCTTTGCGGTTTCCGGAGCAAGGCTTCCCTCAAGGCGTGAACCGGCTTTGATGACCTCCAATGCCATATCCTTTAAAGGGCCGATACGGTCAAGGGGGAGAACGCTACAGAATTTTTTCTCGTATGGATCCATTTGTCCGTTTGCATGTCCGTTTAAAAGCATTGGTAGTTCAAAAGGTTAATATGCATTATACCACAACAAAACATGTTCCATGTCCGTTTTAAGTTAAGGGGCAATCGCGTGAAGTCAAGGTGTGTACGGCCGTTTCTAAATTATCGGATAAGTATCAGAAATAATATGGTATAGACATAAATAAGAGGGGGATTTGGGCCGTTTATGTCCGTTTTTATGGCCGAAATCCCGCTTGGGGGCATACCTCCCCTATTATTGAAGCATGATTTTTGAGGTTCTTCTGGGCACACCTGGAACAAATCAAACCAAAGAATCCCTCCGGGTTGTTGGCTTCAAAGTCGATGGTGTCAAATACTGGATTGCCACCGACCGCTACGACTTAACGGCAGAACAGATTGCCTTCATTTACAAGCTCAGATGGGACATCGAGAAATTCTTTGCATGGTGGAAGCGCCACCTCCGAGTATACCATGTGATTGCCAGAAGCGAGTATGGACTCATGGTACAAATTCTCTCGGGATTAATTGCACTGGCGCAAGAAAAAACGGACAAAAAAAGGTCCTAATTCCCCCACACCTCCTGGTTGATTTTGGCGATCCTTCGTAAGGGTCGCATTCCA
>JANQDY010000247.1 GCA_028278625.1 Thermodesulfobacteriota bacterium
GTGTGATCCTTTCCAAGGGGGATGACCCCGAGACACCCCGTCATGATACCGTTGCCGCAATGAAACGGGAATTTATAAAAATACAAGTGGCCGATAACGGAAAAGGTATTGAACCCGTTGATCTCCCGAATATTTTTGATCCTTATTTTACAACCAAGAACGCCGGTACCGGCTTAGGCCTTGCCATCGCATATAACATCATCAAAGCCCATGAAGGAAAAATAACCGCTCTAAGCAAGCCGGGTCTAGGGACCACCATCACCGTATTATTGCCATTACCCGAGCCATGATGGAGAGCAAATCATGAAAAGCCACGAAAAATCCGTCCTGGTTGTCGATGATGACGATGCCCACAGGACCGTACTCAAAGCCGTTCTAAAGGGATGGGGGCATGATATCCATGAGGCCAATGACGGCCATGTTGCCGTTACGAAGGTCAAAGACAACCCCTTTGATCTTATCCTGATGGATATTCGCATGGTGAAACTATCGGGCATCGAAGCTTTGAAACAGATCAAGATCATCAATCCCGCCATACCAATCATCATCATGACCGCCTATTCCTCGGTGGAAACGGCCGTGGAGGCCCTCAAACAAGGGGCTTATGACTACCTCACCAAGCCCCTGGATTTTGATGAATTGCGGCTGGTGATGGAAAGGGGGATGGAGCACAGCCGGCTCAAAGCGGAAAACCGCTTCCTAAAACAGGCCCTTGGGAGCCGGTTTGACACCCTGAATATCATCGGCAGGAGCCCGGCCATGGTCAAACTCATGGAAACCGTGGCCCAGGTCGCCGCTTCCGATGCAACCGTATTGATCACCGGGGATTCTGGAACGGGCAAAGAACTGGTTGCCGGGGCCATTCATTTCAACAGCGCAAGGAACGAGGCCCCCTTTATTAAGATCAATTGTGCCGCCATTACGGAAACGCTGCTTGAGTCCGAGCTCTTTGGACATGAGAAAGGGGCATTTACCGGGGCCCACCGAAAAAAGGAAGGCCGGTTTAAGCAGGCCCATGGGGGGACCCTTTTTCTGGATGAAATCAGTGAAATGCACCCGACCATGCAGGTAAAGCTGTTACGGGCACTGCAGGAAAGAGAAATCACCCCGGTGGGAGGAGAAAGGGAGATTCAAATAGACGTCCGGATTGTCGCGGCCACCAACAAGAATCTCACGGAGATGGTCCAACAGGGCCATTTCCGTGAAGATCTTTATTACCGGTTGAATGTGATTGAACTTCATCTTCCGCCACTGTCCCGGAGAAGGGAAGACATTCCCCTGATTGCCGAGCATTTTCTAAACAGATTCAAAGAAAAGAACAAGAAAGATATCAAGGGATTTACGCCCAAGGCCATGGCCCGGCTCATTCAATACGAATGGCCGGGAAATGTGCGGGAATTGATCAATGTTATTGAAAGGGCTGTTATTTTGACAAGATCAGAGTACCTGGATACCTGCGATCTCTCTTTTGCGGGAAAGGATTCCGAATCTTTTTCAGATACTGAAGCGGCCCTGGCCGTTGATGACACCCTTGTACCGGAACTCCCCCTTGCGGAAGCGGAAAAACAGGTTATCCTGCGCACGCTGAAAGCCGCCGGGGGCAACAAAAGCGAAAGCGCAAGAAGGCTCGGCATTACCCGCAATACACTGCGCAAGAAATTAAGAGAGTATGGCGTAATGGAATAGGGGTTCGTGCCAAGGGTCGGATCGAAAAAGAGAGCATCGGCCCACGCCTGGTGGCGTAAGCCGATACCCAGTAAGACGTTAAGGTTGTTCGCGGCTTCCCCGGTCAGGCGCATTCCCCTTGGGAATCCAACCCGTGTAGTAGGGGGAAACATCAGTCCCGCTGTTGATTGCCGGAGATCCCGTTTTAAGCGTATAGTCAAACCCGAGGGGATCCTCAAAGAGCGGGTCCGCGAAAAGATCCTGATCTCCCGGGCCGGACCCGCCGCGTCCAAAGCCGTACTGCGGATTCTTGCACGCCCGACTCCTCGGCCCTTCGCCGCAAGAGGCTTCCTGTCCGTTATTCCCGCTTAAGAGATTGTAGTCGGAGACCGATCCCTGGTTCAGAACAATACCGGCGGAAACGTTGAAGTAGGCAATATTGTTCAGGAGCATGTTATGGCCATCTGATTTCGCGGTAACGATCCCGGCTTTGCCGTTACAGGCGGTAACGTTGTTTAGGACATACCCTTCGGCATTTTCGGCGAACCCGATCCCGGATTTGGCATTCCAATAGACGTCGTTTCCGACCACGGTACAATGGGTCACACCGTAATCCGAGCCCTTGCAGGAGATGCCGTTTTGGGCGTTACTGAAAGTGGTGTTTCCCACGATAAGGGCATATGTGTCGTCCAGAAGGAAGCCCCGATCCTCCCCGGCATGTTCGTTACGAACACCGATACCGGAAACCTTGGAATTAAAAACGATGTTTCCCCGCACCAGAACCGGTTCATCAGGCAATCCGACGCCGTCAAGGCCGATGCCGCCCTGATTCTTCAAGGCCGTCCTGTCTGATCCATTGTTGAACACGATGTTGTGTAAAACCACGGCCTGCGTCCTTTCGTTGATATGGTTACAGTTTTTCGGGTCTTCGTTGCAGGCACCCGCGGGCTGAAGGTATCCCTGGCGCACGCCGATTCCGGTCCAGGCATTTTCATAGACAATATTGTACTCAAGATACGCCTTGGCGCCATGCCGTACCCCGATGCCGGGAGACTGATGGTGATCTTCCTCTCCGGGCACCGCATTCCAGAAAGACTCGTTATTGATCATGACGGCGCAGGAGTAGTGGTTGTTACCCAGTCCCAGGCCATTGTTTTGATACGAGATGTTGTCATAAACCAGGGGAACGGGCCGGACCTCGATATTGGTGTTTCGATAGTCGGCGTTTTTAAAGGCTTCCTGGGCCAGGGCCGGATCATACCCGCAAGGCGGCGTCAAAGGCGTGGTCTCCTTCCAGCTGGCATGCACGCCGATACCGGTGGAGCCATTGTTGTAAATGACATTATGCCGGATAATGGGAGATCCGCCCCTGCATTGCAGTGTATGACCATGACCGGGGATGGTGTGGTCCTGTTCAGGCATCAGTCTTACGGTGAACCCGTCGAAGACCGTGTTACGCGTGGTACCGGCCGTGAAGTCGACCATTGGCCGCCGGTTTCCACAGCCGCGATTGGGTTCGTCGGGATCATCGGGTGTACAGTCGATGGTGCCGCCCAGGGTCGACCCTTCGGCGTATCCTCCGCCCTCCAAAACAGTGCGTACGGCACGTTTCAGCGGTTTCAGGTATGGTTTCCGGGAATCGACCACGACCCGCTCTACGGTATCATAATAATGGCGCAGGTCGATTCGTTCGGCCAGGTAGTCGTTAAGGCGTTCATTCCCATCTTCAACGGTGCCCGCTTCATTCCAGGTGTCCGAGTAGATTTTCACATCCTTACCGTCAATACTCAGGTATTCCCGGTAAATTCCCGGCCGCACGATAATGGCATCGCAGTGATTGGCGGCATCAATTGCATCCTGGATCGCGCCGAAAACAGCATGGAAGCCCCCTTGGGTCCATCGCGGATCATTCTCCCCGTTTTTGCTGACCAATAGCATGCGGCTATCCCCGATCTCGCTGCAATCGGGGCGGCTTGCCATCATTTCCTCGTAAGCCGACCCACAAGATCCAAAGGGGGATACAAAATCGTCCGGCGGGTCCTGGTAACGGACGTCCGCAAAGGGATCCTCGGTTGCCACGTCAAATTGCGGGGGAGAATCTCCACAACGCTCTTCCACACGGCCCCCAAACCCATCCGTACCGGAAGTGAGCCCCCGCCGCAGCTCCCCTCCAAAAGTAGTGGACATCATGGAAACACAAAACACCGCCATGAAAAAAAGGATTCCAATTAAAACGCAATTTTCTTTTTTGATGGGTTTCATTTTTCGACCTCCTTTATGATGAATGGGTTAAAGTTTGTTGAGCAGTTTCATGATCCATAATGGCAATTTGCATGCCAGTCGTATTTGGTGGGTGCCATGTTTCCATAACATTTTAATATAATAGAATAATTTATTTCATGGGTAGCGCTTGGCATGAATCATGGCGAATGGGGATGTGGTCAAAAAATAACCGGTTCGGCAGGATGTGAAGGCGCATCTGCGCAAAAAGTAATCGGTTGTTAAGCCCGTGGGCGACTTAAAAATCTTACCTTGTATCGGATATTCGTCAAATGGTAATATTGGAAATAACCCGCAAGAATGGTTTTTTCTAAAAACCTGTATAACCTTTTAACGCGGACCAATCGTATTTCAGGGTGAAAACCTCGTAATATCGGACCTCTATAAAACCGGGAAATTAAGGAATGGCTAAAATTCTGATTGCGGATGATGACTTCGTTACAAGGATGGAACTATCTGAAATGCTTGATGCCGCGGGCCATGATTTGGTTGGCGAGGCGGAAACGGGAAAAGAGGCGATTCAACTGTCCAGGGATTTGGATCCTGATCTTATGATCATTGACATTGTAATGCCGGGTGAACTGGATGGCATATCCGCGGCGGAAGAAATCAAACGGAAATCGGATACGGCGATCATCTTCATTTCAGGGTATGGCGATCCGGAATATATCGAAAGAGCCAAGCAGGTTGAACCGTTCGGCTATGTTATGAAGCCCTTTGACGAGAAGGAAGTAAAGGCGTTTGTGGAAATCGCTCTTCACAAAAGGGATATTGAAAGGAGACTCAGAAAATCCCAGGCACACCTTTCAGCCTTATTTGAGAACACCGAAGACTTCATCATGATAGCTGATGAAAAGGGTGTTCCTCAGTCTTTTAATGCGGCTTACGAGAACATCATCAAAGAGGTGCTGGGCATAGATATGAAACCCGGGATTCAGCCGCACAAATTGCTGGACGATCCTAAAGCGGTCCAATATTGGGAAGCGCTTCACCGACGGGTTCTGAGTGGAGAGAAATTCACCGCGGAATATCGTCGGGAGATGATTCCGGGTGAAGCCCGCTATTTTGAGTTTTCCTTTTCTCCAATCATTGAAAGTGGTGAAGTGAGAGGCTTTGTGGAGGTGGCGCGGGATATCACCGAGCGGAAGCAAGGGGAAGCGGCGCTTCAGGAGAGCGAGGAGAAGTATCGTTTGCTGGCGGACAACATAAGCGACAACATTTGGATTCTGGATCTCGGAACCATGCGCTTTTCATATGTCAGTCCTTCCGTAAAAAACATCACGGGGTATAGTGCCGAAGAGGCAACCGGATTTCACCTGGAAGATGTTTTGGCCCCCGATTCATTGGAACGTGCCGCTAAAACCCTTAGCAAAGAACTGTCGGATGACGGAAAAGACCCAAACCCATCGAGATCGGCCATTCTTGAGCTGGAACAGTTCCACAAAGATGGTGGAACGGTCTGGACGGAAATTTCCACGCGGTTTATTAGGGATGCAGAAGGTCGGCCATGTTTCATATTGGGTGTCACCAGAGATATTACCGAGCGCAAGGAGGCGGAAGCGGCCTTGCGGGAGAGCGAGGATAGATTCAGACAGCTGTTTGATTTGTCCCCGCTTGCCGTGGCCCTGACTGATCCCGAGACAGGGGCGATTCTGGATGTTAATGAATCGTTCTCTGTTTTTTCCAATTACGCAAAGGACGACCTCCTCGGACGAACAACAACGGAATTGGGATTTCTTACAAGTGCGTCGAGAGATGCGTTTGCAGAGGAGTTACTGGCAACGGGTGAGATCAATGGCATGGAAATAGATTACAGGCCCAAAGACGGTTCAGTTCGTCAGGCCGTCGTATCCAGCAAGATCATTCAGCTGACGGGTGAGGCCAGAATTCTCACGGCAATCCATGACGTGACTGAACAGAAGAACCTCCAGGACCAACTCCAACAGGCGCAGAAGATGGAAGCAATCGGCACACTCGCAGGTGGTATTGCCCATGATTTCAACAACCTGCTCATGGCCGTTCAGGGCAGCGCTTCCATGCTGCTCATGGACAAGGATTCCACCCACCCTGAATTCTCCCTAATAAAGGGAATCGAAACGTGTGTTGAAAGTGCCGCCGACCTGACGAAGCAGCTTTTGGGTTTTGCCAGAGGCGGAAAATACGAGGTTAAGCCAAGTGATTTGAATGCGCTTGTCAAGCAAGAAGCCAAAATGTTCGGAAGAACCAAAAAAGAGATCAAGATACATGAAACATACGAAGACAATCTTTGGCCGGTTGAAATAGATCGGGGTCAAATCCAGCAGGTTCTGTTGAATGTTTTTGTCAATGCCTGGCAAGCAATGCCCGGGGGCGGCGACCTGTATCTGCGAACGGAAAACACGACGCTTGATAAAGACAATTTAGAGGACTTTTCCGCAGAACCCGGAGAATATGCGAGGGTGTCAATTACGGATACAGGCATTGGAATGGATAAAGCGACCCGGGAAAGGATCTTCGATCCGTTTTTTACGACCAAAGAAATGGGTAGGGGCACCGGACTGGGATTGGCCACGGCATTTGGGATCATCAAGAATCACGGGGGGTTCATCAATGTTGACAGTGAAAAGGGCCATGGCAGCACTTTCAATATCTGTTTGCCTGCTTCCCGAAAAGATGTTGTTCTGGAAAGGAAATCCAAAGGTGAAATCCTGAAAGGGAGCGAAACTGTCCTTTTCGTGGATGATGAGGAGATGATAACGGAGATCGCTGAGGATATGCTAAGGTCATTGGGCTATGAAGTGCTGATTGCCCGAAACGGAAAAGAAGCGATCGATATATTCAGGCGGAAGCAGGAACAAATTGATGTGGTGATTCTGGATATGATTATGCCTGGAACAAGCGGAAGTGATACATTTGACAAGCTGAAAGAAATTGATCCCCATATAAAGATCCTTCTTGCCAGTGGATACACCATAAATGGGCAAGCAGCGGAAATACTGAATCGCGGATGTAACGGTTTCATTCAAAAGCCCTTTAAAATGGTCCAATTGTCACAGAAACTTAGGGAGATTTTGGATAAGAAATAGCCGCACCGTCACCAATTTATCACTGACCAACATCTAACGCCGCACCGCCTGCTATTTGAGATCCCGGCGCGAATGTGGTGATGGGTGAGGTAAGAGTGGCGCTTGAGCCCTTTTCAAAGGTTGTTCCCGAACCTACCAGGATCGATGTTGATGCGTTAAATCTAGCGGTAGCATTGTCAGGGACAGTTACGTTCTCCAGTGAAATTGTGGCGCCCGTACATGTGCATGTCTCGCCCGCGGGAAAGGTAACACCATCAAGAACCACGTCGCCACCCGCGCAGGACGGACATGTAACGGGAAGGCCGATATTTATATGATATGCATGTATGAGCGGCAGATGGCCACAGCAGCCCGGTTTGTCCCCGCCGTCCTGGGAAATATAGATTCTTTGGGTCGATGGATCGTAGGCCGCCCCCAGAATATTGGGATTGTTGTTGGCGAACGGCAAATCGAGTTCCCAAACGCCATAGGGGAGAATCTCCCACATCTGTTTCTCTTTTGTCTTCACGGATAAGAGGTCCAGTGCGTCATACGCCAGCACCAAATAGACATAGGGATAAGCATGACCGCCTTTGGCGCTGTCGGCCGGATCATAGCAGCACAGCACTTCCGGATATGCGGGATCACAATAGGTGTTATGCAAGGCTGGATCGGACTTCCCCTCACCATAGCAGAAAATACCCGTGCCGCGCCGGCCAAAAAAGAGCACGGTACGGCTTCCCCGTGGAAAGACGATCCCTTTGATGTTCATGGAGCCGTTGTACAGAACGTCGGGGCGCTGATCACCATAGGTTCCCAGCGTCGGATGATCGATGGGGTAGCCCACCAACGGTGTGGCGGGCAACGGGTCTTCCAATCCCAGTTTGTCCGGATCAAAAACCGAGGCCGCCGGCCCAAGGGAGGTTCGGCTGATGATGGAAAGACAACAATTCCCGGTGAGCGCGGGACCACCGAACCGGGATTGCCACTCTGGTGGAATGTCCGTCATATATCCGTCGACGAAGGCCGGGTTCGGAATTGTTGGGACTTCGCCGACTTGATACATCCCAAGAAAGTCGCCGCTTTCGCTGACATCGCGTCCCGAAGTAAAGTGGGAGAGTCTGACGGCGTAGCCGGCATCGTAATATCCGAATGCGGTTCCAACCAGCTTATCATTCCGAATCAAGAAACCGCCGATCGGTACCCCGCTGGTTTCCACGGCCGCTCCCCCTTCCCCAATGTTTGACCGGTTGCCTTCCGTTATGTCTACGAACGGTTGCAGTACCGCAGCCGTGTTAAGGTCGGCAAGATCGGTGCTGTTGATAAGTTGGGGAATGGATATCTCGGCTGTCAATTGGTACCAGGCGTGGCCAACCATGAACAGGGAGTTATTGTGCGGATTGTAAGTCAGGGCTGTTCCGCCGTAATTGAATCCGCTGTATTGCGGCGATCCAAAGTCACCTTGGGGCACTCGAAAAGCACCCAGGTATTCCAGATCCGTCTCCACGAGGAGCCTTTCTTCGGCCCCGGAAATACCTGATGCCGCAACAGCAAAATGAACCAGCACGATGGTCATGATAGTGAGTGTCTGTTTGATCATGGTCCGGCCTGCCCTTGGGATCCTCTGTTCCGGCATACTGTTGCAATGCCCGGCAACTATCGTGCCAAATGGTATAGCTGATTTTTGCGTCATGAAAATAATTTAGTTATTTTAGAAAGTTATGCCCAATTGTCTTTATTCACCCATCAAATTGTCATCTCTTCAAGCATCGTGATCTCGCAGCCTGGAACATAATTTGTAAAGGGAGTGACAAGCTTTGTCAGATACGGAGAAATTAAATTTCAAGCGGGGAGAGAATCGGGCTCTTTACATCATAAAACCGATGGTGTATTTCTCAGCAAAGGGTTCTTTATCCACCGACGTTGTACACAATGGAGAGAGCCGATGAAAATCACTGGGATTGAACTTTATCACGTTTCCGTTCCCCTCAAAGAAATATTCTGGCCCACCTGGATACCGGGGTACCCCCAGACACACAATCGCTTTACCCTGATTAGAATCATTACGGATGAGGGCATTGAAGGGTATTCCGCCGGGTCGGCCATGGGCAAGGAAAGGGCCGGTCTGGATCTCAAAAAGAGAAAAGAACGTCAGGTGAGGTAAATGAGGGGTTTTCGGAAATGCGGCAAAGGATAATTTTCCAAGCGGTTCGGTGGATGGTTGTTTCATTTATGGTGGTTGCCGTGTGGCTGCCTGCCACGGGGTTTGCCAATGATGGTTCCGACGAAGCGCTTTATCGGAAGCTTATGGGGATTGCCGGCGGCAAGGGTGACGGTACCCTGTTTGACAGACTGAAGAGTAATTCAGGAAACATGGACTGGGATGGGGCCCCTGAAACGGAATTCGTGGGAAACCTGAGGATTGTAAAGGGCATCGGGAAAGAAACAGCCGGGACCAGCGGCCGTGTCTACCTTCTGCGCAAATTGAGCGGGGAACTCTATGTCCTCTCTTTGCCCAAGGATTTTTCAGCCCAGTCAGATGACATGAATTCACCGTATTTCGGTCTGGACGACATTTCGGGCAATAAAATGGTTTTCACCGTTAAGACAATCCACACGATGTTCGACGGTGAAGCCTATAAATTCGCCAAACTCGTATCCGCGCCCGAGCAGATGAAACTCGACCGTATCTTTAAAATCTGTATCATTCTGATGCTGTTTTTCGTCATGGTCGGAATGGGAATGACCCTGACCTATAAGGAGTTCTCACTGGTTTTCGTAAAACCACGGGGAATTATTTTAGGAGAGATACTGCAGTTCGGCTTTATGCCTTTTTTGGCCATGTGCTTGGGGCATCTGCTCGGTTTTTACGACCAGTACCCGTTTATTTTTGTTGGGATGATCCTTATTACGGCGATCCCCGGCGGTGTCACTTCAAACCTGATGACCTACTATGCCAAAGGTGATCTGGCCCTTTCCATTTCGCTGACCTCCTTTTCCACGGTCCTCTCTATTGTCTTTACGCCGCTCCTGCTGGCCCTGTATTGCTCCGACATGCCTGAGATTGCCATTCCGGTAAAGGTCGTTGTTCAAACCATATTAGTCCTTGTGATGATTCCTCTGATCGTCGGCATGACGATCCGCGGAAAATGGCGGTCCTTCGCGGAAAAAGCCACCCCGTCTTTTTCAGCGCTTGGGATTATTGCCCTGTTGGTTCTGATCATTGTCGGTGTTTTGAGCAACCTGCACGCCTTCACCGATACCGGCCGCTATGGATTTAAATTCTATACAACCATTTTCAGCCTGACCATGCTCGGCATGCTTTTCGGTATCTTTTTTCCCAAGCTGTTTCGGATAGGCAATTTCCAAATTCGGGCCATCTCCCTCGAAACCGGCCTGCGCAACAGCGCTCTTGCCATGACGATTGCCCTGTTGCTTCAGGATGCCATGGGTGATTTCTACAGTTCCATGTTTGTGACGTCCGGCCTGTTCGGTTTGATTATGTACCTGGCCGGAGTGATAGCGATCTTTCTCTATAAGCCACTGTTGCCGGTTACGCCGCAGGGGTTTCCCTCGGAGCATTCTTCGGATGCACCCGGTCCCATGGGCTCATGAGAAAGGCATCGATATCTGTTTCTGTCATTTCATCATACCTACTGCCAGAGCTTTACCGTTTCGTTTGCTTCAGCCCAACGTATGGTAAGGACAGATTGATGATTATCTGAACCTGTGCCGATAACGATTTCATAATTAGCAGGAAAAGAGAATAAGTTCAAACTGAGCACAAACAATCCTAAGAACCTATCACACGAAATCAGACAAGGGTAGACAGGCAATGCCATTTGGTTCATAATGGCCCGAATTGAACTAAAAAGGGAGCTGCCTAATAGGTCATAGATCCAACACGGGGATGGATATGAAAAAGCGATTTGCATTATTGGCTGGTCTTCTTCTTCACATTAGTAGCTGTTTCGGCAGATGAGGGACTTGAAGAAGAAATCAGTCGTATCGATCTTTCCGTAAAGAGTATTAAAACATGTGGCGTATCAGTTGATGTCGGCAGCGCCAGAATCGAAGACCGTAATGACACGATAATGCCGTTCGACAAACTGAAACCACGCGAATGCTTGGAGGTTGAGGGATACTTTCTTCTTGATGGTAGCTCAAAGCCAAGAGCATCCAAATTAACGTGTCGGAGCGGCCAAAGCCAAGAGCATCCAAATTAACGTGTCGGAGCGGCCAAACCTGCAGGCCCTGTGTTAACTGCAAAGGCAGATGGAAGCTCCCAAAAAGTGGGGCCTGTGACTGTCAGAATATCCCCGAATACGATTATCGAAGGCGATGATGATGAGCGAATCTCAGTTGGTCAGATAATGCCTGGCCATTGATTGGAATGTAAAGGGAAATGGACCGCGAACAGAGAATTCCCCGCCACCGAAATTGAACTGGATTAAGATGGATTCTTGATCCTCAGCATCTAAAACCCCTATGGTCAATCTTGACAAATACAGCCTTTTCGTTTCAAAGACTGAATCGCTGTCCTCAGGCATCAAGAAAGATGCTTCTGATACCGACAAGGATCGACGTTCATTTCTCAGGAAAGCTTTTATTCTATTTTCGGCGTTTTTTTCTTACCGCTCTACCCTACCTAAAAAGAGGAATGCCATGGCTCATTCGAGTGGATCAGATTCGAGTAAATCAAAAAGGATCTCTTTGCCATTTCCTGAAATCAACGGAAATGTATCCCTTGAAACAGCGTTGAAAAACCGCCGCTCAAAGCGCCGTTTTGAGCCTTCCTCTTTGTCCGTTGAAATATTGGGCCAGCTGCTCTGGGCTGCACAGGGCATCACCAGCAGCAAGGGCTATCGAACGGCACCCTCCGCGGGTGCTCTTTATCCGTTGGAAATAGACGTTGTTGTAAGCCGAGTGGAGGCCTTGAGACCGGGTATCTACCGTTATCTGCCTCACTCCCATGAACTGGTACTGAAAACAAATGGTTATTTTCAGGCTGCCCTCTCTGAAGCGGCACTGGGTCAGAAAAGTGTTCGCAATGCACCGGCGGTGCTGGCCATTTGTGCGGTTTATGCGCGGACCATGAAGAAGTACGGAAAGCGAGGAAAGCGCTATGTACATATGGAGGCGGGTCATGCCGCGGAAAACGTATACCTTCAGGCGACCGGCCTTGACGTCAACACGGTGGCCATCGGTGCGTTTCATGATACAGAGGTTATGAAAACACTCAAATTGGACCCGGAAGAGCGTCCCCTGTACTTGATGCCTATCGGAAAATAGGCCCTGACATTGATAGAAAAAAGGAAACCTGGAATGAAAAAGGCGTTTCAAAACAACACAGTCCTCTGGATATTGATTTTGGGACTTTTTTCTTTCGTCTCCGGTTGTTCTCTTACAAAAAGTGATGAAGAAAAAGCCGAGGATTTTTTTCAGTCCGGTATGGCGTTTATGGAAAGCCAACAGTACAAGACCGCTGTTTTGGAATTCAAAAATGCCGTCCAGAAGAACCCAGAACTTGCCAAAGCATATTTCCAACTGGGCCTCGCATATATTGCTCAAAGAGAGGTTCTTCTGGGTTTTATCGAGATGCGGACAGCCGTGCGGCTTGATCCTGAAAATGATTCTTTTTTAAATACTTATACGGATCTTTTATTGGAATATCATTATTACAAGGATGCCGCTAAATATCTCAAAACCATTTTGAAAAGAAGTCCGAACGATACCGCTCTGCAATTGAAGTTGGGCAATGCCCAACTGAAGGCGAATCGATTTGATCAGGCTGCCGAAACATTCGGTCAGGTCATTGAAAAACAACCAGACAGCGTCAAGGCAAAGATCGGGCTGGCGGCCGTGTTGGTCAGCCAAAATAAGTTCTATGGGGCCGAAAAACTGCTAAAAGAAAACGTTTCAGTTGCCCCGAACAGTGCTGAAGCACGGATTGCGCTGGCACGCTTTTTCGAAAAACGAAGGAGATTTGATCAGGCCGGAAGCATTTTTGCCCAGGTGAGCCATGATTTTCCTGATGATCCTGAAGCCCAGATTGCTTATGCCCAGTATCTAATACGACGAAAAAAACTCCAAGCAGCCCGGCAAGTCGCAAATATGGCCGCAAAACGAGGTCTTGAAGCGCCAACGCTATTACACATCGAAGCCTATCTTGAGGACAAGGACGGAAAGACGCAAGCGGCTTTGAAAACCCTCAAAAAAGCGATTCAATTGTTTCCGGATGACCCCAAGAGCTGGATATTCCTGGGGGACCAGCATATACGGATGAAGCAATACGCAAAAGCAAGGCAAGCCTATCGGCAGGCACTTTCGAAAGGGGCTGAGAAGTCAGATCAGATGCTTGATGTCGCTTTCACATATTACCGCGAAGGAGAATACGGAAAGGCGACTTCAGAAGTTAAAAAGGTTCTTGAAGAATACCCAAATAGCTCCCGCGCACACTATTTGTACGGGAGACTCCTGCGTGAGCAAGGAAAGAGGGACTCTGCAAAAGAGGCGTTTCGCCTCTCCAAAGCGTATGACTCGGAGAACAGCGGTGCGCATTATTACTACGGGTTGAGCTTGTTTGAAGAAGGGGAGTATGAGAGAGCCAAGATGGCGGTTTCAACTGCTTTGTCGTTACAACCCAGTTCCACAAGGGCTCAAATGCTGCTTGCCCGTATCCATTTTCGTCTTAACAATAACGAAAAGGCCTTGAAAATGGTCAATAGGGTTCTGGAAGCCCGACCCAATGACGTGGAGGCAAGAAGGCTGAGGGGCGAGGCTTATGCCAGGATGAAAAGATACAGTGCCGCGGCACGCGATTACAGTTTTGTGACGTCACATGACAGCAAGGACCCGAACACTCTTTTCAGGCTGGCTGAAATCTACCAGGCACAGGGCCAAACTGAGAAAGCGCTGGCAGCATATGACAGAATTTCGAGTACTTATCCAGACAAAAGCAGACTTCTTAGAAGAATCACACAGATCTATATGGAGATGGATAATTGTAAAGAAGCGATCGATACGTGTCGAAAATATCGTGCGGATAATCCCGAAATTCTAAAAATTGGATTGGTGAATTCGCAAGTCCTCGTGAAATGCGGAGAAAAAAAACAGGCGAGAAAGCTTCTGGAACATTTGGCAAAAGTCCACCCCAGTTCAACAAGGCCATACCTGATGCTTGGGGATCTGTCACTGGACGGCGCGAAAGACATGAAAGTAGCGATTGGATATTTTGAGAAAGCGGCTGAAAGAGACCCTCACAGCGCTTCGGCCTATCTTGGTCTGGCGGATGCCTATGAACAGATGGGCCAGGCAAATCTTGCTGAAAGAAGCTATCAAAAAGCGATTGAAATTGAACCCGATAGCGTCGTGGCACTCAACAATCTTGCGTTCCTGTACGCGCGGTCAGACGGCAATCTAGACAAAGCCCTACCGCTTGCAGCGAGAGCTGAAAAACTGGCGCCAAAGGATCCGGATGTACTGGATACTCTCGGTCTGATTCATTTGAAAAAGGGGGCTTTTCTCCTTGCCCAAAAAAACTTTTTGGACGCACTCAAACAAGACTCAGAGAATGGAAGCGTCAACTACCACCTGGGGGTCTACAAATACCTGCACAATGATTTTGAAGCGGCGAAAAAGTACTTTGAACAGGCAATCAAATTTGGGGTTGATGGGTTGACCTCAAAACAAATCCTTTCCTATGAAGACCACATAAAACGAACCGAAAGAGACATGGCCGCAGCCAGTGCTGATGCCGCGCAAGGAGAATTGGAAAAGGCCATTTCGCTCTACGAAGAAATCCTCAGCGCAATCGGTTTTTATGCGCCCGCAGCGGCCAAACTGGCATCCATCTACGCAGAATCCAATCGAGAATTAGACAGGGCGCTTGAGCTTGCTGAAAAAGCCAAAAAGATGCTGCCGGCGGACCCCCATCTGCTGGATACACTTGGTCTGATTTATCTAAAGAAAGGATCCTTTTTAATAGCGAAAAGGTACTTTAACGAGGCAATCAGCGTTTCTCCTGAAACGGCCTTGTTTCATTATCATTTAGGCCTGCTATATTTTCGTGAACACAAAAACGAAATGGCGACGCACGCCTTGCGGCATTCCATTAAACTGGGGCTTTCAGGCAAAAGCCTCGAATCGGCCAGACGGATGCTGAAAGAACTCAAGGATTCTCATTCGACTCCGGAAGCTTAATACCCCGCAAGTGAATTTTCAGTCCGTGAGCGACCTCTGCAAAATACTTCAGAAATCCGATCCATAACAGTGTGGTTCCAAACATTTCCAGCACTTCTTCTACAACCTTGAAAAGGTGCGTCACGCCGTATTCCTGATCAATGGCCAACACCCGTTTTGCTTTCATATAAAAAGATTCGATTTGGGGTATGTCTTCAACATACAAACCCTCAATGTAGTCCAAGCCTTGTGATATGAACCAGCAGGCGAAGCCGAAGAAAAGATAACGAAAAAGATGAAATCGTCGAAATTTCGTCCACAAGAAGGCCGTAATCCCGACACCGAAGAGAGCAAATACGGGAACCATGAAGGTATGCCAGTCATAAGAAGGATTCTTCAGGAAAAAACTGAGCAGTGAAGCCCCTTTCCCACTGTATTTCCTGGCCATGTCTTCGAGTGCGGTTCCCAGCCTTTCATGGATTTCAGCAAAGTCGTCGATGCCGATCCAAAGGAAAAAAAGGCCGATCAAAACCCACATGTACCTGCTAAATCGGTTACTACGATGCCATTGCACGGCGGCGATCAGAAAGACAGTCATGGAGAGGGCATGTGCCTGGATTGAGGAAAACCAAGTAGGAAATGATTTTTCGCGTGCAATATCCCAGATGCGTTGAATGTTTTTGCTATTAAGAATATTCAGGTAGTTGAAAAGATAATCACATAGAATCAGGAAAAGCTCAGCAGCGATACAGTAGGCAAAGATAACCGGTATCCAGTAATCCAAACGGATCAATCGCATCGCATCGGAATTCGAAGCTGAGATTTCCCCTTTGGTTTTTGGTCCTTTATGTGCCATTACCAGCAAAAAACGGCGTGATAAAAGATTTGGTCACAACCCGTTATCAACGCCGTTTTTGAATTTCATCCCTGAATCTGCGGAGATTAAACCTTGTTGAAGGCTACCTCGCCTTTAATCGTTTGAGCCAGTTCCGAACCGCCAGAAAAGCCCCTCCGAGTCCTAAGAGGATCATTGAGGACGGTTCCGGGACGGCATGACCGCCGCCACCGCCGCCACCGCCACCGCCGCCGCTGCCGCCGCCGCCGCTGATACCGGAATTACCACTGCCACCGGACCCGCTGCCACTGCCGCCGGATACGCCGCTCCATCCGGAGCCGCCTTGACCACTGCCTGAGCCTCCGGAACCGCTTTGTCCACTACCGGATTGTCCGGAACCACTTTGTCCACTACCGGATTGTCCGGAACCACTTTGTCCGCTACCAGATTGTCCGGAGCCACTTTGTCCACTACCGGATTGTCCGGAGCCACTTTGTCCACTACCGGATTGCCCGGAACCACTTTGTCCGCTACCGGATTGTCCGGAACCGCTTTGTCCGCTACCGGATTGTCCGGAGCCGCCTTGTCCACTACCGGATTGTCCGGAGCCACTTTGTCCACTACCAGATTGTCCGGAGCCGCTTTGTCCACTACCGGATTGTCCGGAGCCACTTTGTCCGCTGCCCGAGCCTCCGGAACCACTTTGTCCACTACCAGATTGTCCCGATTTTCCCGATTTACCGGAGCCTCCGCTTCCAGATTGACCGGATTTTGCATCGCCCCGTTTCTTCTTTCCGGCTTCAGACATATCCGTCAGGAAGAGCGGTACCGTGAAGACCAACAGAATCACCAATAGTCCTCTAATGATTTTAACCATGACTACCCTCCGAGTTTAGGGTTATTTCTTTATTCACAAAAGATATTAGTCTAGGTGAATCCTGCAAAAATTGAGCCGAGACTCTCGCAAGGGTGACTCTAAGTGGCTGAATGTTACACTTTCACACAATATCTTAGTCTTATCATGTGAGTTTAGCAGAATGCCGTCGAAAACAGAAGCCGATTTTGTACTAAAAGAAGTAGCAATGTGAGGCACATGCTTCGAATCGATACACTCGTTTTGAAACAAGAAGTCAAGCCACTCTTTTTGGGTCTAGAACTGAATTTCCAATAAAGATTAATTTAAGAACAGCGTTGGAAAAATCAAGCTCGCCGCTCTGAGTCAGGAATTCTGGGCTATGGTGGGCCGCGTATTTTGCTTAGACCTGCTCCGGATCCACCCGGTCCAATGGGTTCATGAGAAAGGCATCAATACCTGTTTCTGTCATTTTACCCTCAAGGTGTAGATAAGCGCGCAAATTTCCCCTAAGTCCTATCCAAAATCCCAAGATAGTCTACCTACCCGGAAATAGTCAGGGAAAATAAAAGTAGAAGAA
>JANQDY010000255.1 GCA_028278625.1 Thermodesulfobacteriota bacterium
CTTCTTCCCTCGTTCTCCTGTATGGCACTGGGTATCCCAGTTTCTCTGACAGGTGGTTGACCTCCAGTTTCATTTCCATGATCCGCTTTTCTCGACCGACCATGGCTTTGTTGAAACGCTCGAGCTCGGCTGTGCGTCCACTTAGTTCCCCTTCAGCCCTTTTTCTTTCCGTGATATCACGAAATACCACCATCGCACCGATCTGTTTCCCACTCTTCCTGATCGGTACGCTGGTGTACTCGATGGGGAAGCTGCTGCCATCCTTGCGCCAGAGCAGCTCGTCATTGACCGTATGGGTCTGACCGTCGGTCACAGTGGCATACATGTAGCACTCGGCAGGAGGATAGAGAGAGCCATCTGCTCGGGTATGGTGCACAGTCTCATGCATCGGTAGCCCCACCAGTTCCTTTTCACTAAAACCGAGCATGCGCGCGGCGGCAGGATTGACGAAGGTGGTAAGTCCATCCAGATCGAGCCCAAAGATGCCCTCGGTAGTGGATTCCAGCAGCAGCCTTGAGCGCTCTTCCGCAGCGGCCACTGCCTGCTGGGCCATCTTGAATTCAGTGATATCGAAGATGATCCCATCCAGATACTCGGGATCACCCTGCTCGTTATAGATGGCCTGCCCTTTGGCCAATACCCAATGGATTTCCTGCCGCTCATCGATTACCCGGTACTCGTGCATGTAGGGTTCCCTGGCATCAAGGGCCTTTACCGTGTTATCCCAAATACGCTGGGTATCATCGTGGTGCATCAGTTCGGCAAAATTACGTTTCGGTTTCTCACCCACAAAATCCTTGGCAGGATAGCCACTCAGATTTTCAATCTCGTCACTGATGAACAGCATGGTCCAATGCTTGTCCATGAGACAGCGATAGGTTACGCCCGGGATATTGCTGACAAGTGAGCTGAACTGCCGTTCCCTGGCATCTAGTTGGGCCGTACGCTCATTCACAAGCAATTCCAGGCGATTTCTGGCACGCTTTGCTTGCCGGACACTGAATGCGGCTAACGCCAGAGCGAGCAGTGCCGTCCCCCCCAGTGCGCCTAACACCAGGTTTCTGTTTGTATGGTTGGGCGCCAGGGCCTCCTCGACATCAATTTCAGTAGCCAGCCCGATACCCAGTTTTTCAGACCAGACCCAGGCGCCCATTACGGGAACACCGCGGTAATCCCGATAGCCTACCGTATTCACGCCTCTGCTCCCTTTCAGTGCCTCCTGCACCAGGTATGTCAATGGCCAGTTGCTTCTGTCAGATTCTGGCTTGAAGCCCTCCAGCAGATTGCCCCCGGGGTTTCGCAGGCGAAGGGTTACAAATTTTGTCTGTCCACGGTAGTGGTCCGATTCCGCCAACAGCAGGGCGTCAAAACGCGACTCAGTGAGCAGCCGGGCATTCCGGTCGAAGGCATAGGTCTCGCCGCTTTTGCCCACACGCCCGGTCCGGGTGATGCGGTCGAAATCTGTGGTGGGATCGAACTGCTGGATAAACACCCCAATCACATTGCCCTTCTCGTCCTGGAGTGGGGCGGCAAAGAACATGCTCGCCGTCCGCTCCACCAGCCGC
This sequence comes from Thermodesulfobacteriota bacterium, assembly GCA_028278625.1. The sequence continues at coordinate 1,566 of JANQDY010000255.1, forward strand.
CCGTTGGAGTCTTTGAGGGCACCTTTGGAATAGATAGGCGGGATAAAAACGGTTTCGCCGGCAAAGGCCCGGTCCATGAGAGAGGAATGTACGGCGTTGAAATTGGGGTTAGCGATTTTGTGATCGCCCATCGAAGCGATGATGCTTCGGTCCGGGGCGACGATGAAAAAATCCTGTGCGCCCGTATCCTTCATGTAAAAATGATATAGCTTGCGCACCCTGGCAAGCGTTTCGCTGCCGCGTATCGCATCGGTGTCACGGGGCATGTTCAGCAATGCCTTTGCCAGAGGCATGAGCCTACGGTCTTCGGCCATGTCGTTGATCTCCCTTACATGGCCCTCCCACCATATCTCAAGGGATTGATGAACGGAGGCATTGACCGTCAACAAAGTCTCGCCCAGCTCTTCGCGGAGCTGACGGTCCATGCGATCAAGCGCGAACCAGGCTGCGAGCATCACTCCCAAGAGGAATGCCGCGATCACCCCTCCACCGATTGTCCACATAGTGCGGCGATCGAAAAGGCTTTCGGTTACAACATTGCCCGCCCTCCTGAACAACAAAAGCACTACAAGCAAAACCGCGAGGAAGACGACAAACCAGGTTGAGAGATCTACCGATGACAATCGTGCATCACCACCCGCATTCAAGATGATAAGACATTGTTTTTCTTAGCAACCAGCATAGATAAGATCAGCTTGTCGGTCAATAAGAAACGAACCACCAGATGTTAGGTTCTGTTTTCGGTTTTAGCAAATGAAGGGAGTGGTAGTGTTGCAAGCCTTGAGGTCAAAACCAAGCTCCCACAATACGCCAGAAGTCATTCAAATTTCAAACTGATCCAGACATAACTGCTATCCCCCCAAATCGGTATATCATTATATTCTCCACACATTCATGTTGACAACCGCCCTGCAAATCCTTACAAAATGGTTTTTCAAGGTGACATACAGGTTGAAGAAGTTATACGATTCCAATAACTTATGACACTCAAAATGGGTGTGGATAGGGTGCGTCGGGTTGCAAAACAATGCGCCTTTTCGTATCTAGCAAATAATAAATTCAATAGGTTAGGGGATAAAGGACATGCTGAGCATTCGGAAAATAGGAGTTGTGGGCCGCACATACCGTCATTTAAACCGGTACCGGGATATTCTGGGCGTTCTGTTCAGGTATGGTTTTGGCGATATTATCGAAACCCTCAGGATTGAACAATACATTGAAGTGGGTCTCCAGATGATTTCCAGAAAGCATCGGGAGCAGATCGACAAGCACTCCCGGGCAGAAAGGGTCCGTATGGCAGTGGAAGAACTGGGACCCACCTTTATCAAACTGGGGCAGATCCTTTCGACCCGGCCGGATCTGGTTCCTCTTGAATACGCCGAAGAACTGAGCAAGCTGCAGGATCACGTGCCCCCTTTTTCTTACGATGAGGTGAGAACCATTATCATCAAGGAGCTTGGCGGATCACCGGAAGAGCTCTTTTCCCGTTTTGATGAGGCGCCGTTGGCGGCCGCCTCCATCGGACAGGTGCACCGGGCACGTCTGTTGGATGGTGAGGAGGTGGTGGTAAAAGTCCAGAGACCCGGCATCCGCAAAATCGTGGAAGTGGATCTGGAAATCCTGCTTCACCTGGCATCCCTCATGGAACGGCACGTTGAGGAGATGGAGGTTCAGCGACCCACCCGTATCGTGGAGGAGTTTGCGCGAAGCCTTGAAAAGGAAATCGACTATACCATCGAAGCCTATCACACGGAGCGTTTTTCACGGCAGTTCCTGGGAGACCACACCATTTACGTACCGAAAGTCTATAGAGAACTCCATTCATCACGGGTTCTGACGGTGGAATATGTGGATGGCATGAAGGTCTCCCATATCGACTTACTGAAAGAAAGTGGCTGCGATCTTCATATGCTGGCGGAAAACGGGGCCGATCTGGTCATGAAACAGATCTTTGTGCACGGATTTTTCCACGGGGATCCTCATCCGGGAAACATTTTCATACTCCCCAACAATGTCATTTGTTTTCTGGACTTCGGCATGATGGGGCGTATCGGGAAGGATGAACGGGAGGATTTTACGGATTTTGTGACCAGTCTTGCCACCAGAAAGGAGCGAAAGATTACGGAGTCGGTTTTGCGCCTCACCAATTACGACAAGGAACCGGACCGGGAAAGACTGGAGCGGGATCTCACGGATCTTCTGGAGGAGCAGGTCTATGGGCGAGAGGGCAAATTGGAGATGGGCAGACTGTTCCAGAAGCTCATTGAGACGGTCTCCACCCACGGTCTTACCATTAAGCCCGATCTTTACATGATGATGAAAGCCCTGGGAACCATTGAGGGGATTGCCAGAATGCTGGATCCCGGATTCAATATTCTAAAGCAGGCGGAGCCCTTTGTCCGGAGAATTCAGGAAGAACGCATGAGCCCCAAACGGATCGCGGGAGACATGGTGGAGGTGGGGACGGAGTTGATTCAGCTGGGGCGCGAAATTCCGGGGGAGGTGAGGGCCATTCTGAAACAGGCAAGGGATGGCAAGCTGAAAATCGAGTTTGCCCATTCCGGACTTGAACCGCTCTTAAGAACCATCAATCGCAACACCAACCGGATGGTGTTTGCCGTTGTACTGGCGGCGTTGATCATCGGTTCTTCCCTGGTGGTGTTATCGGGGATTCCTCCAAAATGGCATGATATCCCGCTGGTGGGGATTATCGGTTTCATTCTGGCGGGGGTTATCGGCTTTTCCCTTCTGGTGTCCATGGTTAGAAGGAAAAAAATGTGAGCGGTTCTTAAGGCTGCGTCTTTTTCAGGCAGACCACCCCGATGATAATCATGGCCACACCCAGAAGCATCGGCCAAATGGGGACCGGATCATCATAAGGGGTATAGTCCTCCAGGGTAAAGAAGAGGAAGGTAAAAAAGGAGAGAATCAACCCGATTCCCGTAAGGATGAAACCGAACACCTTCATTTGTGCGTCTCTCCCCGCCAGGCGGTTTAGCCCAAATGCCAATGTTGATTGGAAAGCCATCCAAACTAACTAAAAAATACACATATGCGCTGAAATATAAGGCATGTGAATTAATATGTCAAGCATGCCTTAATGTTTTATTTTTACGGCCCATGGGCGATTCACGGTTTTTCCGCCCGACGTTTCGCGGCTGCGGCTTCCTCTTTAAGCCCTTTGCGGTCGAGGGCTAGGGCAATGATGCGCCAGTTCTTTCGGCGAAGTTTTTCATTTTTTCCCGCAAGGAGATTCGATTTTCTGGCCAGCTGTTCCGCCTGACCAAAATTCCCTCTATCCAGCTGAATCTGGGCAAGCATATGCCAAATGGCCGGATCATTGGGGTTGATTCTGAGGGCCTGTTCCAGGGTGGAAAAAGCCTGATCCCTTTTACCCGATCTCATCTCTCTTGCTGCCTTGTGTTTCAGGTTGGAGGCGATCTCACGGGAGTGGTGCGGTGTCACCTTTGCGGTGGGGGGCGCCCCAAACTCCGGAGCCTTTTTGACGGGCGACGGTTTGGGGGGGGGAGCCACTTTACTCTTTGTTGCACATGCCTCAAACAGGCATCCAGCCAAAAGTAACAAAAGTATTATTTCCAATAAGTTATCTCGTTTCATTTGAACAAATCCTTCAGCCAATCAATAAACCCTGAACTCTCTTGGTCTCTTTTTCTCTTTTTTTCCCCGCCCATTGTCTTGGTTCCATGGGGCTTTTGAAGCTTCAAGGTGGGGGCCGATCCTTTGATAAAGGGGACTGCCACGGCATGGAGACTTCCCCTCTTGGTCAGCTCCCCGGTTCGCACATTCATCATGACGGTCTCCACATCATCAGGTGGGGTGAGCACAAGGGGCGCATTGGGAACATCGGCCATGAAACGGCCCCACACACGCATGGCACCGGTGGCGCCGGTGAGCCTGCACGGTTTGTTGTCATCACGACCCACCCAGGCAACCGCCAGCTGACTCCCCGTGAATCCCGCAAACCAGCTGTCCCGCAACGCGTTTGTGGTGCCGGTTTTGCCGGCAATTGCCCATGATTTGGGGACCAGTGTTTTAAGGGATTCAGCGGTCCCATTAGTAACCACGGCCTGTAGGGTTTTGTTGAGCAGATAAACGGGAGCAGGGGAAAAATTCTCTTTTATGGTGAGCGGATACCGCTGCAGTATTGAACCGTCGGGTCTGTAAATGGAACGGATGGTTCGAATGGGAGAATAAAATCCGCCGGATGCCAGCGTCTGGTAGATTTGAGCCACCTCAAGGGGAGACATTTCCACTGTCCCCAATAACGCGGCCGGATACATGTTTATCTTTCGTTCAAACCCCATTTTCCGGAGGGTATCGAGAACGGCCGGCAGGCCCAGATCCATGCCCAAACGGACCGTGGAAGTGTTGTAGGAATGGACCAGGGCCTGGTAAAGGGGAACGGTGCCGTGATATTTGCGGTCGTAATTTCTGGGGACCCACGATTTGCCCTCGGGAAGGTGGACAGTAACGGGACCGTCATCAATGGGTGTGATCAGGGTGTAGCGACGAGGATCTTTTAGAGCGGTCAAAAACACCGCCGGTTTGATCAGTGAACCGATGGGCCTTTTTGCATCAATACCCCGGTTGAAGCCTTTGGCAGAGGAACGCCTTCCGCTTACCAAGGCCAGTACTTCGTTGCTTCCGGTGGCAGTCGCTATGATGACGGCTTCAAGGGATGCCGGGGGAAGGGAATGTTGGGCTTCCAGGGCTTTGAGCTGGGACCTGACCGCGCCCGTGGCGGCAAGCTGGGCTTGAAGGTCCATAGTGGTGAAAATCCTCAGGCCGGCCGAGCGAAGGTCCGATTCACGGTATTCTCGAAGCAGTTGCCGTTTCACCAGATCAAGGTACGCGGGAAATGGACTTGTGGCGGTCACCGGCTTGCGGATGACACCAAGGGGAGCGGCCTTTGATACCTTCACAAGGTCTTGAGACAGCACACCCTGACTGCCCAGAATATCCAGAACCGTATTTCGGCGCGACAGTGCTCGATCGGGATGCTTGCGGGGATTATATCGGGACGGACCTTTGAGCATTCCCACCAGGAGTGCTATCTCATGGGGTTTCAGGGCATCCAGTTCCTTGCCGAAATAAAAGGGGGCGGCCAGACCGAACCCGTGAATGGCGCGATTGCCGTCCTGTCCCAAATACACCTCATTGAGGTAGGTTTCAAGAATCTCGTCCTTGTTGAAATGTCGTTCCATGGCGAAGGCCACGAACATTTCATCCACTTTTCGTTTGATGGACTTTTCAGGCGTCAGAAAGAAGTTTTTCGCCAGCTGCTGACTGATGGTGCTGGCCCCCTGGGATGCACGGCCGCTTTCAATATTGATCATCAATGCCCGCAGAATCGCCAAGGGATTAATGCCGTGGTGCTCATGGAAGGTTCGATCTTCCACGGCAATAAGGGCTTTGGGCAACAGTGGGGGCGTGTGTTTCAGTTTCAAGAGCACCCTGTCTTCATTGTTTTTCGGATAAAAGGATCCCATCAGGGCAGGGGAGAGACTCAGGAAATCGAGGGTATTGTGGGTGGAAATCCGACTGATTTTTAACACTCTGTCTTTATGAAGGGTTACCTGAATCCTGCCGGAGGCGTATTTTTCCCTTTCCAGGGCATCGGATCGGCAAAAGAGGGCAAACCGGTTCCCGGAACATGCGTAACTGCCGGGATTCTCGAGATCCTTGGGCGTCGCGACCCGCTTGTAGCCCATCAGATTCAACGCCTGCTGGAAAACCGGTTTGGCGAGGCGCATGCCCGGGTAAAGTGACATGGGCAGAGTGTATACCCGGGCGGGAAGTTCCCAGAGTCTCCCCTGAAACCTCTCCAGCACCACGCGGTCAAACTTCCTGTACTGATGGTAGATCCCATATCCCAGGGCCATACCACCCAGGAGAAGCAGCACCAAGAAAAGGCGTATGATTTTTTTGGCGGTTACCATTCTTGAGAGATCTGTCCCAGATCGCGCTGAAGCCGCTCGGGCGCTTTGGCCCGAAGTTCGCTTATGATTCGCCCTTTTGTTCTTCTAAGGCCTGGTTCAAAGAGGCCTTTATCGCCGTCTTCCGTCTCGATGATCAGTTTCGTTTGAAGTTTTCGTGGCAGTAAGAATCCGGATCTCCCCACAAGGACCGATGTCTCCTTTAGACGGATGCCCTTAATGGCCTCCCAATCGAGAAAGAGGTTTTTCCCCGGATAATGAAGAAGGAGTCCTCGCTCAGCGATGGTGACGCTTTGCTCGCCCAGATTGGCTGCGAAAACGGCAAAGAAGAACACCACCGGCAGGTATGCCACTGAACACATGCCGCGAACAATGTCATCGGGAAATGCGGGGATCGCGTGAAAGATGTGGATGAGGGCCGTGTCCAGAAGACAGAAGGCGCCGAATGACAGAAAGAGAATGATAAGGGTATCTCCGGTGACCGCGGACCAAATGGGATTGAGGCGAATGCCGGGACCTTTCAGATAGACATTTCTCAACGCAACGATACCCAAAACCAATAGTAATGCGGCCAGGGAGTACCGGGCCGTGTCAAAGTATGGAAGGGGCACCAGCGCATCTTCCTCGATCAGTTCCCTGTGTGCCACGATCAGGTAACTCCCCACTTTGAAACGCAAGCGATTGGTGGCGGTTTCGAGGGTGCTGCACAAGGCGATCCATTGGGATTCCTGCATGTTCACGCGATGATTTGAGTACAGATCCAGCCAATTGCGGGATTCTATGAGGGTCACGGTTCGCCTGCCCCTGCGCTCGATTTCTTGAAACATGGCTTGGGCCTGTAGAATGGCCTTATCCATGTCGCCGGAAGCAAAATCAGGTCCCTTCTCAGGTTTCGGCGGTTTGGATGGTGTTTTGATCTCCCGGTTTAGGTTTTCGGCTTTTTCCGACACATTTAAGAGGGATGTCACGTAATGGGCGAGTGAGGGAAAATGTTGCAGATCTTTTTGGCTGAGGATGCCCATGTTTGAAGGGGGGTGGTTGAGACCCACCAGATAAAGAGATCCCAGGTCATGACGAAGGGTTCGGATCAAGGCGTAGGTCCTTCCCTCGAACCTAAAACAGAGCCGGGTCTTATTCTCCCTTTCAAACTGCCCAATGAAAGCATCGAGATTCGGACCCAACAGTGTGATGCGAGTGCGCTCCATTTTGGAGAATACGGGAGACGAAATTGCCTTTGCCATCAATGGAAAGGCCTCTAAATTCCCGGGATGAAGATCAACGGGGCCGTCGAGACATAGTGGAGAAACGGCCGTTTCATTTAGGCCTAGAGCGGAAAGAAATACCGCATTTGCATTCTTCAAGACACGCTTGTTTCCCGGAAAAAATCCCGCCGCCAGCGCCAGCATCATGCTGAGGCAGAAAAAACCGAAGAACCTGCGAAAATATCTCTTCATTGGTACACTTGGAAATTGCCTTTGACCAAAGAAAACATGCCTCATCCTCCCGATGAAGGGATATGGACATCCACCACATCACCCTCTTCAAGCACTCTGTCAAAATCAACCGCTCTGTGATTGACAAAGACATGCAGGTCAAGATCGTCCCATACTTCCGGCTGTCCGATGCCGGGAATTTGAAGGAGCAGTTCTTCGACGGTGGTTCCCTTTGTAAGTGTCATTCCATAATCAGCCTCACCGGCGAATTTTGAATGAAATGCCCTCGTTTTCCCAATGGCGTAGCACGAGTTCAATCGAATTTTGATGTGTTTTTTTTCCATGACTATGCATATTGACAAGAACCGGAGAAGTCAAGTGCCATGTGATAACGGTGGCGTGCACTGGAAAAGGGCTCAGCGGCCAATGGGGTGTTGCAATCATTTATGGATGCTGGTAATGAGTTCCTCATGGGCGCCTTGATGGTTGGGAAAGGGATGAAAGCGGGTCAACGGTGTTTGATGCTTCTATTGATGGGGTTCATGCTTCAGGGAGCCGATGGTTTGGCTTATCAGATCACCGATCGGCTTTCCATCGGCGGTGTGGTGTCAGGATTGTACCAGTATCAAGGCATCACCGATGCACCGGGGTTTGAAAGCCAGGGTCGGGGCGCGGTAATGACGGAGCCGGAAATCGATTACATTCCCACCGACAGTGACGAGTTTTTCGTCAAATTCGGCATCGGCGAGGGAAATGGGTTGATGGAGGAAGGACGTTCTCCGTTTGTGCTGGCCCCATACGGGGGAAACGTGGAAGACAGCTACAAGAATATCAACGGCAGAAGTCGTGATTATCTGCTCACCGCCTGGTACAAACATACATTCACTTTCAGCGAGAATCATACCCTTGGCCTGACCGCGGGAATCATTGATGCCACCGACTACATGGATGAAAACGCCTATGCCAATGATGAATTCAGTCAATTTTTCAACCAGGCGCTGATCAACGGTCCCAATGCCTTTCTGCCCAGCTACGATCTGGGTATGGCGTTTGAGTGGCGCATGGGCCGATTCTCCTTGAACGGTGTGGGCATGGCCATGGGCTACAACGGTGAGAGCGGTGCCTATGATCTGCCCTTTAACTTTTTTGGTATACAGCTTAGTTATCATGTGGATTTTGGTCTTGGAGACGGGAACTATCGCATGATTGTGGATACCACCAGCCGGGACTTTCCCAATGCGGCGAGAACCGGCAAAGAACGCAAGACGGCGGTCCTTTTCTCTTGTGATCAAAAGATTGGGGATATTTTCGGCGCATGGCTTCGATTCGGCACCCAGGACGACAAGGCCGCCATCTTCTATGAATCCATCCTTTCAGGCGGTTTGAATATCAGCGGAAAGCTGTGGGGACGCGAGGCCGACAACATTGGCATCGGCTACGCGTACGTGGATGGCGGGAATAAAAACGTGAGTAACACGAACATATTTGAAGTCTACGGACGCATTTCCATCAACCACACCTTTTCGGTCACCGGAGATGTGCAGTACATGAAAGATGCAATGGTGGTTGGGGAGAGCCCCCAGGGCTGGATACTCGGTTTGCGCATGGTTGGAGAGTTTTGAGACTTACTGGCTCGGCACCCCGTAATCCTTCAGTTTCTTTCGAAGGGTCTTACGAGTGATGCCCAGTCTCCTGGCGGCCTCGCTCTTGTTCCCGGCTGTCGATTCAAGGGTCTTCAGAATGGTTTCCTTTTCTATTTGTTCGAGGGATACGCCCGTATCCGATATGCTGACGGAAAAATCAACACGCTCTTTTTCCTGACCACTCTGGATTTCCGGCGGCAGATCTTCGGGTTGCACATATTCGGAGCGGCTCATGACAACCGCACGTTCCACGGCGTTCATCAACTCCCGAACATTTCCGGGCCACCCATACCTGAGCATCCGGTCCATGGCATGGGGTGAAAAACCTCTCACCTCCTTACGGTTCTTTTGAGAGAAGCTGTCAAGAAAATGCCGGGCCAGGAGTGGAATATCTTCCCTTCGCTCCGCCAGGGGAGGGACCCGAAGCGTCACAACATTCAACCGGTAATATAGATCCTCTCGAAAACGGCCGGCTTCCACCTCCTGGAGCAGATCCTTGTTGGTCGCCGAAATAACCCGGACATCCACTTTGATGAGTTCCTCGCCGCCGACCCTGAAAAACTCCATTTCCTGGAGCGCCCTGAGTAGCTTGACCTGCATGGAAAGGGACATCTCACCCACTTCATCCAGAAAAAGGGTTCCGCCGTGGGCCTGGCGGAATTTTCCCTCTTTTCGCTTGTGGGCCCCTGTAAATGCCCCCTTTTCATGGCCGAAAAGCTCCGATTCCAGTAGGGTCTCGGTGACGGCGGCGCAATTCATCTTAACGAAGGGCCCATCCTTTCTCGGACTGTTGTAGTGAACGGCGCCGGCAATCAGTTCCTTGCCGGCGCCGGATTCTCCGGTGATCAGCACGGTGGCCTCTGAAGGGGCCACTTGGGCAACGGTTTCAAGGAGTCTGACCATTAACTGGCTGCGCCCGATGATGTTCTGAGTGTTGAAACGATCGCCAAGGCGTTCTTTAAGGCGGCGGTTTTCTTCTTTCAGATGTCGATGATCCACGGCCCGGGCCATGACCAGCCGCAATTCATCGAAATCCAGGGGTTTCGTGAGATAATCATAGGCCCCGTTTTTGAGTGCCGTTACAGCGGTTTCAACGGAGGAATAAGCTGTCATGATAATGACGGGTATGGCGGGGTTGTAATTTCTGATTTCCGTGAGCGCTTCGAGGCCGGAAACCTTGATCATGCGAATATCCATGAGGATAAGGTCAAACGCTTTTTCATGGACCGCTGAAATAGCCGTTTCGCCGTCATCCGCCTCCTCCACCCCATAGCCCCAGCCCGATAGGAGGGTCCGCAGCATGACCCGGTGAGCATGATCGTCATCCACTACCAGTACCCTTTTTTCCTTTTCGTTCATGAACCGACTCCTTGTGAGGCCTGAGGGATCAGAATGGTCACGGCGGTCCCTTCACCGGGGGTGCTATCCACCTGAATTTCACCGCCATGGGATTCTACGATTTTGTGAACGATGGCGAGTCCGAGACCGGTACCGGACGGCTTTGTGGTGAAATAGGGATCAAAGAGATGTGGCACATCCTTTTGGGCGATCCCGGAACCCGTATCCGAAACAATGATTTGAATACCCTCACCCTGCGCAGGTGCCATGAGCCGGACCGTGAGTACGCCCCCTTCTTCCATGGCCTCGAGAGCGTTCAAATAGAGATTCAAGAGAATCTGTTTGACCCTGTCCGGGTCGATGTTCACCGTTTCCATTGGCCCGTCATTTGCAAAATTAAGGGCAATCCTCTTTTTTTGAGCATCTGCTTCAACCATTTTCATTGTGTGGCGAATCAACAGGTCGGGATTTGTGGGCTTTCGATGAATACGCATGGGGCGTGCGAATTCCAGCAGCTGTCCGATAACCCGGTCAAGCCTTTCCACCTCTTGAATCATGATTTCGGCGGTTTGATGGTCTTCGGGCGCGTCCCGGTACCGCTCTTTGAAATAGGTGGCAAATCCTTTGATGGAGCTTAAGGGATTCCTGAGTTCATGGGCCACGCCCGCGGCAAGCCTGCCGATGGATGCCAGCCGCTGGCTTCTAAGGATTTCCCTCTTTAGATGTCTGATTTCCGTTAAATCCCTGAAAAGGATAACCCATCCCATGGGAGCGCCTTCTTCGTCCGTCAATGCGGTTCCCATAACCTCAAGGGGCAGGTTCTGCCCACTCTTGCCGAAAGCCTCCAGTTCTTTGGTGAGAGGACCGGACTCTGTTTTCAACTGATAGAAGAAACCGCGAAAGGAGGCGGGCAGTGTTTCAGATAGTTTTTTTCCCACCGTATCATGGGCCCTGATCCTCAGCATGGACTGGGCGGTGTGATTGAAAGAGGCAATCTGTTCTTCCGGGTCGATGGCAATGAGGCCCATTGGCATGTTTTCCACCAGGTTGTCTGAAAAGGCTTTGACTTTTGAAAAGGAGCTCCTGGCCGATCGATACGCCTGGGCCAGAAAAAGGGTTACGGTACCCGCAAAGCCGATGAGGAGAAGAATGACGCCCATCAAGACAGTGTGGCGGATGTCTTCTCGGGCGACATCTTGCACGGAGGTCATGTCCAGTCCCACAAAGATCACTTGGCCACCGTGGCCCTTTACGGGATGAGGATCCAGATGCCCCTGGCACCAGTCGCCGGATCCCATTCGCTGTCGGTGTTCTCGCATTCTACCCAAACCTCTGCCGCGCATGGGGACGAATTGGCGAAACACCTCAAAGACCCTTGTGCCGCCCTGTGTGATCCTTTCACGCCAGTGAAGGAGATGCGAATGGGAAATTTCATTAAGATCCAGGTCGATGCCGTAAGATTTTCCGATATTACCAGGGTCGCTGTCCGCCAGGATTCTACCCTCTGCATTGGTGACCAGAATATAGCGGATGTCCTTTTGCTGGGCCGTTTCCGAAAGCAATTGTTGGACCTGTGCACCGCCCCATCGCATGCCCATCATACCGGTTCTGGCCCCGGCCTCGAAAGATCGGATGAGCGCGGCCCCCTTCTCCTTCAGCAGGGAAACGGTGTTTTCCTTCTGGCGGTTGATGGAATCGACCGTCACAAAGAAAAAAATGGGTGCCAGTATCAGCACAGCTCCGATGATGACCCAGGGAGGAACCCAGAGCCGGGGCTTGGTTTTTCTGTTTGTTTGGCGCATCGTGAAAAAGGGTATAGCAAAAACAATACCAGGTTTTAAAACAGCGCGTTAAAAGAGAAATAAACCATATGATGCCGTTTATTTTTTTCCCCACGTGGATACTTATTACCCGCCCGGATATCTTAACCGGGTACAAAGTATCCTATTTTTTTTCAACCGATGCAAGGTGCAAAAGGAGAGTTTGATGGTTGCTTTGCTGAAAATTCTGGATTTTCAAAACGTTACTGCTGCGTCCCATGTGTTTGGCACGGCCGTTGCTCTGTTAGGAGCCCAAGAATCACAAATTTTCTATCATTTTTTTGGAGGTGCAACATGAAAAAGTTGGCGATTGTCTTAGGAGTAGTTTTGTTGGTAGGCGGTATCTCTTATTCCGTATTTGCAAGAGGTTATGGCGGCGGTGACGGATGTTCCGGATGGGGCTACGGTAAAGGTCATGGGTACTGCTACCGGGACCAGGGACCCCAACGATCCCTTACATCCGAGCAGCAACAGAAACTGAACGGTCTTGAGGAGAAGTTTTTCAATGAAACAAGCGCGTTGAGGAACCAGATGTGGACCAAGCAGAACGAGATGACGCTTCTCTTAAACGAAAAGGAACCGAATGCGGAAAAGCTGAGGGCCCTGCAGAAAGAGATCAACCAATTGAGGACGCAGATTTCTGAGAAGCGTCTCGACTACAGGCTTGAAAGCAACAAGGTGGCCCCGGAAGGGGGGTATGGCATGGGCTACGGTTATGGAAGAGGACATCGTGGATACCGTGGGAACTGGGGTGGTCCCTGCTGGAATTAATGGCTGTTATTTAGAAGAAATCAAATCCCCGGGGCCCTTCCCTTGAAGGGCTCTCCCCGTTCTCGGTGAAACGTGCCATGAGGATTTTGATGCGGCTTATGAGACGAGAGCAGATAAAATGACTGATGGTTTCGATTTCTTCCCCCGCCTGATTGTATTTGATGTCCATAATATCCACATAGATCCGGTTGACGGCGGGAAATGCGTCTTTGCCCTGGTCAAAGTAAATGGCCCGGTAAACGTTCTTCCCCATGAGAATGACCGTAAAATCAGCCGCAGGACAGATTTCGTGGATCACTGCTGCCGCATTATCCGGATAAATCACTAGGGGTCTTTTGTCCTCCACATAAAAGCAGATGAATTCTTTCAATATTCCCTGCCAAAGGTTAAGCCACTGAGACGCTTTCAATGGTGGATGCGGCGGTTTTGAAATCATGCGTTTCAAGGTTTCCCGGGTCGCTTCAAGAATTTCTTTCTTCAATCTGGAAAAGACCTCTTCAAGAAACGCTGTGGGCTTGAACCCATGCCCGAATTGGGGTGGCAGATCTTCCCCATAGAGAAACTCCTTGGTCATGGAAGGGAGAAACGCTATTTTTACGGCGTTCACGCAATGTTTGCCCTCTTTGAAACCGGATTTGAGGCTTCGGTGGTTTGCGGACCCAATGATTCTATCGGTGAGGTCGCCTGCTGCAAGGATGCCGGTTTTTTCAAGTCCTTTCACCAGAAACGGGCAGGTGAGATAGCGATAAAAGGCAGGGTCACTTAGAAAGACATGCCGCAAGAATTGCATTT
>JANQDY010000265.1 GCA_028278625.1 Thermodesulfobacteriota bacterium
GGCGCTGTAGGCGGCAAGGGCGCGGTGGGCGATCCGGCGGATTTCGGTGGCTTTGGCCACGGAGCCGCGCCCGCCCCCCAGACTAATGCCCCCAAGAACCACCGCGGTGAGAACCGTGATTTCCATCCCCAGGCCCACTTCCGACCCGGCGTTGCTGAGTCGGGCCGCGTAAAACATGGCGCCGATGCTTGTGAATATTCCGGACAACAAATAGGTCAGGCAAACCGTCCGGGGCACCCGAAGGCCGATGTTATGAGCGGACCGGCGCGACCCGCCCACTGCGAGAATGCGCCAGCCCGGACCCATGCGAGTGATGAAGACGTGGGCTGCGGCGGCAATGACGGCGGCCACAGCGAGGCTGGAGGGAATGCCAAGGACCGACCCGTCCGCCATAAACTCCCAGATTGGAGGGTACTTGATCCCGCTACCGATAACGCCCCCCAAGTCCAGGAGCAAGACATCTACCAAAGCGCGAACAATAACGAGGGTCACCAGCGTCGTTAGAAACGCTCTGAGTTTCAGATAGCCGATCATGGCACCGTTCGCGAGGCCGACGAGAGCACCTGTCGCCATAACGGCTGGCACCGCGCATCCGATGGGCAGATCATAACCGTTGATGAGCAGAAGGGCCGCAAAATTGCACAAAGCAAAATTGGACCCCACGCTTAAGTCGATACCGCCGGCCATCATTACGAAAGCCATGCCCATGGCCACAAAGAGATATTCGCCCAGGACTCGGCCGAGGTCCGAAAGGCCGTAGCCTGTCAGGAATCCGGGGATCCTGGTTCCGAAGAAAAGGACTACTAAAACAAGGATCATGAATGGAATGGCATTGTCGATCCACGGTTTGCTCAACACTTCGCCAACCACATGGTCCGGAATCAATCTGTACCGCCACCGCGAATAGACTTCTGATGTAGCCACTTGAAAGTCCTCCCGATCAAGGGTAGGCGCCCGAGCCGGGGACGCCCTCTTCTCCAAAAACGGAGTTCATCTTTCCACGATTCCCTATTTCACCTCTTCAACCGTCCAACAAGAACAAGGGTTCATGCTCTCTTTCGTGATCAATCTCAATGGGGAATAGAGCCCCACCGGCTTGCTGCCAGGTTTCGGTTTGCTTTGAAGCAGAAATTTGATGGCATCATTGAGATCGTGGGCCTGACTTGGAACGTCGTAGCTCACGTAGGCGTCATAATTGCCACTGGCAATGTTTTCGCATGCAGCGGCCCTCTGTCCCCCTCCGGAACTTATCACGAATACTTGATCCTGCTTGTTCATTTCTGCCACCGCCGCCGCGATACCAACATCCTCACCGTCCCAGATTCCAAAGATGCCGCAGAGATCCGGATGTTGCTTCAGCACCGTCAACGTAATCGCGTGGGCTTTGCTGGCATCCCAGTCCGCTACTTGTTTTGAAACCACCTTGATGTGAGGGAATTTCTTCTTCAGTGTGTCTTCAATGCCCTTAACGCCGATGACGCTGGCCGGTGTTGTGAGCGAGCCTTGTATGATGGCCACTTTGCCGTTCCTGCCACTCCCCTCTCCGCAGGCCTTGGCCATGACTTCCGCTTCCATGGTTCCGATGGCGTACCAGTCGGGCCCCACGTAGACATCCCCGTTCGCAACGGACTTGAGATTCACCTGGATGACATAGATCCCGGCCTTTTGCGCCTTTTGCACCAATCGCTTGTACGCGTGCATATCCAGATTGTGGAAGATAAGCACATCCACTTTCTCCGCGATGAGTGAATTGAGGGCCTGGGCTCCACGCTCCGTGCTCCAGTTGGGATCCCTGACAATGATTTCATACCCAAGGGACTCGGCTTCCCGCTGCATACCGGCGAACCAGCCCTCCGTAAGGTCGAACCCCATGCCGATGGGGACAAACCCGATTTTCTTTCCTTTTAATGCTTCGTAGTAGTTCTTTGACAAACCGTCATCATACTGCTCCGCTACAGCGCTTCCGGTGGCAAAAGCGATACCGAAAATAAGCGCCATGATCCCTGCAAGTTTCTTCATTTCATTTTCTCCTTTCCTGGTGTCTGTTGTTTCCCGTTGCACACCCAACGATCCGTTACGCCCAAATCTCTAGATGTCTCCCTGCTGAGAGGTCTGTTCATCCCTTGGGTTCAAAATGGTGTCAATAACAATGGCTAAGAGCAGAATCACGCCTTTGATGATGTTTTGCATGGTGTAGCTCAGATTCATAATGGTCATGCCGTTGATCAAAATGCCGATAAGGAGCGTTCCCACGATGACATTTCGTATGCTCCCCTTCCCGCCGCTGAGGCCCACACCGCCCAGGACCACCACCAGAATCACGTCGTAGATGAGGGTTGAATTCACCAGCCGGGTGTTCATGCTGGCAACGGAGCCGGCGGCAATCACCCCAGCACCAAATGCGATCAATGCCGAGAGCACGTACTGTATAACGATGATCGGGCGCACAGGCACTCCGGTAACCCTGGCCGCTGTGGGATTGTCGCCGACGGCATAAATGAAACGGCCGCTTTTGACGTATCGAAGGAATGGATAGGCAATGGCTGCCGTGGCGGCAAACAGGATGACCGGTGACGGCACCCCAAGGATGTTTCCGCTTCCGATGGCGGCAAACCATTCGATTCCGGCCGGCATGTATACGACGTCGTTGCTCACGAGTTCGTATTTGCTAAAACCATACACGATCGTCCCCATTGCCAAGGTGGCAAAAATGGCCGGAATCTCCACGTAGGCAATCATCACACCGTTTAATATGCCCACCGCCAGGACAAAGCAAAACGCCAATGGAACAGCCACTTCCATCCCCACGCCGTTGCGTACCTGTTGCAGAAGCCAAGCCACGGACATGGCCATCACAGCTACCATGGAAAGATCGATGCCGCGGCCGATGATGGCGATTGCCATACCGATGCCGAGAATCCCTAAGATAGAGACATTCTGAACCAGGGAGAGCACATTTCCCGGGGTAAGAAAATCCCGAAGAATGATGGAAAAGGTGATGAAAAGTAAAATCGCAATAGCCAAAACGATGCGCTCTTGCGTGAATCCGTTCCGAAATCCCCGCAGGCGGGAAGAGAAATCCCGAGTCTCTCCCTTGCAGGCAACCTGTTCTACGGTCTTTGCATTACTTTCCACGGTCTGTTTCCTCTTAGGCCCTTAATGTCCCGGGGCATCTCCATCCGGGATCGGTTTTAAAACATCTTATCCGGCAGCCACAAAACAAGTTGAGGGAATAGGGAAAGGATGAGCACACCGATAATAAGCAAGGCGGCAAAGGGCAAGGCCCCTTCCACAACGCTCCTGATGGACGATTCCCTTCCCACGGCCTGTATGGTATACAGATTGAGTCCCACGGGCGGCGTAATCAATCCCACCTCCAGGAGCAAAACCAGGGTCACACCGAACCAGATCGGATCCATACCCAGATCAACAATGATGGGATGCACAACGGATACGGTGAGTACCATCATGGAAATGGCATCGATAAACATTCCCAGGAAAATATAGAGCAAGGCCACCATGGCCCATATCCCCAATGGATGCAGGGGGAGTTGAACAACCCAGTTTGCGATTTCCCGGGTGGCTCCCCAACTAAAAAGCGCATAGGAAAATAGCTGCGCGCTGATAATGACAAAAAGGAGCATGCTGGTAAGATTGACCGTGCTCACAAGACCACGCTTAAGCGTATTCCAGCTCAATCCTTTATAGGATGCGGAAACAACGAGGCTCATGACCACGCCGACGGCGGCAATCTCCGTGGGAGTGGCCCAGCCAAGGTATATGCCGGCGAGGATGGCCAAGAGGATAATAACGACCGGAAGCAGGTCGAGCAGGGAACCAATCATCTCTCTCACATCCGGTTTACTTTGGCTTTTGGGAGCAATGCCCGGATTGAACACGCTACGGAGGCCGATATAAAGTGCGAACAGGAAGGCCATGATGAGACCCGGAATGATCCCGCCCACAAAGAGCCGCCCAATGGATTCCTGTACCATGGAGCCGTAGATGATCATGGCGATGCTGGGCGGGATCAGTATTCCCAGAGTACCGCCCGCAGCAAGGCTCCCGTAGATCACCTTCTTATCATACCCTCTTTTCAGCATCTCCGGAATCGCCACCGTCCCCATGGTGGCGGCCGTGGCCACGCTTGAACCGCTGATGGCGGCGAAAATGCTGCAAGCGGAAATGTTGGTTTGAAGCAGGCCGCCGGGAAGCCAGCGGACCCATATGGAGATGGCCCGATAAAACCTTTTGCTCACGCCCGAACCGAGCATGATCTCGCCCATGAGAATAAAAAGCGGGGCCGCGGCTATTTCGAAACTGGTGCTATTGTTCCAAAGGACGGAACCGGCGCCGTGAAGCAGGTTGGTATCCAATAGCAGCAATGCGCTCAAACCCACCGTGCCTAGGGCAACGGCAATGGGCATACCCGTGAAAAGCAATACAAACAGTATGCCGAACATAATGAGTCCAACGTCCATCCTTTCGCTCCTTTAATAACCCCAAGAAATCATTTCCCGGTTTCAGAATTCTCCCCGCGGAACCAACCGATGATCTTCATGACAAGTTGAATGTTCAACATAATGAATCCAAGCAGCAGAACAATCTGCGGTATCCAGAGCGGGGTGTGAGAGATGTCCGACGACCGTGATCCCAGCATCAGGGCTTGATGGAAATGCCCGTACCAGATATAGGTCAGCCCCACGCTGTAGATAAGAAATAGTAGTAGCGAGAAGACCAGGTCAAAGGCGCGGCGCCATTTCGGTTTCAACAAGGCAATCAATACATCCACCGCCAGGTGCCGGTTCGCCTTGGTTACGGAAGCAAGTCCGAAGATGGTCACCATGGCCAGAGAATAACCGGTATATTCAATGGAGATGTAGATACTGCTATTGAGTATCTTTCGAACAAAAACCTCAATGGAAATCAAAAGCAGCATGAACAACAGCGAGACCACTCCAATGAAAACCCCGAACCGATCGATTCTCTCAAAAATCCAACCCATCGTTGAAATGGATTTTTTCAGGTATGAAAAGCCCATAACACCTCTCGCGCCTCCCCGCTGAATTTGCCTGCATCACCGCCTTCATTTAGGGCTTTAAGCCATTATTGAAGACGGTTTTGCGACCCTACATGCCTATTTGTCTCCTACGGCCTTGAGGCAGATATCCAACATGGCCTTGCCCTGGGGTCCCACGCGATCTACCCATTTGGGCCAGGCTTCTTTCTTGGTGAGATCCCGCATGTATGTGTAGTCCTGCTGACTTGGAACGTTTATGGTCCAACCTTGATCCTCCTCCAGCCATTTCACCTCAACCGGGTTGTTTTCGATGAGGTTCTTGTTGATGGCCTTGCCGGCCGCGGCCATCTCCTCCATGAGCACCTTCTTCAAGTCCTCTGGCAGTTGAGCCACTTTTTCTTTGTTGAACAGGGCGAAAGAACTCGCCCCTTTGATATTGCACACATACATGTATTTCAGGACTTCGTACCATTTGAAAAGCCGCAGGATCTCCGCCGCACATAACACACCGTCACACATGCCCCTTTGCAGAGCCGTGTACACCTCGGGCCCGGTCAGAACGGCCGCCGTGGCGCCTATTGCCTTAAGCATGTCCGCACCTTCGGCCGAGTATTCACGAATCTGCAGTCCTTTCAGGTCCGCGGGACCTTTGATTTCCTTGCCTTTGCGCGTAGAGATCACCCCGGGGCCCCAATAGTATTGACCCAGAGGAACCGCATGAAACCGGTCCCAAATTCCCTGCAGTACTTTCTTGACCCCGGGGTCATTCCATATTTTGTCATAGATTGCGTAATATTCGTTCAGGTTGAGGATCAGCCGAGGCAACAGAAAAGGCAGTTCCACCGCTCCCAATAGCGGCGCGTCACCGGTGTTGTAGCCGTTGATCATTTCGAGCCCTTCCACCAGGCCCTGACGAACCAACCGCAAGGCCTCATTCGCTTTGTACGGTGTCTCGCTGAAGGTTACAAAATCGATTTTCAGGCGGCCGTTTGTTCGTTTCTCGATGTTTCTCAGGTGCTCCGCTGTGATCTTCCCCGATGGAAAGGCTTCTGAAACCACGGAAACGTATTTCCACTTAAATGTCTTGTCCGCGCCAAACCCCACTCCCGGAAAGCTCATCCCAATTACCAAAAACAACGCCAAACAAACCAGTTTCCTTCCCATTCCTAACGCCTCCTTTTCTTGGTGCGCAGTCCGAAGCCGAATCGTAACCAATCGATCTTCAACGCCTCTGAACCGCTGTTTCTGGAATACCATCATCACCATCCAACGGGACGGATCGATGCCGAAAAAACCAAATTTCTAAACACATCAAAAACATAGATGTCTTACAGTGGACAAAGCAGGGAGTGAGAGCACCTTTTCCATGAATCTACGGGCGCCCGCATCCCCAAATCGGTGACGCACACAATTGACGAATTTCTTCTCCAGCTGCTGTTCCGATAAAGGACGAACAACGCTTCCGGGTGGATCCATCACCGTGTGTTCAATCCATGTTCCATCCTCAAAAGTGACACGAACACGTGCGCCGAAGCGGTCCGGAAAGGCGGATTGAATCTCTTCGTCCATTTCCGTATGAACCTTATCCGCAACGGCAAGGATCTCCTGATCCGACAATATGGCTTCGTCAAGATAGACCCTGGGGTCCTCGATTTTTCCATGGACGGCCAGCCCCACTGTAAAGGGGAGACTGTATTGGGCTGCCAAAATGGATCCGGGGCGCTTGACATTGTGCTCATGGACCAGGTTTTCGTGACCGAAAACCCGGATCTCTTGAATCATGGATGGTTCCAGGGGCCGTTCTTGGGCCATGGTCTCCACGCAATCGATAACTGAATGCAGTACGCCGCATGCCGCCGAAGGCTTGATACTGATTTCTTGGATGATAAATCGCTCCCCCAAATCCGCCATCAGCCGACCCCATCCGGGTATTGCGGTGTCCTGATTGAACACCCCCACAAAGCCGTATTTGCCCTCCAGAATCTCACGGGGTCCGGTGAAGCCCATTTCCGCCAATCGCGCGGCCTTGAGACCAGATTCGGCAGCATGTCCCGCGTGGATCCGCTTGACCATGGAGCCGGTCTCCGCAAACTGGGCCACACCCGAAGCAAATGAGCCGGTCAACCCAAGAGCATGCTCAAGACTTTCCGTTCCCAGGTTGAGAATCCGGCCGCAGGCCGCGGTCGCACCAAAGGCCCCGAAAGTACCGGTGGGATGAAACCCCTTTTTCAGATGGGTTCGTGCCATGCACGCCCCGATCCGACCCATGACTTCGTAACCGGCCACCACGGACGTGAGAAATTCCAACCCGGAACTCTCCCGCTGTTCGGCCAAAGCCAATGACGCGGGCACGACCACTGAACCCGGATGGGATATGGAAGGATAGTGCACGTCATCCAGCTCGAATCCATGGGCCGCGGTGCCGTTCGCCAGTGCTGCCAATCCGGGACGGAAACAGCGGTCCCCGACCCCCAGGATTGTTGAGGATCCCTGGCACGCTTCCTTTAGGGCGTAGTCGATTATGATCCGCCCCCACCGGGTCTGGGTCGCGAAAACAGCGACACCCAGCGTATCGAGAACCAGCCACACCGCCTTTTGAAGAACCTCCGGCGGGATTTTCTCAGGCTTTAGACCGGAGACAAAATCGGCCAGCACACGGGTTGCATTCATATGGCTTTTTATTCCATCCATTGACTTTTCCGGACCAAAACATACCCATCCATGAGACGTCGCGCCGTCCTTCGAATGACCGCCTTTGAAAGGCGCCATTCCCCCTTTTTCTCTTCCCCCCAGGCTTCCAATTCCATCACCCCGCGGGGGTGGCCGATCCGGACCTTGCCTGACTTTTTGCACCGGCTTGAGGCAACCGCATTGACAATGGTCCCCGGAATCATCGCCGCGACAGCGGTGCAAACGGAACCGGTACCGGTATAGGCTTCCACCGGCATTTGATTGAAGATGACCCTGGAAAGGAAATCGACCTCATGGCCGGCAATCATCCGTCCACTGGCGTAATCCGTATAATCCGTCGCCGTGCGTACAAAGGCCACCTGCGGCGCCAAAGGACTTTCCTTGGTGGCCTTTCGACGATCTTTCACCATGCCCGCCGCTTCGGCGCCGGCAGAGCGGATCTTCTCCAAGAGTTCCATCAGCTGCTCATTACCCTTGATCTCCTCACGATGCTCCAACCCGGAGGCGCCCACATCTTCGGCCCGCACAAAGACAACCGGATTTGCGACATCCACGATAGATATCCGCACCTTCCCCCAATTTTCAATTTGGAGTTCATCCATGGCCTTTCCAGTGGGAAGCAGTCTGTCCGTGGCCGATCCCACTGTTTTTGCATAATCCATTTCGATCATGGCCGATGTTCCAGGAACACCCGGAATGGAAAAATCCCCATCCACAGCTGCTTTCCCTTCGACAACCGGGAATCTGGCAACCAGTATTTTACGTGTATTGGTGTTATGTATGCGAACCTTGGCAAAGGAGCCGCTGGGTCGAACCAATCCTTCATCTATGGCATAGGGACCGACGGCTGAGGAGATATTGCCGCAATTGCCCTGGTAGGAAACCTCGGCCCTTTGCAGCGACACTTGGCCGAAAGTGTAATCGATGTCCGCATCTTGCCGTGAAGGAGGACCGATGATGGCTGTCTTGCTGGTGGTGATGTCCGCGCCTCCCAGCCCGTCAACCTGCCGGCCATCCGGACTGCCGAAGGCGGCGAGCAAAACCCGGTCGCGCGAAGCCTGGCTTTGGGGGAGCTCATTGTCATTGAAAAACAACGCCTTGCTGGTTCCCCCACGGTAGATGACACAACGAAACCTCTCTTGTTGACCCACGATCCCCTCCTTTCTACCCCCAAGCAACCTGGTGCCCCGCATAATGACATCCCGGCGAATGACACGACTTGCACTGTGGTATCATCACCCGGGGCGGTTTGGTTCCCTTAATGTTTTTAACGATCTCCAAGGCATTCTTCACCTTTTCCTTCTCCCCTTTCAAAACCAACATGATGGAACCCTCGGCACCCGCCACGCCGCCTCCGGCCACCGGGATCGCCTCGACCCCGGACAAAACCTGGAAGGCCTCCCTTTCCGTAAATGCCGCCACATCAATGGGCAGAAGACCGCAAGGAATCCCCAGGGCTTCCTGGGTCACGGGACGGCCGGTTTCCTTTGCCACTTCTTTCAGAGTTCCGGGGATCAATTTTTCGAGACCGGCCGTGCAGATGAGATGAAACCCCTGTCTTTTTTGGGCCTTTATCACCCGTCCAATGGTACCGCCCGCGAGGCTGGCCAGCAGCACACCTGTCTTCCCATGGGTGTCAATGGCATTTACACCCTTGATATAGACATCACCTTCACCCATTTCCGAGAGGATATGAGACAGGCCGGCCCCGGTTTCGAACCGTTTTTCGCGAAACACCCAGGTAAACGGAAAGTTCTTCGGAACGCTTAGTTCGTTGTATTGATCCTCCTCAAATCTCTGCTGGCATCGGCCTTCAATACAAGTCCCTCGGGGAATGATCATCCCAGCCATCCAAACGCCATCCGGTTCTTCGCCCGTGATCATTTCCTTAAGCCCATAGGTCGTGCTGCTGGGGTGGACGGCTACGATACCGCTGGTAAGAGCCTTCCTTACGGGCTCAAATTCGATGAGCCCCTGACATATGAGCCTTTTTGATTCAGCGGGGGTCAATACAACTTGAACTCTGATCATCTTTCCACTCCTCAAGCTGCATTCTTTTGGCTGTTTCGAACGAAATTGGCCATTCCGCCCTGTTCCAGAAAGGCTTGGATGAAGTCGGGAAACGGATCGAAAGCCATCTCTTCTTTTGTACGCTCGTTACGGATCTTGCCCTCATCCACATCGATTTCGATAACGTCCCCTTCCCGGACCATATTTGTGATTCCCTCCGCGATGATCACGGGCAAACCGATTGCAATGCAGTTGCGATAGAAGATTCTTCCAAAGCTCTCCGCAACAACAGCGGCAATTCCCGAACCTTTCAGCGCCACCGGCGCATGTTCCCTGGAACTGCCGCAGCCGAAGTTCTCTCCCGCCACCAGGATATCGCCTTTTCGGACCTTCTCGGTCCAATCGGGAACGTGACCCTCAAAGCAATGGGCCGCCAATTCTTCATCTCCCGTCAAAACGAGATATCTTCCGGCAAGGATCTTGTCCGTGTTGATATCCTCCGGTAGAACGTAAACCACTCTGTTTTTGATCTTTTCCATGGAGTGTCTCCTCAAAAATACTTCTTTGGATCGCTGATTTTCCCTTCAATGGCCGATGCCGCCGCGGTGGCCGGAGACGCAACAAATATTTCCGCTTCAGGGCTTCCCATTCTCCCTGAAAAATTGCGGCACCCCGTGGAAACCACCCGTTCACCCGGCGCCATGACCCCCATATGTCCGCCCACACAGGGACCGCAGCCGGAAGGCGCCAATAGAGCACCCGCTTCATATAGTGCATTTATGTATCCCTTCTTCACCGCATTTCGATAGATCTCCTTGCTCTGGGGGACCACCAGGCATCTAATCCCGGGATCCACTTTCTTCCCTTCCAAAATCCTGGCGGCCATGCCAATGTCTTCCAATCCCCCGTTCACGCAGGAACCGATATAGACCTGGTTGACGGGAAGCCCTTCCACTTGGCTAACGTTTTTCACCATATCGATACGGGGCGGCACCGCTATTTGGGCATCCAGATCCGACACATCGTATTGATAGGTCTTTTCGTATTCGGCATCTTCATCGGCCCTGACCACATCAAAGGGTTTATCGGTTCTGCTCTTGACATATTCAATGGCCTTATCGTCCGCCTCTATAACGCCGATCTTTCCCCCCATCTCCAGTGTCAAACCGCAAACCGCTATCCTGCCGTCAATGCTCAGATCCTCAATGGCCGTACCGGTGTATTCAACAGCCTTGTACAAAGCCCCCGTCTCTTCCAGCTCTCCCAGAAGCTTCAAGGCGATGTCTTTGCCCATGACATGGGGAGGCAATTTGCCGTTCACTTCAATCTTGATGGATTGTGGTACCTTGAACCACAACTCTCCTTTATGAAGCACATAGGCCTGTTCTGATGAGCCGATGCCGGCCGCAAAGGCCCCAATGGCCCCCAGGAGAACCGTATGGGAATCAGCCCCCACAAACAACATGCCCGGTCGGCAGTGCCCTCTTTCGATGGGAAGCCGCAAATGCCCCCCGTTGCCGACCTCCGAGAAATAGAGATCGTGTCTCTTGCAGAATTCTCTTACATTTCCGTGCTCCACGGCGGTTCGAATTGTCGGTGCCGGGACGTAATGATCAATGTAGATTTCGAACCCTCCAGGCAAGGGAAACGGCTCATTCAATCCCATCTCCTTGAACCTGCGAATAAGTAAGGGAGAGGTAACGTCATTGGCCAAGCTGCTGTCGACTTTGGCCATGACGAAATCCCCGGGGGAGACTTGGGTCTTCCCCGATTTGGATGCCAGTATCTTCTCAACGAACGTTGATCCCATTTTTTGCTCCTTTTTCAGATTGAAATACCTCTTTCGGACACCGCCTGCTTAACCACATCTCCGATATCGCCAAGATGATCCACCACGTAGGCACCCGCTTTCCGTAGCGCCCTCTCTTTTTCTTCAACCGTACCCTTCCCCTTTGAAATGATGGCGCCCGCATGGCCGAACCGCGTTTCTTCCTGCATATATCTTCCACCCACATAAATGATAAAAGGCTTGGTGAAGCCTCCTTCCATGATCAGCCGGGCGGCGTCTTCTTCTATGGATGTTCCGATTTCCCCGTAAGCGGCCACGGCCTTGGTCTGCTCATCCGCTTCAAAAAACGGCAGGAGGTCCGCAAAGGTGGACCCAACAAATGCGTCTCCTCCGATGGCAATACAGGTGCTTTGCCCCACCCCCGCCTGGGTCAGATAGTAACTGGTGGTGGTCGTGTTACCTCCGCTTCTGGAAAGAACACCGCAATATCCCTCGGTAAAAATGGTCCTCGCCAGATCGGGAGTGCCGCCAATCATCCCCAAAATGGCCTTGCCGGGGCTCACCATTCCAATGCAGTTGGGACCGAGCACGATGGCCCCCTTTTTGTTGCCTTGTTCTATGATTTCGAGCATGTCTTGTTGCGGCAGCCTTTCCGGAATCATCACAACGACCTTCATCCCCGCGCTGAGGGCCTCAAACGCCGCCATCTTGGCAAACCTGGCCGCCACAAAAACCACGCTCACGCTCACGTGGGGATGCTGCTCTCTGGCCTCTTCCACCGTATTGTAGACGGGTATACCGTGAACCTTTTTGCCGCCTCTCCCAGGTGTCACCCCGCAAACCACTCGCGTTCCGTACCCTTTCATCACCTCCGCACGGATCGAGGCCTCCCGTCCCGTAATGCCCTGTATAAGTACTTCGGTACTTTGATCCAATAAAATGGCCATCTTCCACTCCTATCCTTGGTATACCGTTTGGAGACCTTCTTCTTCGAGCTCTCCCAAGTACTCATCCAGTTTGGGGATCTCATAGGTAATGCTCACGCCTCCGTTGCCCCGCAGCTGGCATTCCAGTTCACAGGCAACACAGTCGGTGCACTTTCCTCTCTTAATCTCATCCTCGCTGTGGATGAGCGACGGTCGGCCATTCTTAAGTTCCAAAACCGGCCCTAAAAACGGCAAATGGTCTGCCTCAATGCACGCCTTTGTTTCGCAATCGTCACATTTCTTAAAATCGAATCTAATGACGGCGCCGGCCATCGTTTTAAAAGACAACGTATCGGTGGACATATCAGTTTGCTCCTTTCTCCTCGGCCCATTTCCGGTAGAGCCGGTCAAAGGCCTCGGCCACATCCTTTTCGGAATTGTCCCTGCCCAGTACTTTCACCAAAGGGCTGTCACTGATGCCGTGCTCTTTGAACAAATTGACCGCCACTTCGTCGGACCTTCCTCGAAAACACAAAACACACGGAATATTCGGTCTGCCCGCGGTGTGGGGGTAAAGCTCCTTAAAAGCTTTGATAATTCCCCGGGCCGTATTGTCCAGCAATTGTGCTGCCATGCCTGTTTGCATCAGGTAACCACGTATTTGCGGCTGTGAAAGAATAATCTTGACCGAGGCATACAGTTTGATGGAAGGAGGATTTCCGGATGTATCGCAAAAATTCATGGGGTGATATCCCAGGGGGAATATCTCATCGAAGAGAGTGATGGCGCAACCGGTGCCCACGCAATGATAGGCAATGGGAATCTTGTTCAATCTTCGGGCCCGCTCTCCATCGGGATCGATCTGTACAAAATGGGCTGACCCACGATGATCATTGTGGTCAATTTGTCCCGCGGCGATTTCCAGGGCCGTGGCCTCTCTCGAGCCCGCTTCCTCAGCGTGCTCAATTCCCAGTTCAGGGTGGCGAAAAACCGCGTCATCATCAACATCGACGCGGGCGTCAACCGCCACCAAACCGTTTTCGGTGGCTGCAAGCGGATTGATCTCCACCAATTTACAGTCATATCGGCGATAGATGGCGTACAGCTTGGAAAGAAGCTGTGCATATTGATTCAGTTCCGGCCCCCGAATGCTTTCGGTTCTTCGAATGACATTCATGGCCTCATAGGCGGGAAAACCGCCTGAAATGGAGATTTTTCCATAGGAAACGCACGCTGGATTCCGTTCCTTCACTTCCTCAATCTCCATCCCCCCTTCCGTGCTGAAAATGGCCGTGGGTGAACGGAACTCGCCGCTGCTTGTGATGCCCGCATAGATCTCTTTTTTGATTTCCAGCTTTTCTTCCACGAGAAGGGCCGGAATGGGGCCGTTTTCCGTCTTCATGTTGAAAATCTCTTCTGCCAATCGCTCGGCCTGGTCCCCGTTGTCGGCAAACCGAATCAAACCTGCTTTCCCACGTTTTCCCTTCAGAACCTGGGCTTTGATGACCACCGCCTTGCCGATTTCTCTGGCACCTTGCCGCGCTTCTTGAGGGCTTCTGGCTATGATCCCCCGGGGCGTGGCAATCCCATGCTTTCTAAACAGCTCTTTCCCTTGATATTCCGTGAGCTTCGCCATAGGTTCCTCCTGAATCATTTGGATGCTCCAAGCATCACTTCCTTTGTGTTCTTTCAATAGGCAGTTGACGCATTTCCGGTCCCGAGTAGGTCATATGACGACCCAGGAGATCCGGTGGCATGGGGGCTTTCAGTCTCTTTCCTCTCTCCAGTTCCTCGTGAGCATGAGCTACCAGGCCCAAACCCCTGGACAGGCAGATGAAACCCGACGCGATTTCCGAGGGGATTCCCAACTCACACAGAATTGCCGCGGCGGATGCATCGATATTGATGGTCAGGTGTTTTCCGGTGATTTCTTTCATGACTTCGTAGAAAGAACGTGCAACCACAATATATTCTCCACTGATTTGCCCGGCTAGGACGGCTTGCTCTGCCATCTCCCACAACCTTGTAGTGCGCGGATCCTCCTTGTGGACCGGGTGGCCGTAACCGGGAAGAAATCTCTTCTCCCGACGGAGTTCCTGGCAGATCTCTCGAACGACTTCTTTTGCGTCCTTGTTTTCGTTTCGGGAACGGTCAATTACGCGGTAGAAAATGGCCATGGCATCTTCAATGGCACCCCCGTGGATCTTCCCCAAAAGGTTCATGCCTGATGCCACCGCGGAATTGAAAGTGACGCCGCAGGTGGCAGCCATGCAGGAAACCGCAATCGCGGGCGAAATGGCACCCTGATCGCAGGCTGCCACCAGAACCGCATCCATAAGCCTTCCGGTGGTTTCGGAAGGGAGTCTTCCCGTAATCATGAGGTGAAGCATTTCAGCGTAATTGATTCGCCCCATCAATTCCTCGATACGATACCCACTGATGACAATCTCGTTCGGATTGACGTCAATTATCTCCGTGTCCCACCATCCCTTGGTTTTCTCGTTCTCGTTCATTTTTCCCTCGAATTCATGGAATCGTTAAAACTTTAATACGAATATATATATACGTTTATATTTTGTCAACAAAAAAATTGCCCGTTTCTCACTCTGTCCGGGTTTTCATCAACAACATACCCATCAAAAGCATTTCTCCCGGGCACTGTCGGTTTCTATATTTACTTTTTATTATAACTACTTACATTTGAAAGGATAATTTTCAGTTGGGCCTTTGGGAATAGGATCCGAACGCTAGAGGGGAGCCGTCGGACCGTGACCCATTATGCGGTTCCCCAATTCAATACAGCTTGGTGTGTTGGAAGTCTTCCGGAATGTTCAAATATGAATAAGCCACTTTTCTCGATTCCCTGATGCGCTCATCCAGCTCATCGAATATGTTTGCTCCCATACAATCCATGTCTACAATAAAAGGACCCAGTTCTTGCAGCTCGAGTTGCCACGCGGCCTCAATACTCCCAAGCTCTTTGAGCCAATAAACATCCTTGACCTTGACTTGATGTAAGAAAAGATTAGGGGTCACTCCCACGGGCGTTGCGTGAATGCAGCCGTGTCTTTTCATGGCAAGTGAGGTGGCCTTTCCCATGGTCGTTTTTCCCACGATTGCCTTTAGTCCCCACTCCCGGATCGACGCTGCACCCCATTTTTCGAAACGGATGCTCGACGTAGGCATAAACGAAATAAGCTTCCATCTTCCGCCTTGGTTACGGATCACTGGGCCCACATGGATCAGCAGATTTCTATTTTTCGTTCTAAAGGGCAGGGTATGCCCTTGGTCCAAGACATACTTCTGCAGCCGCGAACGACATGTCCACGCTTCCCCGGAAAAGTAAACCATATCCCCCAGTTGCAGCATTCTGGTCTCCTCATCCTTCAGAGGAACCTCCAAATGAAATTTCCTCATTTCTATCTCCCGCCGAACCAATTGGGTTCTTCAAGCATTTCAGCCCTTCCATCCGCATGAATCCGGGTGGTGGCACGCCTCGCGATCCAACAGTTAGCACTCATGGCAAGTGCAATCCCCGCAAGATGGGTGTGGGAGTACTCTATGTTTACGGCAAAGACAGAGGTATTGCCGCCCGCACCCATGGGACCGATCCCAAGTTTGTTGACGGCAGTGGCCAAATCCGTCTCCAGGTGTGCGATCTCGCGCTCGGGATGGTGACTCCCGATGAGTCGAAGAGAGGCCGCCTGTTTTGCCAGATCCGATGCGATATCCGCGGTGCCTCCAATCCCTATGCCCAGGATGGAGGGTGGGCAGATGGCGCCCGCCCTTGAAGCGGCAATATACCAGTCCAGAATACTTTTTTTTATGCCAGTTAATCCGTCCGCGAACGCCACCACTCGATACCGCGTGCCGCCGAAACATTCAGATCCGCCTCCCTTGGCCACAAAGGTTATCTGAATAGAATCGCCGGGAACAAATTTGTATGTGAATCCAGGTATATTGGTGCCCACGTTGTTACCGGGGTCTTCGCCTGTTATGGGATGCTTCATCGTTGCGCGCAAGTGTCCTTCTCTGGTGGCTTTTGCGACCATTTCCCGTGCCACCATCTCCAATCCCAAAAACCCTCCCTCCATCTCCACGTCATTCCCGATTTTGCAGAAGAAGAGCGGCCAACCGGTGTCGGGGCATGCCAAATTCTTGTATTCAACGGAGCGGTCCAAACTATCGAGAGTTGATTCAAACGCCTTTCGAGAAGCCTCTCCGGTCTCAGCTTCTATGGCTTTAATAAATGCGGATCGGACATCAGGAGAAATTTGACATGAACACCTTTTAATCGCTTTGAAGATCCAAGTCTTCAAGACCGTTGTTGTAATCATCTCTTTGGCCTCTTTTGTCGTCCCAATCGCTAGTGCGGTTTTCGGACTAATAGGAATGTGGACTTGGAATCCAAAGAAGAGTGGACTTCCTTTCAGCCCTTATCCTTGTTTTCTCGGCTATGGCGCGTGCCTTCTCCAGCATTTCCATGCCCATTTTATACATGGCCATGTCGATCATTCTGCCATTCAGAACGGTGGCGCCTTTCTGTTGTAATTCGGCCGCTTTGTACGCTTCCACCAGTTTCTGGCTGAATAAAAGGTCGTCTTGGGTGGGTGAATAAATCTTGTTCACCACTTCAACATGCCGGGGGTGGGTCACCATTTTTCCTTTGTAGCCCAGCAATTTCGCTTTCGAAGCTTCACGCTCCAATCCTTCAACATCAATGAGTAGTCCAAAATAGGGAGTATCAATGGCTGGAATCCCCAGTGCATTGGCGGAAGTGGCAATGGCGGATCTCGCATATAGGAGAATGGAGAAGTATTCATCCGGCTCCATTCTGCTAATGGTGAAACCTTCTCCTTGTTCCCGCATGAAATCTCCCGCGCCGAATCCCAGGCCCACGACCCTTTTGCTGGCAGATCCGATCTTATGGGCGTTCATGACCCCTTTGGGTGATTCCAGAAGCGGCAGTATTCCAATCTTGTTTTTGATTCCTTTTTTCTTTTCTTCAGCTTGCAGCAGCTCTTCGAGCGCTTTGATATCTTCCGTTGACTCTGATTTGGGGAGCATGATCCCATCAAGCTCCTTGATGGCCACAATACCCAGATCATCAGCGGTGACACCAGCGGAAAAGGGGTTCACGCGGACAAAAACGTCAATCCCCTGGGCCTTTAGAGAAGGAATGATATCCCGCGCAAATATCCTTCCCATCTCTCTTTCAGCTGATGGACAGGAATCCTCCAAATCGATAATAACGCCATCTTCCATCTCCGTGGAAGCCTTGTTCAGCATCTTCCAGTTGTTGGCGGGTATAAAGAGCAAAGACCGCCATATTCGACATTCATCGGCCATAATCGATTTCTCCCAAAATTCCGTCGAGCCCTTCATGGTATAATCAGTGGCTTGATTTCCCTGAAAGCCCTCATATTCTCCATTGCTTCGTTGATATCATTTAATTTATAGCTATTAGATATCATTAAATCAAAATCGTACCGGTCTTTGTTCCTGGCCATGAATTGAAGTCCTTTCCAATAGTGGGATATGTCCGCTGACCACGAACCGATGATCTTTGCATGCTTTCGGGTGATCAGTGAGGGTACGATTTCAAGCTTGTGATTGCTCACCTGACCCAAATTGAGATAGCGCCCGCCTGTTCTTATCATTTCGAGTCCTTCTCGAATGGCTGTTCTGCCGCCGGATGCCTCGATTACAATATCGGGTCCCGCGCCGTTGGTCAAATCTCTGACGGCTTGGACACGTTCCTTTTCAGTTGGAATTTCATCAATGGAAACGACGTGGTCAGCGCCCCACGCTTTAGCCACATCAAGCCTGGCCTGTGGTGCCCCGATCAGAACAACCTTTTCGGCCCCCGCGCTTCTGGCCAGGGCAACTGAAAAGAGGCCCAAGGGGCCGGCCCCCTGAATCACAACCTTTTGAGAATATTCGATTCTCCCCAATCGGTCGAATCCTTGAATAACAGACCGCAATGCACAGCTTGCGGCTGAAGCCCACCGATCTTCCAAATCGTCGGGAATTCGGATCCTTCCGGATTCCGGGAAAACGTAACAGTATTCGGCGAACGTACCCACCAGGTACGGATATTCGTCACAATTTGAAAAAATGTAGTATTTACGATTGCTGCAAATCCCTGGCTGATGGGTTACTCGGCAGTAGTAGCATTCACCGCAAGAACCATGTTCCCACACAATCCTGTCGC
>JANQDY010000012.1 GCA_028278625.1 Thermodesulfobacteriota bacterium
AGCCAATTCCGAGGAATCCGCCTCTGCTTCAGAGGAAATGAGTGCCCAGGCCGAAGAGCTGAAGGGCTATGTTGATGATCTGGCAGCCCTTGTGGGTGGAAAAGCGAACCAGACCACCGTGACCCATGGGGACCTAGGGGCAAAGACTGCAACCAGAAAACCGGTCCTCACGGCACCGGTAAAGCGCCGCGAACCTCCAAAAGAGGTGGTTCCGGAAAAGGTCTTGCCCCTGGATGCCAAGGACTTTGAGGACTTCTGAAAACCCTGATTTCTCACTTCCTATTTGACAAATAGGAAAGGATCTCATCCTTGTGCCGTTCCACGTAGGCGCAGCTCGGTGCTGCGCCGCAGGAACGGCATTTGAGGTCATAGGTGGAATTCAGGGTTTCGCACCGGGGGCAGGCATAGTGCGCCAGCATTTCTTCATACCACCTTTGGTATCCCACCTCCTTGATCCGCTCCTGGTTTTCCCAAAGCTCAATTCTGTGGGGACGGAGCGACTTGAACTCACGCAGTTCATGACAGGGGTAATCGTCACATTCCACGCAGAAATCGATCCCCCTTTCTTTGGCGCAATCCACCATCTTGCAGTTGTTCTGGCAGAAATAGCTGCGTTTTTCTGATCGGCATCCGAGACACTCCCATACATCAGCCGGTGTTTGATAGACTTTGGCAACGCTCTTGAGCCGTTGAGGATCGTTTTCAACGGTTCCAATGTACAAAGTACAGGCGGGACAGAAAAGCCCGCAGACGGCGGCCAGCTTTTTGTCCGGATGAAAATCGTTTTTTGCGGACATTGTCACTCCAATTCAACCTAAATGTTCTACAATCGTTCCAAACGCCGGAAAAACCGTTTTTGTCTCATTATTGCCGCTTATCCGGGCAAACTCAAGTCTTTATCAATGACAATTTTTAAGTTACGCACCCCTTAATTGAACCATTTCTGCGGTTTCAATGACGTTTGCGCTTTAATGGTTATATTGATTGAAACGCGGCGGGTGTTTCCCGCACGTTCTCAATATCTTGGATTTGTTCAGTCATAACCTCTTTGGAATTAAGGAGATATTGTTATGAAAAACATGATGATCATGTTGATGATCACCGCGGCGGCGGTCTTTCTGGCTCCGTGGCAGGTGGTTGCGGCGCCGGAAGCGGGGAGCCGCCACAAAGAAGAAAAAGCCACAGACAGGCAGGTTCAACCGGCGGTGGCAACTTTTGCCGGCGGATGCTTCTGGTGCACGGAGGCTGATTTTGAGAAATTGCCGGGGGTTATAAGGGTGTTATCCGGATACTCCGGCGGCCAGGAGAAAAATCCCACTTACAATGACGTGTCCAGCGGCAGAACCGGCCACGCGGAAGCGATACAGGTCTTTTACAGTCCTCAAGTCATCTCCTATCAATCCCTGCTGGACCATTTCTGGCGTCACATTGATCCGACGGATTCAGGGGGGCAGTTCGTTGATAGGGGACCCCAGTACCGGAGTGCCATTTTTTACCATGACCAGAAACAAAAACAGCTTGCCGAAGCATCGAAAAAGGCATTGGATGGATCCGGGCGGTTTGAGAAACCCGTGGTAACGGCAATCGTGCCATTTCATGCGTTTTATCCGGCAGAGGACTACCATCAAGATTTCTACAAGACGCATTCAATCCGATACAACCATTACCGCAGGCAATCAGGACGTGATCAGTTCATAAGCCGTCACTGGGGCCAAGAGCCGCTTCGGCTAACGAAAAAGAAGATAGGGGGAAAGTACGAAAAGCCTCCAATTGAGGCGCTGAAAAAGCGCCTTACCCCCATGCAGTACAAGGTCACTCAGCAAAACGGTACTGAACCGCCTTTTGAGAATGAATACTGGGACAAGAAAGAAAAAGGGATATATGTGGATGTGGTTTCCGGTGAGCCGCTATTCAGTTCAGTGGAAAAATTCGAATCAGGAACCGGCTGGCCCAGCTTTTTTCGGCCGATGGTTCCCGAAAATGTGGTGGAAAAGGAGGACAGAACGCTCTTTATGGTCCGCACCGAAGTCCGCAGCAAACACGGAGATTCCCATCTGGGCCATGTTTTCACGGATGGTCCTGCTCCCACGGGTCTCAGATATTGCATCAATTCGGCATCTCTTCGGTTTGTCCCTTTTTCGGATCTCGATAAGGAAGGCTATTCAGAATTCAAGCGTCATTTTACGCATTCTATCAGGAGACATATTCAATGGAAAAACACAAGGTAACGATTTTTAGGCCTTTTCCCTTTGAGATGGGGCAAAAAATTCATATTGAGGGAGGACCCCGGGGCGGGGATTGGGAAGTCATCGGTGTAACGGACCATAAGGTCAGACTCCGGTGCCCCGTCTCTTTCAAGGAATTCAACTGGAACAGATTCTGTTATTTTTCCGAGGAAAAAGAGGTCATTGAATGGCCGGGGAAGGATTGAAGGCATTTCGGGGGACCTAAAGGCATGAGGTCAGTTGGAGGCCTGTTTGTTCTCCAAGACCTCTTTTAGTTTTGCGGAGAGATCCGTAATTGAAAAGGGTTTTTTGATAAATCCATCGGCGCCTGCATCCAGAATTTCCCTGGCGGGACCGTCAATGGAATAACCGCTGGATACGATTACCCGCATCTTGGGTCTGGCTTTCATGAGCATGGGGTAGACCTCGTTTCCCGGAATGTCCGGGAGTTTGATGTCCAGCAGGGCCAAGTCGATTTCATCTGAAAATGTTTCGGCAATCCCGACACCCTCCTTTCCCGTCATGGCCTCCAAGACCCGGTATCCCAACCGCTCCAGGAAGGCTCGCATGATGATGAGCACCTCTTCTTCATCTTCAATGACCAGGATCGTTCCGGCGCCGACAGCCGGTTCAGGTCTTGCCTCCCTTGCTTTTTCTCCTGCCGTTAAAATTCCCGGCAGCCAGATCCTTACGACCGTGCCTTTTCCCAATTCAGAGTCAACGCTGATCCAGCCCTCATGGTTTCGAACAATTCCATAGGCCGCCGCCATCCCCATGCCCTGGCCGTGAAATTTCGTGGTGAAAAAGGGATCAAAAACTCTTTTTCTCGTTTCTTCATCCATGCCCTTGCCGTCATCCTGGATGGTGAGGCGCACATAAGGGCCGGCCTCCAGATCAGGATAACCCTTGTCCAAAGCATCGCCCAAGTCTTGGTTTCTGACGGCTATTTTGATACGACCTTTTCCCTCTATTGCGTCTTTGGCGTTGGTGAGTATGGCGGACAGGACCATCTGCATCTGAGTGGAGTCAGCCATGGTGCCGTAGATGCCCCTGGGCAGATCGGTCTCCACCCTGATATCAGGGCCCAGGGTGTGTTCCATGATCGGCAAGGAATCTCTAATGAAATCAACAAAATTCATTTTAGCGGGCCGATATTTTCCCCCTTCCGCATAGGCCAACAACTGGTCGGTCAGGCGGGACATCATATGGGCGGCCTTTTTCATGCTGTTAAAATACTTGTCCCAGCTTTCTTCCCTCGGCAAATCCATTCTGAGCAATTCAATATTTCCCGTAATTCCCATGAGGGTGTTGTTGAATACATGGGCGATACCCCCCGCCAGGGTGGAGATGGCTTCCATTCTTTTTGCCCGGCGGAACAGGGTTTCAACCCGTTTCTTTTCGGTAATGTCCCGATAGATCACAAGGGTTCCGATGATTTCCCCTTTTTCGCTTTTGAGGTATGAGGCTGAGAGGTTTACATCGATGAGTTTCCCGTCCTTCCTCTTGAATTTCATTTCGTATTCTCTTATTTCACCGTTTTCCCTTAATGTCTGCATGATATTTCGGGCATCGGCGATCCCGTTTTCATAATGTCCATAAGCCTTTCTACCGACCAACTCCTCCCTTTCATACCCCAGTATCTCTTTTGCCCTTGAAGAGGAGTACAAAACGTTTCCTTCAAGATCCGCACTGATGATACCGTCTATGGAACTATCAAATATGTTCTGAAGCAGGCTTTTGGTGCGGTGCAATTCTCTGGTTCGGTCATCGATAATCCTTTCCATATTTGCATGTATTTCAAGGTATCGGGCCGTTGCAGTGTCATTCTCCTCTTTTAGGACCTGTAGTTCGTTGGTCAGGTGTCTGACTTTTGTCCCCAAATAGAGGATTTTGTCCTTCAGTTCCGCGGTTTCATCAGATCCAGCCATGGCTATAACAACCCCTGCTCTTCCATTTTGTGGATTTCCATTTCAACATCCTTGGCGATCAGATCAAGTGCATAAGATGTCAGGTTCAGCTTTTCCAGGCATCGCTTGAACCGTTTTTCATCCAGGAATCGTGCATTCTGATTGCCGGCATCTCTTTTTTGACACACAAAATCCGCAACATGCAGGGTCGCACCGATTCTTGCAAACTCGTGGGAAATGGTTTCGGGTTCATGATGTCCCCCGATAATTTCCACCAAGCCCCGTGGAAGTTCCCAGTCTTCTACAATTGCCCCGCCGATTTCCGCGTGATCGAAGCCCAGCACATCCTTTTCTATTTCCTTCTGATGCTTCTTATGGGTTAATGTTCTTTTGATGATCTGCTTGAAATCTCCCTGACAGAATTGCTCCAGTGCAATAATCCCAATGTCGTGCAATAGACCGGCCACATAAATGCATTCACCTTTTTGCCCGAATTCTCTGCGGTAAATCATCTTCCCCAGGAGCGCCACAGCGACGCAGTGCTTCCACAGATCATTCCTTGAAAACCCTTCAATGGAGCTGTTTCCTTCGAAAACCTCGCAGACCTTTTGCCTTATGGCCAATTCCTTCAATGCATCAAACCCCACCCAAATCATTGCTTGCTGTATTTCGAAGATTTTCCGTTGGGGCGCATAGTAGGCGGAATTGGCCAACTGCAGCAGTTTTCCCGTTAACGGCGGGTCGATTTGAATGATCTCCTTGAAATCCTTTGCACTCGATTCGGGGTCATTGATGAGTCTGATAATACCGGTGACGATGTTTTTGATGGACGAAATATTTGAATGCCGTACCTTTTCCAAAAATCCATTCAGCTCTGTTTCTGTCTGGTCTTCTTCTAATAATTCATTGTTTTTTACTTCTGTCCGGTCTTCTTGATTCATATCATGTCTCCACAAGGTCTGACCGTTATGAATTTCCCACAGTCAGATCTCGCTGTTCCTTTTTTGGTTCTTTTCTTCTTTCAGTGGATGATGTCGACGTTAAGGGTGTTGGCCGTGAACGTGTTTTTCTCGGACAACCGATTATGATTTTTCATGGTTATCATAAGGGTCAAAACCAGGGTAGAGTTTCCCGGCGCACTCAGGGCAGATGCCGTGGCTGAAACTGGCATCAGAGTGCTTTTGAATGTATGCCTCCAAATGGTTCCAATATCCTTTGTCGTCGCGGATTTTTTTGCAGTGGGAGCAAATTGGAACAATGCCTCGCAAGGTTTTGATTTCCCGCTGACCAGGGAAGCCCCGCTGCTTCCAGAAAAAGCACTTCTGAAGCTGCAACTCCTCAATCTTCAACGCCATTTCTTCATATGTCGGTGGGTTGCCCGTGAATGAATTATACCAAAGATCTGGAAAAAACGAAATGGAAGTCTGACATTCGAACATGTTTTGCGATATCCAAGCAAAAGAGCCGCTCATTATCCAGAGTGCAGGGATGTCTCAAGGGGTTTGACCGTCAACAATGCCTTTTCCACATTGGTAAAGAGCCCCAGTTCGTGCCCGGTGCGCTCGTTCAAGAAGCGTGCGGCGAGAACCATTCCCACGGCCCTGGTCATTCTGAGAGGCCAGGGGTTGTTCATGTCGATGGTGAGGTAAATCTTCCGTCCTTTTGATCTCTCGATCAACCCTTGAATGATTTTCAAGCCGATGCCCCGGTTTCTGAAGCCCGGTGCCACGGTTGTATAGCCCCTTTCCAGATAGCCTGAAAGATCAAACCCGGTTAAGGCTTCAATCTTTTTTCGGTAATGGGGTTTGGGATATTTGTGGGTGGACGTCCCCACAATCTTGCCATCACAAAGGGCGTATCCGATGAGAAAGGCATTTTGAAGATTTTCCCTGAGCCAACTTGTGCCGACACCACCCCCAAGGGAAATGAGGTGACACAGTTCCTCCAGAACAGAGATTGAAATTTCATCGGGTTTCTTGAAGCAGAACTCTATGGGTGAGGGGGGCACGGGATTACCTGTACACGAGACATTTCATGAAGAACCCTGCTACGGCGCGGGCCGGCTGCGAACCAATGAGATAATGGCGCTCACAAAAATGATCATGCGCAGTCGATCATGCCCATGATCTGCGATGTTTCAAAGCCTTTCAGATGCAAGGCCCCTGAACGGCATGACGCCACGCAAAGTCCGCACCCTTTGCAAAGGGTGGATTCGATTTCCGCCTTGTCGGTTTTTTCATCCATTCGAGGCGCCGAATAGGGACAGATGGAGACGCAAACACCGCAACTGCTGCAGTTCATCTGGTTGACTTCCGCCACCGTTCCACTGACAGGCAGGCTTTTGGCCGACAAAAGGGTGACCGCCCGTGCGGCGGCGGCCTGGGCCTGTGCGATACTCTCATCAATGGGTTTGGGGGAATGGGCCAGTCCGCACACAAAAACACCGTCGGTGGCAAAATCCACGGGGCGCAGCTTGACGTGGGCCTCCGCGAAGAAGCCGTCTTCGTTTTGAGCAACTTTGTAAAAACGTGACAGCGGGTTCTCCTGTTCCGGAACGATGGCAGACGCCAGGACCAGAAGGTCGGCACGAATGGTTACGTCCTTTCTGAACACCGTATCCGTAAATTCAATCTCCACCGTGTCGTCATTGGGCGAAATCTTGAGGTCTTTCCCATCGTTGTAGCGGATAAAGGAGATCCCCTTGGTTCTGGCTTCCCGGTAAAGGTCTTCCCTGAGCCCGTAGGGCCTCATGTCCCGGTGAACAACATAGATGCGCATGCGGGGATTTCTCTTTTTCAGCTCCAAAGCGCTTTTGATGGACTGGGTACAGCAAACCTTGGAACAGAAGGGCCGCTCCGGAATCCTTGAGCCGTAACACTGCAGAAATACGGCTGAACCGAATCCGCCGAATTCCACCTTGGTTTTGCTGAATCCCTGCTGCAACTGAAGGCCGGTGATGACCCGTGAAGATTCGATGAGGGTCCCATCCTGGGGACTGTGTTCGGTGGCACCCGTGGCCATGATGGTGACGCCGTGCTCGAGGGTTCGTTCTTCCTGGCCCTGTGAGATGGTTGTTTGGAAGTTCCCCACAAAACCTTCCACATCCGTAATTTCAGCCCCAAGACACACTTCAATGCGATCTTCCGCCGTTACGTTGCCGACCAGCTCTTTCAGGTATGCGGGAATGTTGTCACCCCGCCAGGTCTCATGGAGGGATCGGGCGTTGCCGCCCAGCTCTCCGTCACGTTCCACCAGGTAAGTGAAATAGCCCTGGTCGGCCAGATTTTTGGCGGCCGCCATGCCGGCCACGCCGCCGCCGATCACCAGCGCGTTTTGGTTGATATTGAGAACCGGCTCCGGTAACGGTTCCAGCAATCCCGCTTTGGCCACGGACATGCGAACCAGGTCCATGGCCTTTTCCGTGGCTTTTTCGGTGTCGTCCTTGTGAACCCAGGAACACTGGTTCCGGATATTGACCATCTCAAAGAGGTACTTGTTGATGCCAGCGCTGATAAGGGTTTCCTGGAAGAGCGGTTCATGGGTTTTGGGGGTGCAGGCGGCCACCACCACCCGGTTGAGGCCCTGCTCCTGGATGACCTGCTTCATTTTGTCCTGGCTGTCCTGGGAGCAACTGAACATGTTCTGTTCCACAAAGGTCACGCCGGGCAGGGTTTTTGCGAACGCCACCACCGCGGGAACATCCACGATACCGGCAATATTGGTGCCGCAACAGCACACGAAAACACCGATGCGGACGGGGTCTCCTTTGATGTTGCGCTCCTCGGGGATCTGGGCCTGCTGGGTCAGGGCCCATCGGGCATCGGAAAGAAGGCTCCCGGCGACACCCGCGGCGGCGCTGGAATCCACCACCGATGAGGGAATGTCCTTGGGACCCTGGCAGGCCCCGCAAACATAGATGCCCGGCGTATCAGTCTCAACCGGTCTGAAACTGTCGGTCTCCACAAAATCGTAATGGTTCAGTTTCAGTCCCATCTTCTCCGCCAGGGCGCGCCCTTCGGCCGTGGCTCCCAGTCCCACGGACAGGACCACGATGTCAAAGGCCTCCTCAACGTTACGGCCCTGTTCATCAACATAGCGGATCAGATTCATCCCGGTTTCCTTATGGGCAATAACGTTGGTCACCCGCGATTTTATAAACCGAACACCCGCTTCCTCTTTGGCCCGGTTGTAGTAGCGTTCAAAGTCCTTTCCATTGGTGCGGATGTCCATGTAGAAAATCGCCGCATCCAGTTCGCCCGAGGCATGCTCTTTGGCCAGCATGGCTTCTTTGACGGCGTATGTGCAGCAGACGCTGGAGCAGTATCCTCGGCCTTCCAGATGTTCGTCCCGGCTTCCGATACATTGCAGCCACGCGATTTTTTGAGGCTCTTTCTTGTCCGAGGGCCGCACCATGTGTCCGCCGTAGGGGCCTGAAGCGGACAGGATCCGCTCAAATTCAAGGCTCGTGACGATGTTCTTGTTCTTGGCGTAACCGTAGGTGTCGTGATTTCTTGGATTGTAAGCCTCACTGCCGTCGGAAACGATGATCGCACCCACGTTCAGACCGATTTTCTTTTCCGTGTCTTCATAATTGATGGCGTCGGCAGGGCAGATTTTCTCACAGTTTCCGCATTTTCCTTTGATCAGTTTGATGCAGTAGTCCGGATCGATGGCATATTTCAACGGGACGGCCTGAGCGTACTTGACGTAGATGGCCTTTCGTTTGCCCAGGCCCGCGTCATATTCGTCGGATACTTTTTTGGGACATTTTTCGGTGCAAGCGCCACAAGCGATGCATTTGTCCGTATCCACGTAGCGGGGATGCTGCAGGATGTTTACCTCAAAATTCCCCGCTTCCCCTTTGATGGCAGTGACTTCAGATAGTGTGAGCAACTCGATGTTGATGTGCCGGCCGACCTCGACCAGTTTCGGTGAGATAATTCACATGGCACAGTCGTTGGTGGGGAAGGTTTTGTCCAATTGACTCATCATGCCGCCAATGGAACTGGTCCTCTCCACCAAATAGACGTAATATCCGGAATTGGCCATATCCAGTGCGGCCTGCATGCCGGTTATGCCACCGCCCACAACCAGGACGGAACCGAGTTTTTCTGTCGACATATGCTACTCCTGCGTTTTGAAAAAAGAGGTGATGTTATCTATTGCCACCTGGTTTTCTTTAAGACCCAGAGATGCTTCATCAACACCCATGCACAGTCCCAGCAATTGGGCATAGGTGATGGAGGGAAGTGCCTCGCCGTTGTTATTGCCGGCCATGATCATGCGCTGCACCTGGTCAAACTGAAGCTGGCAGTAGGGGCAGGCGGTGCACAGAAAATGGGCCCCCGATTCACGCCCGCTCTCAAGTTTCTTCCGGGTCAGCTCCATTGAGACCGTGTCGTTCAGCCCCAGAAGAGGGGCGCCGCAGCAATTGAGTTTTTCGTTCCATTCCACGCTTTTGGCGCCCGTTGCGGTCACCAATTGGTCGAACAGGGTCGGGGCCACCGGGTCGTCGAACCGGGTGACTTTGCTGGGGCGAAGGGCATGGCAGCCATAGTGGGTGGCGATGTTGAGATCACTCATCTTACGCGAGATCTTCTTTTTGAGATCATTTACGCCCACATCGTGATACAGAACCGAAAGGAAATGCTTGACTTCAACCTGGCCCTGGTATGACAGGTTTCTCTCTGCCAGGAGGTCGTTAATTTCCGCCCGCAAAATCTCCTGTTGACCTAAGAGATGTTGTGCTTCCTTAAGAGAGCCAAAACAGCATTTGCATAGGGCCATGATGTTAAGGCCGTCCCGTTCGGCCAGTGCCAGATTTCCGGCAGCCGACAGAAGATAGGCTTTTCGGTCAACGTTCCTGAGCGGATAACCGCAGCAGGTGAATTCGCGATCATCGACCAGTTCCACCCCCAGGCGGGACAATACCGCACGGGAAGCGGTTTCATATTGTTCAAGTCGGGCGGGAATATTGCAGCCCAGGAAAAAAGCGTATTTCATTGGTTCGCCTCTATTAAGGTCTTGAAATTTAGGCTTTGCCCCCCTGCCGGGGAGTTTTGATGGCGATGTTTTTCAGCTGATATAAAATGTCGGTGACTTCAACCAGCTGCGGGCAGTGCTCTTGGCACTGGTAACAGGTGACACAATCCCAGATCATCCGCGCCCCGCATGCCAAGTCCGTGAGGCCCAAACCGAGGCCGCACATGATCTGGTGGGGCAGCAATCCCAAGCTTTCCTCCGGTTTTTCCGAAACAGCGACCACAGGGCAGACGGATGTGCAGTTCTGGCAGGTGTAACAAGCCTTGAACGTCTCGGTGTCGTAGGGCAGCGCCGTACGGGACTTATCACCGTTAAGGCTCAGGGAACCTGTCTCAGCGGCACTGGGCCATCCTTCTTTGACCGCATCTCTGGCCAGATCAAGGGGCTTGTCATACCCCTCAGGCCCGAGCTCGGTCCTGTTCAGTCCTCTCACAAATGAGAAACCGGAAAGCAGCAGCGGTTCTCCCTTTTCAGCGCCCTGAACGAGGGCCTCCCTCACGTTAAGCCAGAGATCCCTCAGGTTGATACCCGAAGGACACACCACGGTACAACGGTCGCAATTGGTACAGATAACCATCCCTTCAAGCAGGGCCTGCCGTTCGGCGTCGGAAAGGGGTTTTCCGGCTGCCAGCTTTCGAAGGGTTTGAAGCTTTTCAGAGGGCAGAATACAATCATTGTGAATGGCATCATAGGCGGGTGATGAAGAACATCTGAGGCTGCAGGTACCGCAGTGGGTGCAGGCATCCAGTTCCATCATCTGCCGGGTCAATATGTTGGCGGGATGAGAGCGCTTTTTGTCCATGACGGCGTTTGCCATCAGGCTCAAGGGCGTCGTAATCAGATGAAACATCTTACTGAAGGGGAGATAAGCGAGGCCCACGAAGCAGGCCAGGATGTGGATGAGCCACAGAAAATAGGCGGCCTGGGCATCGTCTAAAAACTGTGCCATGGGTCGCATTCCCCTTGACAGGTTAAGACTGATAAAGGCCCACTCAGGGGGAGCGTGACACGACTGGCAGCTCATTTCATGCAGTTCCCGGCCCTGGGCGATGATTTCCTCGTCAAAATCAACGATTTCCTCGGGGGAAACCACGCCGAATTCCTTTACCCAAAAGGTTTCAAGCGCCTTCAACTCCTCCGGCTCGTCACTGTCGGCATATTCTTCCACCATTCGCTGGTATGCGTCGTGGCTTACGATTTTGGCGCTTTCCAGCAGAAAACCGGTGATCATGATAATGGCGACGATCATGACGGCATACCGGTCCATGGCATTGGTTCGAAGGCGGATATTCTTTTTGGAGCGCCGCCGGCTGATGGCAATGATAACGCCCACGAAAACCATCAATCCCAAAAGGTTTCTCAGGAAAAGATAGGGGTGTGCCGTGGAGGCATAGTCACCGAAAAGAAAATGGCTGGTCCCTTCTTCGGCTTGAAAGGCATGAATCAACAGCAGCAACGTAAAGCCCACAAAGATCAGCATGTGCATGACCCAGCGAAGCGCATCTTCCTTTAAGATTCTACGTTGAAGGATGACATCCAGTATCAGGGCTTTTATGATGTAGCCAATTCGGGCGCTGAATATGGCAGCCAGTATCCCCTTTATGGCATGAGAAATCCTCTGGCCCGTTGAATAGACCTGGTCC
Source organism: Thermodesulfobacteriota bacterium (assembly GCA_028278625.1). The sequence continues at coordinate 11,818 of JANQDY010000012.1, forward strand.
GGGCCGGTGATTTGTCGGGAAACCCATGTGTAAAGTTTGTAGACAAATCCGACAACGAAAACGATCAAAGACGCGTACAGAAGAATATCGAAAAGCATGGATTCATTCCTCACTTATCTGGCCGGTACAATAAGTGCCCGATCTATAAAGTCCTTAAGGGGTTTGTCAAGATAAGATTTTCACAAAGTCTCGCCAAACAAGGGTTTCCGGACCATTTTTTGGCTTAACATAACCATCTTGAAAAGAAAAAATCAATGATTTAATTTATCCCCATACATCCGCGCGGAATCAATTGCCAAGTTCAAACATGGGTGTTGAAAAAAAGATCTTCAGTTGGTAAAAAGGCCCACACCAGCGATAAGGAACCTGAACGGTTCAAAATGAAAGGAATAAGAGGTTGGATTGCAGCATAAAGTTACAGGATGCTTACAAAGGGTATACCTTTGACCAGGACAAGATTTTCTCACCGGAGGAGACCGTCCTTCGGTTCAAGAAAAGGCTCCGGGAAGCGGATCTGGACATTTTGGCGGAGACGGTACGCATTGACAATGGCCGGCTGGACATCCCGGTCTACTTCAGCGTGTGCGGGCGTGATGCCGTGGAAATCATCGGGACGAAAAAGCAGATGGGAAAGGGGGGGACCCCCCGCCAGTCGGAAGCCAGCGCCGTGATGGAACTGGCTGAGCGATACAGCTTTTTCAGCTTTTGGAAAAACCCCAAGAACTTTCGGGTGGATACTTACGAAAATGTGAAAGAAGCGGCGCTCTCGTTTGAATCGATTGCCAAATCCGTGCATGATAGCTCCCCTGAGCTGGATAAAGCCCGGGAAATTTTTGGCGGTCTTCCCATGAAATGGACCCCTGCCTGCAAGATGACAACGGGCGAGGAGGTGCTGATTCCCTTTGACTGGTTTTTTGCCATAAACGAATTCAACGGGCCCTCTGCCGGCAACTGCGTGGAAGAGGCCATGAGCCAGGGCATCTGTGAGATCGTGGAGCGGCATGTAAGTTCCATCATCAGTCGGGAGGAGAGAAATGTGCCGGGCATTGATCTTTCCACGGTAACGGATCCGCTGACCCGGGAGATGATCGAAAAATTTGGAAAGGCCGGTGTCCGGATTTTTGCTTCCGACTTCTCCCTGGATACGGGCATCCCCTCCGTGGGCGTTCTGGCCTATGATCCGGTCACATTCCCTCAAAAAAGTGAAATCGTCTGGACCGCCGGTACCACCCCGGATCCCCAGAAATCGTTGAGCCGGGCACTGACCGAGGTTGCCCAGTTGGCAGGCGATTTCAATTCTGGGTCCAATTATGTGGCCAGCGGTCTTCCCAAATTCAAGGATCTCGGAGATGCGGACTTCATCACGCATCCGGTGCACACGGTTTCCATCAAAAGCCTGCCGAACCTGGCCAGCGATAATATCAAAGTGGAGGTGCAGAATTGCATCGCCACGCTGGCTGCGAGAGATTTGGAGGTGTTTGCCGTTGACGTGATGCACCCCCGCCTTAAAATTCCGGCCTTCTATACCATTGTCCCAGGCGCGCATTTCAGGGAGAGAGCCGTGGGAACCAGCGTGGGCATGTTCTGTGCCAAACTGGTTGCGGCCTCCGAGAATATTCCCTGGGCCGTACGGCAACTGACCCGAATGGACCAATTGCTGCCCCAGAAGTATTACATCAAATTCTTCCTGGGTTTGGCCCATATTTCCTTGGGGGAGCCGAAGAAAGCAATCCGGTTTCTTGAGGAAGCGCTCAAGCTGGACCCAAAGGAAGAGGATGTTCCCAGTATTTACTGTTATATGGGCATATGCTTCAGGGATATGGAAGAATACCGAAAAGCCGTTACAGTGCTTGAAAAAGGGGTTCAGGTTGACAGTGAACGGACGGATATTTTTAACCTCATGGGATTCTGCCATTTTAAGCTGAAAGAGCACGAAAAGGCCATCGAAGCGTTCCACAGAGTGCTGGAACTGAACCCGGCATCCGCCATCGATTACGCCAATATCGCATCCAACTACAGGGACCTGGGAAACAAGGAGATGGCCATTCGGTTTTACAGATTCGCCCTGGAACTGGATGACACCATCGATTTTGCCAAAGAGAATTTGAAAAAGCTGGAAGGATAAGAGGACCGGGGCCAAGACCCCGGCGTTCAACCTAACATGAAGCAACAGGGATAAAAACCTATGATCGAGGTACAGCATCTCAGCAAGTATTACGGGGAAAAATTGGCGGTGGACGACATTTCCTTTAATGTGGAACGCGGTGAGGTTTTGGGTTTTTTGGGACCCAATGCCGCGGGAAAGTCAACCACCATGAGAATGATCACCGGATTCCTTCCGCCCACCTCCGGCACGGCCGCCATCGGAGGGAGTGACATCATCACCAATTCCTTGGAAGCGAGGCGGAAAATGGGATATCTGCCTGAGAATGCGCCGGCCTATCCCGATATGACGGTGATCGCTTTTCTGGAATTCATCGCCGGTATCAGGGGGTTTTCCGGGGACCCCAAGAAAGCCCGCATCGAGGAGACCATAGACCGCTGTTTTCTTAAGGAAGTCCGTCATCAACCCATCAACACCTTGAGCAAAGGTTTCAAACAACGGGTCTGTTTTGCTCAAAGCATCATCCACGACCCTTTGTACCTGATCATGGATGAACCCACCGACGGACTGGATCCCAACCAGAAACACGAGGTGCGTGCCATGATTCGGGAGATGGCCAAAGAGAAGACCATCATCCTCTCCACCCACATTCTGGAAGAGGTGGAGGCCCTCTGCACGAGAGCCATCATTATCTCAAAAGGGAAAATCGTGGCCGACGATACCCCTTCCGGTTTGAAAGCGAAATCGTCACTCCACGGGGCCGTCACTTTTACACTCAGCCAAACGGATGGAAGGGATCCCCTCGAGGAATTGAAAGAGATCGAGGCGATCAGAAAGGTCGATACGGTTTCGGACGGCGATTCCGAGGTTGTTTTCCGGGCATTTCCAAGAAATCCAAACCGCTCACCTGCCAACGAGATCATGGGGCGTCTGGTTCAAAACGGTTTCACCGTGAATACCTTCCAGGTGGAAAGCGGCCGACTGGATGAAGTATTTCGATTGGTCACGAGTGCTTCGGAGGTTATGGAATGAGCAGTTTTCTAAAGAACACCGGCATCATTTTGAAGAGGGAGTTCTCCGGGTATTTCGGAAGTCCCGTAGCATACGTGTTTATTGTTATTTTTCTTCTTTTAAGCGGTTTTTTCACTTTTTCACTGAGTAATTTCTACGAAGCCGGGCAGGCGGATCTTCGTGCTTTTTTTGAATGGCACCCGTGGATTTTTCTCTTTCTGATTCCCGCGGTGGCCATGCGGCTCTGGGCCGAGGAACGGCGGACCGGCACCATTGAACTCATATTGACCCTGCCGGTGACCCTTCCTCAAGTGATCCTTGGGAAATTCCTTGCAGCCTGGCTTTTCGTAGGTGTTGCCCTGGTGTTAACATTTCCCATGGTACTCACCGTAAACTATCTGGGGAATCCTGATCTGGGCGCCGTCTTCTGTGCCTACTGTGGCAGTTTCCTCATGGCCGGCGCTTATCTGAGCGTGGGGAATGTGACTTCCGCAATGACGCGCAATCAGGTCATCAGCTTCATTTTAAGCGTTGTTATCTGCCTGTTTCTGGTGCTGGCCGGCTGGCCCCCCATTACCAATATTCTTTCGGGCTGGGCCCCCATCTGGGTCGTGGATGTTGTCGCCGGTTTCAGTTTTATGCCCCACTTCGCTTCCATGGAGCGCGGCGTCATTGACCTAAGGGACCTGTGCTACTATTTCTCGGTGATTTTTTTCATGCTCTTTGCCAACGGCGTCGTACTCAAAAGCCGCAGGGCATCCTGAAAACGAGGGAGGATTTCCATGGCTGAAAGAGAAGGTACATTGTTTAAGAAGACCCTGCTATCGGTGACAGGCCTGATTGTCCTGTTTTTTATTCTGGTTCTGGTAAATATTCTCATTTCCTATGCCAACGTGCGTTGGGACGCGACCGAAGACAAAAGCTACTCCCTTTCAAAAGGCACGGAGGATATTTTGAATTCCATGAGCCAGCCGGTTACCATAAAATTTTTCTATTCCCAGAGCGTGCCGGATGTTCCGGCCCACATCAAACTCTACGCGCGGCGTGTGCGCGATTTTCTCAGGGAATATGAGCATGAAAGCAACGGCATGGTCAAACTGGAAATGATCGATCCGCGGCCCGATTCCCATGAAGAGGAATGGGCCCAGAAGTATGGGCTGGAGCCGGTTCAGACATTGGGAGGGGAGCCCATCACCTGCGGGCTGGTGCTGACCGCCGCCGATCAGGAGGAGACCGTTCCGTGGCTGGATCCTTCAAAAGAGCAGCTACTGGAATATGATATTACCAGCATCATTTACGGGTTGCAGCATCCGGAAAAGAAGACCGTGGGGGTGATCACCTCCCTGCCCATTTTCGGTTCCGGTGCCAGGGCCGCCATGCCGGGACAGCCACCCAGCCCGCCATGGATATTCGTGACGGAAATGAAGAAGATCTACGATGTCAAAGAGATCAAGCCGACCGTTCGACTGATCGATCCGTCATTGGATCTTCTGATGGTGGTCTTTCCCAAGGACATGAGTCCTCAACTGGAATATGCCATCGACCAGTATGTGCTCTCAGGCGGCAACGCACTGATCTTCGTTGATCCCCTTTGCGTTTCCTACAGGTCCCCCGGGCAGCAGGATTTCATGCGGTCTTCCGGATCTTCCCTTGATCGGGTGTTCAAAGCGTGGGGGGTTACAATGGATGCCACAAAGGCCGTTGCGGACTACGGCCAGCCCACCCAGGTGAGGACTTCAAGCAGTACCACTGAGGAAAACCCCCTCATGATTACCGCGCGGGGAGAGGCATTCAACCGGGATAATGTAATTACCGCCGGACTTGAAAGCATGCTCTTCCCTGTGGCCGGCGCCATTGTGAGAAAAGGGGAGGAGGATAAAGGCGCCAACCTAAAGGACTACGCATTTGAGACCCTGGTCGATTCCAGTGAAGACGCGGCAGTGGTGGATGTATTCAAAGCATTCATGGGTGCCGGTGCCATCAGAAAAGAGTTTGTTTCGGCTGATGAGCGCTTTAATATCATTGTTCGGGTGCGGGGGACGTTTAAAACGGCATTCCCGGACGGTCCGCCAAAGCCGAAGGACCCGGATACGCCACCGGTTGATGAAACAAAATATCCGCAACTGAAAGAGGGAAAGAAACCGGCCACCCTGGTGATCATATCCGATGCGGACATGCTGGCGGACAATTTCTATGTGCAGCGCCGGAATTTTTTCGGACTGAACGTTACCGAGATGTTCAATGACAATCTCAATTTTCTGTCCAACTCCTCCGAGATGCTGACGGGAAGCGACGAACTGATCGGACTTCGGTCAAGGGGAAAGATCGAGCGTCCTTTTACGGCGGTGTTGGAGCTGAAGAAGCGCGCAAAGGCCCAGTGGCTCGACAAGGAACAGGAACTGGTGCGACAGATTGAGGAGACCAACCGGAAGCTGCAGGCCCTTGAGCGGGAGAAAGATGCTTCAGAGAAAACCATCATCAGCCCGGAGCAGGAAGCGGAGATTGCCAAATTCAGGGAGCAGAAGCAGGTCATCAACCGCCAGCTCAAAGAGGTGCGAAAGAACCTGCGTGCCGAAATCGAAACCCTCGGCGCGACCCTCAAAGGCATCAATATCTTTCTGATGCCCCTATTGATCAGTATCGTCGGGATCATTTTTGCGGTATACAGGCAAAGAAAGCTGAGGATGAAATGAACAAGAAGACGATATTCTTTCTGCTGGTTGTTTTGGCGATTTTGGCGGCCGTGGGAAGACACATTTTGGTCGAAAATGCCAACAGGCAGGCGGGATCGGAAATCATGGGGTCATTGCTTTTTGTGAACCTTCCGGCCAATGACATCGTCACCATCGAAATCAACCGGCCCGATGATTCGGTTTTGCTGAAAAAGGGTGAAAAGGGGTGGATTGTTGAAAACCGCTTCGGTTATCCTGCGGATTTTTCCAAAATTACCGACCTCGTTCGAAAAATGAAAGAGACGAAGGTGGGCAGAAAATTCCCCGCCACCGAATCGGTTGTTAAACGCCTGTCTCTTATGCCTCCCGGTCATGAGAAAGCGGAGGATTCGGAAAAAGCCACCCGCATGTTGATGAAAAACAGGGATGGCGCTGTTTTGGTGGACATCCTGCTGGGGGGCACTCGCAAACGGGACGAAAAGAGCCTCCCTGATTCACAATTCATCATGCCGGGGCAAGGCCCGGACATCTATCTGGTGGACCAGGTTTTTTCATCCTTTGCCACGGATGCACCCTCATGGCTTAAGAAGGGTCCCGTCAAAGTGGCCAAGGAAGATGTAAGAAGAATCACATGTACGGGGCCCGACGGTACGGTCCGCTATGTGGTTGAACGACCGGAAAAGGGAAAAGACCTAGTGCTTTCAAATCCGCCCGCAAATCGGGAGGTGAAACGGTCGGCCGTGAACCGGCTCAGTGGGGCCCTTTCGGGCCTTGAGATTGAGGATGTGTCGGATCCGTCCACGCCTCCCGAATCCCTGGCACGGGGGATCTCGCCCCGGCTGGATTATGCCCTTTTTAACGGCATGACATACCGTGTTTATCCGGGACTTAACTGCTCACCGGGCATCCCCTGCTATTTGCGGATTCAGGTGGATTTCAATGGGCCGGCCCCAAGAGCGGCGACAGATGAAGGTGAGAAGCGAACCAACACCGCTAAAGAAGGGAAAGGGGAAAGTACTTTGAGGGCCGAGACCGATGAACTGAATGAGCGCCTGAAGCCATGGTTTTTTGTGATTCCCCAGTGGCAGCACGAGGCTTTTGTCACGACCCTGGATGGTATGCTGGAAGAAGAAAAGAAAGACGAGACCGGCGAAAAGTAGTATTGAACCGAAGATAAAGAAGAACGGAGCTAAATTCATGAACGATGTTTCACCTCCCCGACCCAAGGACTTTATCCGCCAGATCATTTCCGACGATCTGGCATCCAACAAACACCAGGGCCGTGTGGTTACCAGGTTCCCACCGGAGCCCAACGGGTACCTTCATATCGGTCACGCCAAATCCATTTGCCTCAATTTCGGCGTGGCCAATGAAAACGGAGGCGCGTGCCATCTGCGATTTGATGATACCAATCCCACCAAGGAAGACGTGGAGTATGTGGAATCCATCAAGAGTGACGTCAGATGGCTGGGTTTTGACTGGGGTGAACACCTCTATTATGCCTCCGATTATTTTGACCAGCTCTACGCGTACGCGGTGGTCTTGATCAACGCCGGAAAAGCCTATGTCTGCAGCCTGCCTCCGGACAAAATCCGCGCATATCGGGGCACTTTGACCGAACCGGGTCAAAACAGCCCCTACCGGGACAGATCCGTGGCGGAAAACCTGGACCTGTTTGAGCGGATGAAGGCAGGTGAATTTGAGGACGGGGCCCACGTGCTTCGGGCGAAAATTGACATGGCATCCCCCAATATCACCATGCGGGATCCGGTGATTTATCGCATTCTAAAGCGGCCCCACCATCGCACCGGAGACAAGTGGTGCATCTACCCCATGTACGATTTTACCCATTGCCTGTCCGATTCCATCGAAGGGATTACCCACTCCCTTTGTACGCTGGAATTCCAGGACAACCGGGCCCTGTATGACTGGGTTCTGGACAACCTGCCGGTAAAATGTCAGCCGCGCCAGTACGAGTTTGCCAGACTCAATCTCACCAATACGGTGATGAGCAAACGGTTGCTGCTCAAACTGGTGGAGGAAGGGCGCGTGGACGGATGGGATGATCCGCGCATGCCCACCATATCAGGACTCAGACGTCGCGGGTACACGCCGCGGTCCATACGGGATTTCTGCGACCGAATCGGGCTGGCCAAGAAGAACAGCATGGTGGATATTGCGCTTTTGGAGCACTGCATACGGGTGGATTTAAACGAACGGGCCCAACGTGTGATGGGGGTTCTGCGTCCCTTAAAAGTGATCATTGACAATTATCCGGAAGACCGGACCGAGGATCTGGTATTTCAGAACCACCCGGAAGACGCTGCCATGGGGACCCGAATGGTCCCTTTTTCCCGGGAGTTATATATCGAACGGGACGATTTCAGAGAGAATCCACCAAAAAAATTCTTCCGTCTGGCGCCGGGCAGGGAGGTTCGTCTTCGATACGCCTATTACATTACCTGCACTGGCGTGGAAAAAGATCCGGCAACCGGTGAAATTGTGGCAATTCACTGTACCTATGATCCGGAAACAAAGGGTGGCAGCTCCCCGGACGGGCGCAAGGTAAAAGGGACCATTCACTGGGTATCGGCGCCTCACGCCCTTCCGGTGGAGGTGCGCCTCTATGATCATCTCATGAACACACCAGATGATGAAAAGAAGGAATCCAGTTTTACCGATCTCTTAAACAAAGATTCTCTCTTGGTCCTGCCGTCATGCCGTGTGGAACCGTCTCTCAAAATGGCGGCTCCGGGCACCCGGGTTCAGTTTGAACGGTTGGGCTATTTCTCCGTGGATCCGGTCGATTCCTCCCCGGAAAAACCGGTTTTCAACCGTATTGTCTCCCTAAGGGACACATGGGCCAAGATCGAAAAAGCACAGAAATCTGGGTAGGTTTGATAGTATTTGTCCGAGAGGGATGCTTAGAAGAGACAATAAGGCCTCACTATAAGCCCATTTTTCCCTTGACCCTTCCGAGACCCTGTAATACCATTCTTTTTTATGGTGTCGAAGCGTGAAAGGATCGCATGATGTGAAAATTGTCTTTTTTTGCGAACTGAATGCTTTATACCATGATGCGCAACGTATCAATAGTTCAAGGAGGACAGGATTTTGGGAGAAGGCGTGGTAAAATGGTTTAGCGACCGAAAAGGGTTTGGTTTTATTTCGCAGGAGGACGGACAGGATCTGTTTGTCCATCACACCGGCATTGACATGCCGGGATTCAAGACTCTCAGCGAAGGTGATCGCGTGAGTTTTGAAATCGAAGAGAGCGATCGTGGCCCCAAGGCCAAAAACGTCGTGAAGCTTTGATCTATTAAAATCACTATTTCTTTCTGAAGGCATCTTTTCCCCGGAAAAGATGCCTTTTTTTGAGGCCTGGGCTTTCCCGATCATCATCTTCTTTTAAAATTGACGCTGCTACCTTGAAGTCATTATATTGGCGCCATGACGCAACCATCACTCACCTGTGAAGACATACTGGGCCCCGGCGGCAAACTGAGCAAAGGCATCGACGGTTTTGAAGTCCGATCTTCCCAACTGGAAATGGCCCTTTTGATTGAGAGGGCCCTTGGTTCGGAATCCTCCGTCATCGTTGAAGCGGGGACCGGTACCGGAAAGACATTCGGCTATCTGGTGCCGGTCCTCCTCTCCGGAAAAAAGACCGTTGTTTCAACGGGGACGAAGAACCTTCAGGATCAGATCTACGAAAATGACATTCCGCTACTGAAAAGGGCTTCGGGTCTTAAAACAGACGCCATTATCATGAAAGGTCGACAGAATTACCTCTGTCTTCACAAGTATCATCAGTACTTTCAGCAGCGGTCCCTTTTGAGTGCCTACCATCTGGAGGCGCGGGAAAGGCTTGAGACCTGGCTTCAAAGGACCCGATTGGGAGACCGCGGGGAATTGGATTGGCTGGCCGATGATGACCCGCTCTGGGACAAGCTTTCGGCAACGTCCGATCAGTGCATCGGAGTGGATTGCATGTTCCTGGAAGACTGTTTTCTGCTGAAACTGCGCAGCAGGGCCGCCAGGGCCAGACTCATTGTGGTCAACCACCATCTTTTTTTCGCGGACGTGAAAATCAAAAAAGGCGGCTTTGGCGAAATCATTCCCCGATTTCAGGTGGCGGTTTTCGATGAGGCCCACATTATAGAAGAGATCGCCACCACCCATTTCGGAGAGAGCATCAGTACCCGCCAGATACTCGATCTGGTGAATGACGGGAAAAAGGAGATAAAAACCCTTTCCTCCGAAACAAGATCCGAAGTTGAAACCCTTTTTGAAAGCGCAAAAGGGAGCACCGAGGGTCTTGCCGGTTCGTTCGGTGATGCTGAAAACAGGGGACGCATCGATCCCATGGCCCTTTCCCGTATCAGAAACGGGCCGGCAAAGGAAATCAGAAAAGCACTGTCGGACGTTGCATCGCTCCCCGTTCAGAAAGACGCGGATCAACTGGGATGGGTGCTGATTGCTGAACGCGCAGGGGATCTGGCCCGGAGAATGGAGCTGGTGGTCAGCAAAAGAGATGCCGCCTGGCTCAACTGGTATGAAAGAAGAAAACGCAGCCTGGTACTCCACGCCTCTCCCCTCGATGTATCCGAGCCCATGAACCGGTTTCTCTATGAAAAAGTTAATTCCGTCGTATTGACGTCCGCCACCCTCTCCACAAACAATTGTTTTGACTATGTAAGAAATCGTCTGGGCCTTCCCGAAGAAACCCGTGAAGGGCTTTATGCGTCTCACTTCGATTTCAAAACCCAGACACTGCTTTATCTGCCCAAGAACCTACCGGCCCCCAACGAATCCCGCTTTTCCATGGAAGCGGCCCGGGAAGTGATGCGGATTCTGACCAAATCCAAAGGCCGGGCCCTGGTTTTGTTTACCAGTTATTTCAACCTCAACAGGGTTTATGAAACCATTAGTGATCGACTCCCCTACACGGTTTTAAAACAGGGGGATGCACCCAGAAGCAGGTTGCTTTATGAATTCAAACGGGACATCCAGTCCGTGCTGCTGGCCACGGGGTCTTTTTGGCAGGGCGTGGACGTGCCGGGTGAGGCATTGAGCTGTCTCATCATTGACAAACTCCCTTTCGCTTCCCCCGGGGACCCCCTGGTTGCCGCCAGGATCGAAGCCATCCGTGAAAACGGCGGGAACCCTTTCATGACCTATCAGCTTCCAGCGGCCATCATTTCCCTGAAGCAAGGGCTCGGGCGGTTGATACGAAAGGCGACGGATCGAGGCGTCATGGCGGTCCTGGATAAGAGGATTCTGACCAGCCGGTATGGGGAAGCGTTCTTAAAGAGTATGCCGCCGATTCCTGTTACCCATGATATTGAAGCGGTTGAGCAATTTTTTCAAAAGTAGGAGCTGAACAATGGGTCCAAAGCCATGGCAAGTGGTTACGAGCACAACAGACAGAAATTACCGAATTTTCAATCTGCGTACGGATCTCGCCATTTCACCCCGCACCGGAAAGAGACATCATTTCTTCATCCTTGAATCGTCTCCCTGGGTCAATATCATTCCCCTGACACCCGAGCGGCAAGTGGTGCTGGTGAGGCAGTACCGCCATGGCACCCAGAATGTCACCCTGGAAATACCCGGAGGTCTCGTGGAGGATTTCGATTCGCCCGAGGATGCGGCAAAAAGAGAGTTGATGGAAGAGACCGGATACGGGGCCGGTGACGTTCATTCCCTGGGTCTCGTCTACCCGAACCCGGCCATACAGAACAATCCCTGTTATACCTATCTTGCCGAAGACGTGTTTCCGGCGGGGGATCAGGATCAGGATGAAAAAGAAGACATAGAAGTGGTCCTTGTACCCCTTGATCGTATCCCGGGAATGATCAAAAATGGCGAGATAACCCATGCGTTGGTGGTGGCCGCCTTTTACCGCTACTTCATGGAATACACACCTCAGTCTACATAGGGGCTCTCGTTTCATTTGCCTTGACTACCTTGGCACTGATTCTTATTTTTAAGGGCATATTTTGCCATACAGGGATAAGCGGTGGACGGTTGATGAAAGGTCTCGTGGCAAATATCAAGACCCCGCAACCGGCGGCCGGTATCCGTATTGGGAGGTAGCAACCAAATGGGAAACTGGATGAAAACAACCCTGCTCCTTGGCCTCATGACGGCCTTGATCGTCTTTATCGGCGGCCTTTTCGGCGGAAAGCAGGGGATGATACTGGCGTTTGTTTTGGCCATGGCAATGAACTTTTTCAGCTATTGGTATTCGGACAAGATCGTCCTTCGCATGTATCGCGCAACCGAAGTGAAACCTGAAGATTTCCCGACCCTTTATCATGCAGTGGGAAATCTGGCCCAGCGAGCGGGCCTGCCAATGCCGCGCATCTATATCATTCCCGATGATGCCCCAAACGCTTTCGCCACGGGGCGGGACCCGGAGCACGCAGTGGTGGCGGTGACCGAAGGATTGCTTCGAACCATGAACAATGAAGAGGCCACCGGCGTGCTGGCCCATGAATTGAGCCATATCAAGAACAGGGATATTCTCATCGGTTCCATCGCAGCCACCATGGCGGGTGCCATCATGATTCTGGCCAGCATGGCCCGATGGTCCGCCTTCTTTGGGGGCGGGTCCCAGGATGAGGAAGGGGGCGGCATGGGGGTGATCGGTTTGATTGCCATGAGTATTCTGGCGCCCATAGCGGCCATGTTGATTCAGATGGCCATCAGCCGTTCGAGGGAGTATCTCGCCGATGCCACCGGCGCGCAGATTGCAGGGAATCCGGATGGTCTGGCAAGTGCCCTGGGAAAGCTGGGGGCCTATGCAAAGCGGATTCCCATGAAGGCGGAGCCGGCAACGGCCCACATGTTTATTGTAAATCCATTGAGCGGTCGGAAAATGGCGAATCTCTTTTCAACCCATCCGCCCCTGGAAGAGCGCATCGCCCGGTTGAGAGGCGGCAATGTCCATACGCCTCCCGGAGAACCGAGGCACCACCCTGAAACCGGCGAAAGCCGGGGGGAACAGGCAGCCAGGGCCATGTGGGACCGCCTCTCAAAATAGGAGGTCCAGGCCCTCAAGAAGGGAAGCGCGGCTCATGTCGATGCATTTTTTCATTTTCAGTACGTAGTCGGGCCGCTTTTCATCCCGCCACCTGGGATATCCCCCCTGCCAAACGTATCGAAGCAAAGCCTGAAAGCCGCGCCTATGGAACCGGTACGGCCCGATACTGATTTCGGTTTGCCCTTGGTTCATCGTAAATGGGATGCGTGACGGCGTTGCATACTTGCTGATGGTGTCAGCCACGACCGGTTGTGTCTCAACCCCTTCGGGTTTCTGTTTGAATTCCCATTCCTTTTCCGGAAAAGGGAATATTTTGTACAGCTCGCCGATAAATCCCGTGAAGCGGACCCCGTGAATGGCGCCCATGAGATCACCTATCTTAAGAGGATCGGCGATATGGTACACCTCCCAGTATTGCTCGGTTGATTCAAGGGTGCCCTGAGCGGCGATCTCTCCCATATATTGACAGAAATCGGTGGCAAAGAAGAAGTACCGGTCCAGCAGCAACATGTCTGAATCAATGTTAAAAAAGCCAAAAGCAACGGTCCCGTGGCTCAGGGATTCAAAGGCTAAGGGCATCTTTTACGTCTCCAAAGGACGTTTGGGCTCTTTTTGAAGAATGATGTTGACCGTGGTTCAAAAATGCTTACTTTAAACAATTAAAATTCCGGGGCGCCCGCCCGCGGGACCGCCTCATCATCAAAGGCCAACGATGTTTCAGAGAATCTATGATAAAATTCCGCTATTATCAAGGAGCAAAGACATGCAGCCAGAAAACAGCACTCAGCAAAAGTTTGCCGGTGCCACCAAATACGTCCTGGATGAAGAGTTAGCCCAGATTGTCAATATTTCAATGGCGCTTGAGATGCCGCTTTTGTTGAAAGGCGAGCCAGGTACCGGCAAGACCATGCTGGCACACGCCATCAGTGAAGCACTCAGTATGAAGCTGATTGTTTTAAATGTCAAAAGCAGCATGAAACTGGTGGATGCCCTTTACCAGTATGATACTCTTACAAGACTCAACGACAGTCGTTTTGGCGATTCCAAACGGGATGTGAGCAATATTGAAGAGTACATCAAAATGGGGAAAATCGGACAGTCATTCGCGGCCGACGAAAAAGTGGTGCTGCTCATAGACGAGATTGACAAGGCCGATACCGATTTTCAGGACGATATGCTGGATGTTCTTGATCAGATGGAATTTGATATCATCGAAATCGATAAGACCATTTCCGCCAAAAACCGGCCGGTGATCATCATCACATCCAATGCCAAGAAAGACCTGTCTGATCCCTTTTTGGGACGCTGCAATTTTCACCACATTGCCTTTCCCGATGGCGACATGATGAACAAGATCGTTCAGGTTCATTTTCCTGAAATCGGTCGGGACCTGCTTGAAAGCTCCATCCGCGCCTTTTACAAAGTGCGGGATTTCAGGGGCATTGAAAAGAAACCGGCTACCCGGGAACTGATCAACTGGATCCGCGCATTGCAGTCGGATCCCGATTTCAAAGTGAAGAATCTTGTTAAAGGAGAACTGCCGTACTTGGGCGTTCTGTTCAAGAAGAGTCCCGATTACGCCATTGCCAAAAACGCTTCGGCCCGAATGCGGATCTAGACGTCATGTTCACCAGTTTCTTTTTTCTACTCAGAAAAGTCGGTATTCCGGTCTCCCCCACCAGCTTCCTGCGCCTTCAAAAGGCGCTGCAAATGGGCCTGATCACCTCCATTGAGGATTTTTATACGGCTGCCAGATCCATACTGGTCAAAAGCGAGAGATACTTTGATCTGTACGATCAGGCATTTGCACACCGCTTTGAAGGTGCGGAATTAAAAGAGCCGGACCAATTTGAGCTGGACCAGGTGGCGCAAGCCATGCTGGAAGAGTGGTTGAAGGACCCCAAAGGGATTGCCGATGCACTGGGGATGGACGAGGAATCCCTCAACAAACTGACGCCGGAAGAACTGCTTCAATACTTCCTTGATCGCCTAAAAGAACAGAAAGAGGAACATCATGGCGGTTCCAAATGGATCGGAACCGGCGGGACATCCCCCGTGGGCCATTCCGGCTATCACCCGGGGGGCATGCGCGTGGGGGGTGTTTCACGAAACAAGTCCGCCGTCAAAGTGGCCATGGACCGGCGGTACAAAGACTATTCCCAAGAAGGTCCTCTGACGCAGGCTCAGATCGGTGAGGCCTTGAAACGGCTGCGAAACATGGTGCCAAGTGGTCCCAAGGATGTGGTGAACATCGATGAGACCATCTATCAGACCATGAAGAACGGCGGGGAGATAGAAATCGTTTTCGAACGGAGTTTACGGGACCGGCTCAAGGTCCTTCTGGCCATTGACAATGGCGGATGGTCCATGGATCCGTACATCGAAATGGTGCAGACCCTTTTTAATTATGCCAGGGCCCAGTTCAAGGAGGTGAGCACCTACTTTTTTCACAACACCATCTATGACCAGCTCTGGGAGGACCCCGCTAGGTACCGGAAACCTTATGCCGTCACGGATCTGATCCGCAGGGACCCTGAGACCCGGGTGGTGATTGTGGGAGACGCCAGCATGGCCCCCTATGAGTTGATGGCCACGGACGGCAGCATCCACATTGAGGAAAGGTCCGGCCGTCCCAGTTACGATAGGCTGAAATTTATCGCCGACACCTTTCGCCATGCCGTCTGGATCAACCCCAAAATGGAAGCGGAATGGCCCTATACCCGGACCATCAATATGATTCGGGAAATATTTCCCATGTATGAACTGACCATCGACGGCCTGGAAAAGGCAGTCGGTTATCTCATGAGCGATAACTGAGAAAGGCCTCCTGAGTGAGGGATATAGCCAATGGTCGATGGGTCCCAGACACGTGACAATCACCTGCGTGAGGCATCGATGGATGATATTGCAGTCCTGGCTTCACATCATCGAAAGATGTTTGAGGAGATTTGGGCGCGGAAAGGGGAACCGCTCGGGACTTTGAGAGCCCGTGAGCTTGAGAGCGCTTACACAGGGAAACTAGAAATAGAAATGGAAAAAGGCCTTTTAAGGGCCTGGTTCATTGAAGATGAGAAAAAGGTTGTTTCAAGCGGCGCGATCACCCTCTTAAGCCTCGTTCCGAACCCTTTGGATTTGTCCTCCAGGGTTGCCTACCTTCACAGCATGTACACCGAGACGTCCCACAGAAACAGCGGGTACGCCCAACGAATCATAAAGACAATCATTGAATATTGTAACTCCCTGGGAATCAAGAGAATTTTGCTAAATGCCAGTGATGCGGGAAAACCTTTTTATGAAAAGATCGGTTTTCATTCCGCCCCGGATGCAATGAGATTATTCATTGAATGAACAACCCGAACGAAAAGAGGTGGTCATATTTCTCCTGGATGAATGCCGACCAATCCGGAAAAGAAGGATAACATGACCACCCACCTATCGATGATTCCGGAACATCAAGTGGCTGGGATGCTCTGGTCAAAAGCCCCTCCATCCTTTTCTTAAATGATCCCAACGGTGAATTCTCCTTGAGCGTTTGATCTATGGAACTAATTGCCATCGTTCTCCCTTTTGCCAAAGTCATCGGCGGGTTCTGCCTTATGCTGGTTGGCATCAGAAACAGACTGGGGCTGGCATTATCCATTTTGGCGGGAGGTTGGTTTATGGGGCTGGTTTGCGGGCTTCCCATCGGGGTGTTGCTTAAGACCAGTGGGCTGCCTTTTACCCAGGAAAGATTTTTCTTTCTGGCTACCATCGTCGGCGCCATACTCGTCCTCTCCGATGCCTTGGAAAAATCCGGCCAGTCTGCAAGGCTTATGGAGGTATTGTCCCGTTATCTTGTTCGGCCGCGATTGCGGTTGATATTTTTCCCGGCCCTAATCGGTCTCTTGCCAATGCCCGGCGGCGCAATATTTTCGGCCCCAATGGTAAAGGCCGTGAGCGCCCACATGCGCCTTGGTAACGAAGACAGGGTTCTCGTTAATTACTGGTTCAGGCATGTCTGGGAGATGGCTTGGCCCCTGTATCCGGGAATAATTCTGACCGTTGCCCTTGCCGATATTCCAATCAGTGCATTTATCAGCAGATCCTGGCCAGGGGTTGTCGCCATGTTCGGCATCGGCTGGTTCTTTTTCTTGAGGCCTGGAGTGTTGAATACCGACATGTTACAAGAAGAGACCGCCCCTGCAAAAGGGGGTCCCGGAAAGATCGTAACAGAAGGACTCCCGCTGATCGTCGCCATCGTCGGTGCAATTGGTCTGGAGACCCTGCTTGCCAGATTTGCCCCAAGAATTTCCTTTGAGTGGGGAGTCATTGCCGCCCTGGTGGGCGCAGTCTTTTGTGTGATGGCCCAGAATCGGCTTGGCGTGCGTTTTCTTTCCTCAGTCCTAAGGAAAAGAAATCTTTGGACCATGCTTATGGTTGTCGCGGCGA
Source organism: Thermodesulfobacteriota bacterium (assembly GCA_028278625.1). Next base: position 29,081 of record JANQDY010000012.1, read on the forward strand.
TCTTTGTGTTCAAGGATGTGATGCAGGCGGCTGGCATTGTTCAGGCAATGGCCGCAAGTGCCGGCGGCGGAATCGCTTTGTTTGCCGGGGCGGTATTTCTGCCGTTCCTGGTGGGGATGGTTGCGGGAATCAACATCGCTTTTGTGGGGGCAACCTTTCCGCTCTTGATCGGTCTCCTGCATTCTCTTGGTATGGAGGATCAAATGGTGCCCTACTTGATTCTAGGAACCTTCTCCGGTTTTACCGGGATTATGATCTCCCCGATTCATATCTGCTTTATCCTTACCTGCAATTACTTTGGTACGGACCTGGCAAGGACCTGGCGCAGAGTGGTCGCACCCACCATCTGTTTTGGACTGTGCGGTATTCTGGTCTTTTGGTTGCTCTTGTCTTGATATATTGACAAATTCAAGGAGGCACCCCTCGGTGGGAGAAAAACTCAGCCCCAACGTGCTGAGGTGAGAAATTGTATCAATATACTTGAGTTTTCGGAGGTGCCCGCAAATCAAGTATAAAACAATTATTGCTCGTATGTAACTTCAAAAGTTTCACGGTCGTTTAAACCGGCCGGCGGTCGGCGGCTTTGCTGACTCCAAGAACATTGGGAATCGGATATCTCCGTTAACCTTTAAAGCCTTTTTTAAGAGATATGTTGGAGAAATCCCAAGTCAGACTCCACCCAAAAACGGCAAGTTGCAGCATCTCTCTTCCCAAGTTACGCCACCCTCCCAGGGAGGATATCACAAGCCCCCGGCTGCGAGGATTCTTTGAGATATCCATTCCGACCGGAATAATGGAATCGATCTTCAGAAGGGCACAAAGCATTATAAGTCAGGAATTGAAAAAGTGGCTTTTTTGTAAAACCATCTCCTTTTCATGTTCATTTACCTAACCGATTCTTTCATATTCAATGGCTACAATTCTGAGGAATTCGGCTACACATAACAGTTCACTTATCCACTAGTATACACGACAGCAATGAGATACCGTTTGTAAGTCTTCCCATCGTATTCCGTAGTTTCAGAAACCTGCTCCCAGTCAACGGTTTCAATTGCTTTTCCAAGGGTATAAGAATGAAGCAAATCATCATCCTGCAGCTGGCCGTGCCCAGAAATGTCAGATGTGGTTATATAATCTCCAGCTTCGATTTCTCCATTTCGATTTGTCACCCATACACGCCCCTCCCCCAAAGCATTTACAACCCCGAAATGATCTTGACCGTCCCCTTTATACCAATGACCCTCGGGAAGGGGACCATCGGAAACAATAACGCCGAAAACCGCTTTGTCCTTGGGTTTGGCGGACACCTTAACGGTTGGAAGCGTGGATGAAAGAGATGTTGAACCGTCCTCTCTTCTTCTTCTTTCAGTTTTACCGGTTAAAGAAACAATTATTCCCGGTGCGATTTCCTCCTGAATACCATGAGCGAATTTCACCTCATGTGCACCTGTAAAAGGTCCGTAGTTAGTGCCAGCACCACCTGCATAGAAATCATATTTGCTTCCGTAACCGGCAACGCCCGTGGCGGCGGAACCGGAATCGGCCCGACCGCAAACGCCTGTACCGTTGGAACTGACGGCTACAAATAGGCCGCCATAGGTGGTTAGATTTGAGGGATAATTAGCAGAACCGTAAACGCCAATACCTCGATAAGCGGAGGCTTCAAAATATCCACCATAGTTGGTTGCATTTCCAGAATAAGTAGCAGAGCCGTAAACGCCCATTCCGGCGGACCCGTCAGCAGAACCGTAAACGCCCTTGCCGTAGACACCCGTAGCGGCACCGTAAACGCCCCTGCCGGAGTAAGCGGCGGCTGTAAAATATCCGCCGTAGTTGGTTGCATTTCCGGAATAAGTTGCAAAACCGTAAACGCCCCTGCCGGAGTAAGCGGCGGCTGTAAAATATCCGCCCCAGTTGGTTGCATTTCCGGAATAAGTTGCAAAACCGTGTACGCCCTTGCCGGAGACACCGGAGGCATAGCCCAGAGCGCCAGTTCCGGAGGAACCGGTGGCAGAACCGTAAACGCCCCAACCGTCGGAACCGGTAGCATAACCTTGAACGCCCTTGCCGGCGTAACCGCTGGCTTCACCGTAAACTCCTTTGCCGATGCCGCCATCGGCCCGGAAATATCCGCCGTAGTTAGCGACATCTGCTGTACTGGTAGCCCAGCCGTGAACGGCCTTGTCAAGGTCTCCATCGACTTCAAAATACCCGCTGTTAGGTGTGATTCTCACCTCGTTCGCATACGATGTCAGCACGACAGCTGAAACCAGGAACAGTGTTACAAAAAAGACCGATTTCTTCATTTTTTCTCCCTGTTTCAATTTGACTTTTATACGGCTGAAAGTACTTACAGATCATGAAATCAGAAAAGCCTGAACTCCTTGATTCAAAAATACTACAAACCCATGGTAATTCATTTCATATACAAAAACACAAAATATCGTCGATCAGAAAATTTGAACGAACGTTGAGATCGATTCCATCTCTCAGAGCCGGTCATTGTCGACATAAATTGAGATTATAGCCAGGAGAATCGGCGCTGTCAAAACCTGGTTTAATGCCTTACTCGGTACAGATTTTGTTACCTACCAACGATGCTTCCAGATCCGTTTTGATGCCCATTGAAAAATCATCATTATCGCCATATACTGAAATACACTCCAAGAATTTTCAACCAAAGAATAGGAGGGCAAAAATGAAAACTTCAAAAGCAGGCAAAATATGGCTGGATTACCACAGTTCCAATTCACAAAAAAAATACGGTGCGGTCATACAAGGCGATTTTTTCAAAATTCTGCAATGAATTTGGCGACGAGAGCCTGGACAAACTTACCCCGGATCACATTTTGGACTTCCTGACCAGAACCACCGAAGGCTGCAAACAACAAACGAAACGCATCCGGTTTTCCCACCTATCGGCATTCTTCAACTTCATTAAAACCAACATTGACAATGGTTTTCAAAGCCCGTGTGACACTCCGCTATTGAGGAAAATGTTTAAACCGAAACCCACTGTCTCATGGGAAATCATTGAAAAGGATGTCATCGATGAAATCATTTTCAGATCCGATAAGCCAAGGAACCGGTTGATACTCGAATTGATGGCTCGTGGCGGTATGCGTATCGGCGAAGTTTTGAAACTGATACCGGCAGATGTCCATGACCGAAAACTGATTCTTAGAGATCCAAAGAGTGGAAGGGAACGAGATGTCGTTTTCATTCCCCAGAAGGTAGCCGACAGACTGAAAGCGTATATCAAAGAGCAAGGGGTTCAAATCGGCGAAAGAATTTTTCCCATATGTTATGAAGCCGCCAGGATGATGGTCAAAAGCGCCGGTGAAAAAGTTGGCATTCATTTACGGCCACATGATTTGCGGCGACATGCTGCCACATATGCATCCCGGTCCGGGGTTCCGATTGAAATTATCAGCAAGGTCATATTACGCCATGCAAACCTGTCAACGACCCAGGTCTATTTGGGAAAGGTTCCTGATATAGAAGCTATGAGATGGATCGAAAACCTTTATGCATAAGTTAGAAATGGGGTGAGGACAAAACGGTTCTCACCTCAGATTACTTCAGATGATATTTGGACATTGTGGCTAATTTACCAACACCCTGCCTTCCTGATGTATCTAAAGGTATTTCCAAATCTCATTACATCAAGGAAATCCTTCAAAGACCCTAACGGAAAATCCTAAAGCAATACATAAAGCCCCAAACTATCCGGTTCGCGACAATGAGAAGATTCCTACACCGACCGCTTCGGCACGCTGGCAGGGCTTTTGTACTTCCCTTGCCTCAGCCCTTTGCCCGCGCACCTTCGCTGTGCAAAATGAAAAAGGGCAAAAACAAGAAACTACGGTGTCCTGGCAAGGCGAAAACCCAGGACCTGGGCCCGCAAACCCGGGACGTTCTTGTCACGACAGGCTGAACGGCAGAACCTGGATCTGTCGTCCCAGCTGCCGCCCCTATTAACGCGATCGGCGCCTGTTGATGGTCCTACAGGATCGGTTATCGAGCCTGTAGGATAATAGCCATACCAGTCCTGGCACCACTCCCATACATTCCCGTGCATGTCGTAAAGACCCCAGGCGTTAGGTCTCTTGGTCCCGACAGCATGGGCATAATCCTCCCAAGCCCAGTCTGCGTTTCCAGCCCACCAGGCATAGCCCCCAAGCTGATCATCGCTCTCTCCGAAACAGAACCGCGTTTTTGCACCTGCCCGGCATGCATACTCCCACTCCGTTTCCGTGGGCAGCCGATACTTGTTGCCGCCCTCCATCCGGTTCAGCTTCCGGATGAATGCCTGGCAATCATTCCATGAGATACAAACCGCCGGGTTGTTTGAACTCTCCCGCACATCATCCATGCCCGTCCATGGCCGACTCCCCATGACCCGTTCCCACTGCCCCTGGGTCACCTCCGTTGTCTGGAGGTAGAAACCTTTCGTCAGCGTCACCCAAAGCTGTGTCTCATCACCATGCCGGCCCGATTCCCCGTAAGGACTCCCCATCATGAAACTCCCCGGTTTGATGTAGACAAACTTCATGCCCAGGCTGTTGTTAAAGGTCGGTTCAGGCTGCCGCGAAACAGGTGCCTTTACGGCCACAGCATCCTTCAGTGGTTCGCTTACCTTCCCTTTTATGCGGGGCGTGGCGGCGCTTTGTTTCGGCTCATCAAATTTGTTAAGTTTGAACCGCAACGTCCTATCCTCTCCCGCCACTAGTTTAACCCAACTCTTTTCCATGTCGTATCCTGACCGGTAAACCTCTACATGGTAGTCCCCGGGATCAAGTGCCATCCCCTGCCGGAATTTGGGCCGTATATTGAGGATTCTCACCCTCGCGTCCACGGGTTCCACTTCCACGAAGAGCTTCGGTTTTGATATGTAAGGCGCTGCCGATTGAACACTTCCCTTCTGCTCAACCTTTGAGATCCTGCGCTTGGCAATCGGGGCAAAAATCCCTTTCGGAAAAGCGGTGAGATACGCCTTGAATAATGCGGGATCATCCGAATCCTTGATGGAGTCCCAGAAAAGCATTTCCCGGTCCATGGCGGCCTGAGAGTTATTTTGGGCGGGCGGTTCCGGCGACTTTTCCCGGGCCGCCAGCTTAAATACAAAATCCCCCTTGTCCAGCCGAATGTCCCGGATTTTGCCGTACTGAGGATGCTGGGCCGGGTTGTACCGTGGAACTTCGTTCTTGAGATAAAGCCCCAATTCTTCGCCGGTGATGTAGCCGTCCGGAATAGGTTCCCGGCCCCTCCCCTCCAACAGGTCCAGGAACGCCACTTTGAAAATGCTGTGGTCTGGAACCGGTTCGTTGGCCCGTCCGGCCGTTATAAACTGCCGTACGGGCAGTTTGACGGCCTCTGAAATACTCTTCGGCACCATCTGTTCCCTGAGGTTCAGGATGGAACCGGAAAAACAGCTGTCAAACATGAAAAGCACATGGCGGGCATTGATCGTTTTGGCCCGTGTCACCATGCTCTGCATGTCCACGCTGGCCAGTTCAAATCCCACCGGATCCGCGTGGGGCGAGGGCGCATCCACCATGACCAGATATCCCAGATCCTCGCCCGTGGCCATTTTCCGGGTATGGCCGTGTCCGGCATAGTAGAAAAGGAGGCGGTTGTTCAGTTCTGTGCCGTGCTGGTGGCAGAAGTGGCTGAAGACTTGATTAAATCCTTCACGGGTGAGATTTTTCTTGAGCGTCACTTGGAACCCATTTTTACGCAGGGCTTCAGCCACATCGTCCACATCTTTGACCGCCCCCGGAAGTGGATCCCAGTCGTTAAAGTAGTCTCCATTGCCTATGACAAGCGCATAGGAGTTGCGATATAGAAGAATATTTTTACCTGACGGGGCTTTAAAGGTTATTTGAAGTCCCCGCTGCTCAGAAAAGGCAGGGATCGATATTGAAATGAGAAATAAACTGAATAGGAAGACCACCGTCGAAACCTTTTTCATGACACATCTCCTTAGGAAGGGTTTCAAACAATGACTATGGAATTTTTCAAGATTTCTAAACTGGCAGCCCAACTACGTTTACTGGAACGGGATGTCTTGACTAACAATCGCAGTGGATGAAAGAAGCCGTTGTTTAATATTCCTCAGGTTTGGAAAAAGAGACTTCGCCCCCAACAGGCAATCCATGCCCATTAGGAGCAAAACCTGTTAATTTTCAGGTGCTTTTCCAATGGAAAACCTCCTTGAGTAGAGGTTAAAGGCCAGGTGAGAATATCTTGGTTAGTGTAATGCGTAACGCAGCGTTAGGTCAAGCAGAACTCCGCCGCCTTTCCAGTGCGGCAAGATTTAGGCTTCATCATGATAGCGGGTGTATGGCTAATCTATCAGGTTTTCGGATTTTTCTGAGATGCTGGATATCACATGCACCAAAGCATATTTGATTTGATTAAACCCATTTTGTTATTCTTCTTCCTTCACTATCAGTGAACTCTCCAAAAAGCACAATAAAAAAGTCTACCAAAAACCAGACAACAATACCGCCAACGGTGAACAGCTGAAAATAGCCAGATCTGATTTTGCCCACATAGAATCGGTGAGCACCGAAAATACCAAAGGCGGCACATAAAATAATTGTTAATAGTCTCTTTTTATCGCTTACAAGCGCTGTTCCTTTCTCAGATTGTTGCAAGCCAGTCTGTATCTCTTCAGCTCTCTTTTCCTTTATGATGCGCTCAACTGTCCACCGCTTCATTTTTTCTGCAGCTTTTGCAGGTTCAATCATAACTCTATATGCACGGATTGGCTTGGGAATATTTTTTACAGTCTTTTCTCCAAGATATTCGTAACCCAAAGGCAACTTATCCTCAATTTGATCATATGCTGTACGGGAGAGGGAGCATTACCGGTTTGTTAATAAAATTCCTCAAGATCCCTCTAAACTTGCCGCTTTGTAGGTTTGAAAAACTTCGTCATATGTCCCGTTGTAGATG
>JANQDY010000037.1 GCA_028278625.1 Thermodesulfobacteriota bacterium
GAGGTTCGGTGCGATGTAGACCGTCGAACTGTTGGCTGTCAGCCAGAGGGACTTGGTGTCCATCAACTTGTCGAAGATAATGACCTCGTGGGCTTCCACTGCTCCAAGGGAGCGGGCACCCTCAATGAGCCCATATAGAGATGCCCCAGGAATCCCCTTGAGGAAGGCGTCCATGGCCCGGGTCGTGTCGAGATAGTCATAGACCTTCTCTGCAGTCTCGGGCAGCGGAGCGCCGTCCATAAACTTCAGGGTACCGATCGAAGTCTTGACCCTGTCCGGCGTCGAAATCGAGTCCAGGGTTTCCTTGCTGACCTGGGCGGAGGCCGTTCCGATGACCAAAAGGCAACAGATGATTGCTATCCAAAGGGGGCGTGTGATCAATATCATGTTCGTTCTCCTTGGCTTTTAGTTCATTTTACCGATTTCGATTCCCTTCTTAGTCTATCACATATCCTACACTGTCGATATCCGAATCCAAAATCTATTCATCCCCGGTTCAGATCCATCAGCTCCATCCTGTTGTTGGCCTCCGGATTTCTCTTTGAAGGCCCCTCAGTCAGGACGACAATATTGCCTTCGATGTTATGGGTCCTGAGCCATTTCCTGGCAAACGGTTTCCAGTCATCCGGCGGCTCAGCCTCGTGCACCGGAAAAACGCCGTAGGAGAATGCCAGCCCCTGACATGTGCCTTCGTGACGGCTCACCGCCGTGATCCAAACCGGAAGCTTGAACCGGGAGATCATCCTTGCCGTGTAACCGCTCCGTGTCGGCACGATGACGGCAGCCGGCCTGACACGTTTCAGGGTGGCTTCAACGCTCAACGATATCAAATCCGTGAGCGTTATGTCCCCATCGTGGCCATAGGTTTCCAACGCTTCCTCAAACGGATATCTCGGACGATAGGGCTCAACGTCGGCGGCGATCTGGACCAGCATGGTCACGGCCGCAACAGGATCTTTCCCCATGGCCGACTCACCTGAGAGCATGACACAGTCCGTGCCGTCAAGGATCGCGTTGGCCACATCCGTGGCCTCGGCCCGTGTCGGGCGCCTGTTGTTGGTCATGGATTCCAGCATCTGGGTGGCGGTAATCACCGGCTTCCCCACAGTGTTTGCCTGGTCCATGAGGGTTTTCTGAACCATGGCGATTTTGGCGATGGGTATTTCCACGCCAAGGTCTCCACGGGCCACCATGATGCCGTCGGCAGCCTTAAGGATGTGGTCCATGTTCTTGAGCGCTCCGGCCCGCTCTATTTTTGCAATGATGAAGGGATGGTGTCCCAATTTTCCGGCAGCCTCTCGCACCATTTGGATATCTTCAGCCGTCTCCACAAAGGATTGGCTCACCGCGTCCACACCTTGTTCCAGGGCAAATTTCAGGCACTCGTGGTCACGATCCGTGAACGCGCTGATGCCCAGTTCTATGCCCGGCAGATTGAGACCTTTACGGGAACGCAGTTCTCCGCCCACAAGAACCAGGCAATGGACGTCTTTCCCCTCCACCCTATCAACTCTTAATTCGATGATGCCGTCATTTAAAAACAAGCTGTCCCCTTTTTTGACGGCCTTCGGCAGCCGGCTGAAGGTCACAAAGACGCGTGTATGGTCACCGACGATCTCCTCAGTGGTCAGCGTAAAGGAATCTCCGGGTGTCAACTCGATGGGTTCCTCCGCAAGTCGCCCGATCCTCATTTTTGGGCCGGGCAGGTCCGCCATGATGGTAACCCGCCTTTTGGTCCTTTGGGCTGCGGTCCGGATCTTTTTGATCACCCTCTCGTGTCCCGTGAAATCGCCGTGGGAAAAGTTTATCCGTGCCACGTTCATTCCTGATAGGATCATCTTTTCAAGGATTTCGGAAGACTCCGATGCAGGCCCGATGGTGCATACGATTTTCGTTTTGTTCTGCTGGATTTCCATTTCTCACTCCCCGACCGGCACCCGCCGGATCACATTATACGGAGGCAGCGTATTATGACTGCAAGAGGTCTTTCAAAACAGTCAAGCAATAAACATGCCCCAAAAGAATCAACCAAAGCATCCTTTTAACTGGCTGAAAATGTATTGAAAAATTCTTATCTGCGAACAGATTCGGCGTCAAGAAAAAAGTATATGGCAAACCTCAAAAGCCAAGGTATGGCGTAAAAACCATATTTGGTTTATTATGCAGCAATTCCCGGAATGCACTCGGGGATAAACAGGTCCTTATTATCGAAATTTTGCCGGGAGGCATAAATGAATCAAAATATCATTTATCAGGGCAATTCCATAATTTCCGTTGAAAAGCATCCGGATTATTCCCATCCGGTGATCATCAAGAAGCCGTTTAGACGCCACCCTTCCCAGCGAAACATTCGATCCTTGGAAAAGGAATATGAAATAACCCGTTCCCTCAACGCTGTCGAAGGGGTCCGCAAGGCTCTGGGGCAACAGTCCATGAATAACAAACCGGCATTGATCCTGGAATATGTCGATGGAGAAACCCTGCGGGATCATATGGAGGGGAAAAAACTCAGCCTGCGTGTAAAGCTGGAAATCGCCGTCGATTTGGCCCTTATTCTGGGAAAAATCCATCAACAGAATGTTATCCATCTGGATTTCAACAGCAAGAATATCCTCATCGGAAAGGAGCGGCAGGCGATCCATATTATCGATTTCGGTACTGCATCGCACATAGACCGGAGTGGACATCAAAAAGTCGGGTACGACCAGATGCTGGGAACACTGCCGTATATCTCACCGGAGCAGACCGGGAGAATCAACCGTGCGGTGGATGAACGCTCGGATCTGTATTCTCTGGGGGTGGTTTTATATGAGCTGATGACCGGGCAACTGCCGTTTGATTCAAGAGATCCTTTGAAGCTTGTCCACCACCACATTGCCCGGGTACCGATCCCGCCATCCGAGGTATCATCAGAGATTCCCAAAGTGATCAGTCAGATCATTTTAAGGCTCCTTACAAAGGATGCGGAGGAGCGTTATCAATCGGCGGCCGGTGTTCGGGTCGATCTGGAAAAATGCTTACAGCGCTTAAAGCCGGACAATACTCTTGCGGACTTCCCGCTGGGAGAAACTGATTATCCCGGGCGATTGATATTTCCTCAGAAGCTTTACGGCCGTGAAGGTGAACGGAAGGAATTGGAGAACGCCTACGAGAGTGTTTGCCGGGGTACCTCGTCAATCGTGTTTGTCGGGGGTTATTCCGGGATCGGCAAGACGGCGCTGGTTGATGAAATACACCGACCGGTATCTGAAAAAAACGGCTATTTCATAGAAGGGAAATTCGACCAGTTGACCATCACCCCCTACGCAGGGGTTACCCAGGCTTTGGCCCAATTTGTTTCCCAAGTTTTGACGGAAACCGAAACCCGGTTCATCGATTGGCGGTCGGCGATTCTTGAAGCGGTCGGGCCGAACGGCAGGATATTAACGGATGTCGCTCCCCGCCTGGAACTGATCATTGGCCCCCAACCGGCGGTGCCGGACTTGAGCGGACAGGAGGCGCGCAACCGTTTCCATTATGTCTTTCAGCGTTTCTTCAGCGCGATCGCTCGGAGCGAGCATCCGATTTGCTTATTCTTCGACGATTTGCAGTGGATAGATCAAGCGTCACTTGATTTACTCAAGGCCCTGTTCAGCAGCACTGACCTTGCGCATCTCCTCGTCGTAGGTGCATATCGTGATAACGAGGTCCATGAAGACCATCCTTTAATGAAGTTCATCGCAGACTTGGAAAAGGCCGGCGCAAACCTGAAACGGATGACCCTGCCAAGGCTATCGAAAATGGATGTCGATAGGTTGATTTCAGATGCCCTGCGGTGTGACCCCCGTGAGATCAGGGAGCTTTCCAGGCTGGTCTATTCGCAGACCAATGGAAACCCGTTTTTCATCCGCCAGGTGCTGGGTAGTCTGGAAGATCAGGGTCTCCTTGCGTTCGATACCGCCACCGGCCGCTGGCGTTGGGATATGGATGGCTTAAGAGGCTTGAATGTTGTTGACAGCGTTGTCGACCTGCTGGTGGGTAAGTTGAAGGAACTCCCCGAGGGCATCCGGAAAATGCTAAAGGTGGCGTCCTGCATTGGAAATCGGTTCAACATTGCCACCCTGACAAAGGTCACGGAAGGCGACGGCGACACCATCATTGATCATATCCGCGAAGCAGTCGCGGCGGGTCTGATCTGGAAACGGGATGATCGTGCCTTCTTCGTCCACGACCGGGTCCAGGAGGCAGCCTACAACCTGGTGCCCATAGATGAGCGTGATCGCTTGCATCTCACGATTGGCCGGCGATTGTTGCAGGCACAACTTGAGGGTGATGACGAGCAGGATCTTTACCGGATTGTCGATCAGTTGAATCATGGAATCCACCTGGTCGAAGATGAGCAGGAGCGAATGCGGATTGCCCGTTTGAACCTGCGGGCGGCTCAAGCCGCTCGCCGGGCTTCCGCGTTTGAAACCGGACTAAGCTACGCCCAAGCCGGGATCGAGTTCCTCGGCGAGAATCGTTGGGACCAGCACTATCGACTCACCCTGGAACTCGAGGAGACGGCTGCGCTTCTCGCCTATATGGCTGGAGACATCCCGCGCATGCAAAATTATGGCCGGCGAGTGCTTGAGTCCGGCCGTGATCCCGTGGATGTTGTGCGGACAAAGCGTATACAAATGGAGTTCCTCGCCGGCTCCAAGCGCCTACAAGAAGCTCTTGACATCGGTCTTCAGGCGTTGGATGAACTTGGCTTTGGGGTGTCTGCCGAACCGGGCTGGGAGCTCGCGATGGCCAAAGTGACAGCCTTCGACGAGCGCCTTGATCGTGCTTGCCCCGATTGGTTGGCCATGGGGCCTCTCGGCAACGAAGATCCACGGTTGGCCGCAGTCTTCGAGATTTTGACGGCGCTTACGCCAACTGCGTTCGTGGCAAATCCGGCATTGTGTCCTCTGCTCGTCGTGGTCTATCTGGAGCTGTGTCTTACAAACCGGCGTCTCCCTGATAGCATGCCCTTTGTGCTTGCCGTCTGGGCCTGTTATGAGGGTGGGTTGCTCGGCCAGCATGAAGCCGCTGCCGAACGGTGCGATATAGCAGCGCGGCTTGCGGAAAGGCCGGCCTGGCGCGGCGCTCTGTGCCGGGTACTCGAGGTGTCCGGCATCTTCGTCGTGTTCTGGGTGAGGCATCTTCGAGAGACTTTGGACCTCTTTCAGCGCTCGATTCGTGCCGGCCGCGAAAGCGGCGACAACGAGTTCTCCGCCTACTCCGTTGCGGGCTGGCCCAAGCACGCCTTTTACGCTTCGGTCGAACTCGATGATTTCGAAGCGCGGTCCCTCGAACTGCGAGCCATCACTGATGCCATCCAATTCGAAACCCACAGCCGGTGGGTCAACATTTACATAACCGCAACGAGATTGTTGCGCGGTACATCCTCCGTCCATGGCACGGTGTGGCGTGGCACGCTCTTCGACGAGGAGCGGGATCTCCAGGCTGGTGACCTGATCGGGCCTCTCTACCTGCACTCCACCAAAGCCTGGCTTGCCATCTTGTTCGGTGACCATTCCGGCGTCAAGGAGCAGATCGACCTGGTCGAACCCTACCTCGCGGCGGCCACCGGGGCCCTGGACGTAGCCATTATCGCCTTCGTCTCCGGCCTCCTCCGTGCCCGCGAGCTTGGCGAGCTTCCTGAGGATCCCGATCGCGAGCGCTCACTTCGTGAGCACCTCGACTTTTTGGAACGTAGCGCCCGTCACGCGCCGATGAACTTTGCCCACAAGCGCCTACTGGTACAGGCCGAGGTACACCGTACGCGCGGGGAGATACTGTCAGCCATGAAGGCCTACGAGCAAGCCGGCCAGGGAGCCATCGAAAACGGCTACCTGAGCGAAGCCGGGTTGGCTCATGCCCTCGCCGCCCGGTTTTATCAAGATCTTGGCCTGCAGCAGGCAGCGCTCCATAACGTAGAGCAGGCTGCACAGGCATGGCGGACCTGGGGCGCTGATGCACTTGTCGAAAGCCTAGGCCGGCGCTTTAAGGATCTTCTTGAGACCTCCGGGGTTTCGTGGCGGAGTACCAGCGATGCCGGCAAGGTGCACAAAACCATTACCCAAGCCGTCACCCCAATCCAATTGGATATGGGAAGTGTTATCAGCGCTTCACAAATGCTCTCCGCTGAAACCGATCTTGAACAACTGTTGATCAGGATGATCACTTTGGCAATGATCAACTCAGGGGCGGAAATCGCTGTATTGCTGTTGAAGCAGGAGAATGACTGGTTCGTGCAGGCCCGGGGTGATAGCGCGAATGAAAAATATGATGTACTTCTTAACCGGCCCTTCGACCCGGTTGACCGCGAGAGTGATTTCATCCCTAAGCCTGTCTTCAACTATTGCCAAAGCTCAAAAGAGGTGCTGGTTGTGGGGGATGCACAACTGGATAAACGCTTTGCCGACGACTGGTTGATCCAACAACGCAACATCAAATCAGTGGCATGCATCCCCGTTTTGAACCTGGGGGAACTCAGGGCCATGCTGTATCTTGAAAACCGCCAAATGGCCGATGTCTTCACGCTTGAACGGGTGGAAATCCTCAAACACCTGTCTACCCAGTTCGGCGTCTCCATGGAAAATGCCCTGCTTTACGACAGCCTCTCCCGGGCCGAGGCGAAATACCGGACAGTGGCGGATTTCACCTATGACTGGGAGTATTGGTCCAACATGGATGGCACATTGAATTATGTTTCGCCATCCTGTGAGCGGGTTAGCGGTTACAGCGTGCAGGAGTTCATGGATAACCCATCTCTTTTCAGAGAGATTATCGTACCGGAGGATCGCAAGTTGTGGGACGGACATTATCATGATTCCCGCCGGGAGCTAAAGCCGCGGGAGATCCAATATCGCATCAAAAGACGCAACGGCGAAATTCTCTGGATCGAACATGCCTGTCAGCCTGTGATCGACCATACCGGCCGGTGTACCGGCTTTCGCGCCAGCAACCGCGACGTTACGGCACGCAAAATGGGTGAAATCGAACTCCGAAACGCTTATGCGGAGATCAAGCAGTTGAAAAACCAATTGGAAGCCGAACGCGACTACCTGGAAGATGAAATCAAACTGGAACACAATTTTGAAAACATCATTGGTCGGAGCGAAGCGCTGAAATACGTTTTGCACAGGATTGAGCAGGTCGCTCCTACGGATTCCCCCGTGCTGATCCTGGGGGAAACAGGGACGGGCAAAGAACTGATGGCCCGCGCCATTCACGAGCTCAGCTCCCGCCGCAAACGGTCTATGGTCAAGGTGAACTGCGCGGCCCTGCCAAAGGAACTGATTGAAAGCGAGTTGTTCGGCAGGGAAAAAGGGGCCTTTACCGGTGCCACAAAGACGCAGGTGGGACGCTTTGAACTGGCAAAGGGGTCAACACTTTTTCTGGACGAAATCGGCGAACTTCCGCTGGAACTTCAACCCAAACTGCTGGGCGTGCTTGAAAGCGGCGAGTTTGAAAGACTGGGAAGCCCGCGCACGCTTTTTTCCGATGCCCGCATCATCGCCGCCACAAACCGCGTTCTTGAAGAAGAAGTCCGCAAAGGCCGTTTCCGGGAGGACCTGTGGTATCGGCTGAAGGTTTTTCCCATAACAGTGCCCCCGCTCCGTGACCGCCCGGAGGATATTCCGTTGCTGGTTACGTGGTTTGTGGAGCAACTGGCAAGAAAAATGGGAAAACCCCCAGCCGAAGTCCCCAATCGTACAATGCAGTCGTTGCAGAGCTACCCATGGCCCGGCAATGTAAGGGAATTGAAGCATGCGGTGGAAAGCGCATTGATTACCGCAAAGGGGAGGAAACTGAATTTCGAGTTTCCTCAAATTTCCGATACCGCGCTCGGTGACTTCAAATCTTTTGAAGAAATGGAGCGCGATTATATCCTCAAGGTTCTGAAAGCCAAGAACTGGAAGATCGGGGGCAAAAACAGTGCCGCCTCGGCTTTGGGCATGCATGTCAATACCCTTCGCGGGCGCATGAAAAAACTCGGCATCAAAAGGCCAAAACCGTGAGCTCCCTTCACACCCAAGTCATGAAATCTACCCCAACATGCCACCAAATATGGTTTAAGCAACCATATTTGGTTTTTTCGTCATTTCCTTTTTCAACTGCAATGCTCTTCTTTTAAGTCAATATTTCATTGATCTTCGCATAGTTAAGGCAAAGCCTTCGCTTCTTTTCCACTGGCACGGTTATTGAGACAGTCGCTTCAACAGGTTTCCCGGACAGCAGATATTTCTTCCTCAGGGGTATGAAATGCTCATCTGTCAATTGAAGGTTGAAATTAAGCCATACAAGCCTGCTGAATTTCTTAGCAGCATGCACTCGATTCTGCCCGCCATCCGCAGAGAAAAAGGATGTATTGACATCAATGTGTATAAGGGTGCTGAAAGACAAGATACCTATATGCTGGTTGGAGAATGGGAAACCCGGAAAGCTATGATGAACCATTTTCGGACTCGTGAATTCGAGCTGATGGTCGGCGCGGCCAAAGTACTTGGCGAATCATTTGAAATGAACATATCCGAGGTTTCCAAAACCGGTGGTTTTGAACTGGCCAGAAGACAAATCGCTAAGCCGAAAAAAAATGGCGTGGAGGCGGATTGAACAATATCTGAAACATCACGCACGGAGGTAGACCCATGAAAGTCATCATCGGCGGAGTGGCCGGCGGGCGGACATTAGTGCCGATGGGACATGGGCAAAGCCTTCCCCGATCCGGAAGGTTTTGAGCTGTTGCTTCTTGGAAAGACGGACAGACGCGAACTAAATGATTAAACACGTTGTGTGTCACACCAAGATAATCTCAATTTCGGACGTTTTCCAAAATAGGGCAGGTCAAAAATATTTTGTTACCAATGTGAACAACCGGCCAAAGGAACAGGTTGAACGGTTCTAGTTTGGATAGAATCTAATCCCAAAAGCAAATTATTATACGTCTGTGCTTCAGTCGACGCAACAAAGGAGACAATATGATGACTGTCGATGCTCTCACGAAGTATGAAGAAACCTCCTTCTGGGCCCGGGAGTACGGACCGTATTCCCCGAACCCATCTCTGGCGGAGTCGATCCGGGCAGACGTCGTCGTGGTTGGAGGCGGAATACTTGGGCTCAACACTGCAAGGGAATTCAAGAAAGACAATACCAACGCCCGGGTCGTGGTGCTTGAATCCGATGTCATCGGTGCGGGTCCCGCCGGCCGCAATGCGGGGTTTACCACGACGTTGTTTGGACTCGAACCCCAGGTCACCAAACTACGCTGGGGCAAACAGAAGACCATCGATGCCTGCCGCTACGCGATCAAGTCGGTGGAATACACAAGGCAGCTCATCGAAGATCACCAATTGGACAGCGACTACTCGCATCCCGGCCTGCTCCGCGTGGCTCATACCAGGCCTCAAGGCAAATTCCTGGAAAGCATCCACAAGATTTTTCAGGAACTCGGTGTCGCAGGGGAAATGGGCTTTCACTGGTGGTCAAAGGAAGAGCTGCACAACGAGTTCAACAGCCCGCTCATGGAGAGTGGGCTGTCGGATCCCCATTCGGGACAGATGAACCCGTGCAAACATATCCGAGAACTGAAGCGTCTGGCCCAGGAGGTCGGAGTTGAAATCTACGAACTGACGCCGGTACAAAAATGCGAACGGCAGGGCAAAGAGGTGGTCCTCAGCGTGTCAGCGGCTACCGTGCGCGCCGACAAGGTTTTGCTGGCGACCAATGCCTATACCCATTTGCTCAAAGGCCTACGTGGCACCAAAGGTCGGCAGTTCCCCGTATGGACCGCGACAATCATCACCGAGCGATTGACCGAGGAACAATGGGCGAGCGTTGGCTGGGCCAACCGTCATGGAATTCAAACCGCCCGTCAGATGATCCATTACATCAGGCCAACCTCCGACGGCCGGATTTTGATCGGCGGCCAGGAGTTTTGGACGCCGTGGGGCTACCATAAAAATATGAATTTTGATTTCGCTCCGGACATTTGGCGAAAGCTTGAAGCTCACCTGAAGCGCATGTTTCCGAGACTGGATGATGTCAGAGTGGCTTATCGTTGGGGCGGCCCTTGTTCGATCAATATCGATATGGCACCGGAAATCGGTTACTTGGGTGACGAACGTATCATTTACTGGACAGGGGGGTTCGGTCACGGCGCGGCCCTGGCCCACTTGAACGGACGGCTCGTCACTGATTTGTTGAATGGGAACAAAACCGAGCTGACGGACTTTTGGATCGTGAATCGCAAGGCGATCCCGCTGCCTGGGGTATTTCTTACATTCTTGGGCTGCGCCGTGATGTGCAAACTACTGAAAGCGGTTGACTCCTGGCAGGAGCGGCACATGCCACAGCCAGATGCGAAAACCGAGTAGACTAGACCTGCAGCCAAAGATGCGTTTGAACTGATATTCGAATAGAGAATACCGACTTCGGAAGAAACTGCTAAAGCCAAGGCACCTGAAACGCAAGACCGGGAGCCGAACAAAAACTCTCTGGCGCCCGGACAAACAAAAGACCGTCGCCTAGAGGCCACATGCATGACTGCGGTTTGCGACCAAACGACACGTTGCGGACTGAATTGCATTTGTTAAGTGGTTCTGCTTCTGAGCAACGCGAGCCACCCGCGAAACATGAAGCCTTTATGCGAAGATTATCTGGTGTTCAGTGATCCAAAACAAGACAATTATATCAAAATTTTATGTGGTGTCTCGCTTGCTAGCTTTATTTCAAAGGAACGATCTTTCTTAAGGCGCAAATACCTTGGGTTCTGTTTCTCGTCTTTTTATTTTAGCATTTGGAGTTAACCTAAAATAACGAACATTTTTATTTTAGGATGGCGGAGAGACGATGGAATGAGGGCTCCAAGGGCATTATGTCACAATTTCAACGGTAGGTGAGAAGGTGCAGGCCTTCGTACCTAATCCCCTGCCCTCTAAGCCATCCATTGATTGGACCCCTCATTTGCGGGATAAATTTGATGATGCACTGATGGCTCTCGGCCATCTGGACAGTGCTTCAACTCTTATTCCCGATGCCTCGCTTTTTCTTTGTACGTATGTTCACAAGGAAGCTGTTCTCTCTTCAATGATCGAAGGGAGCCCGCTATATAATCTATATGGATGCCCGCTTCAGACAGGGCCTTGATCACACCCAAGTGGGCCCATCCCCGGGCCGACCCGCTACCCAGGGCAAGACCGATTCTCTCCGGCTTGTTTGCCTTCTTTATGGAACAATGGTTTGTCATGTCAATCCTTTCAACGGCTTAATAGTCTTTCGGCAATCCCTCCTGCCCTATGCCATAGTCCCAAGGCATCGGACCATTAAACAGGATACACATTAGATAATCAAGACGGTGGCTGAGTGATTACGCGAAAATTATTTTACAAGAAGCGTGCCATTTGAAAGACCTGCCATGGCATTCATAACGATCAGAGATTTTGACAGAAATCGGTGAAGAAAAGCGGCGGCGAAAGGTCGGATAGTAGCAGCAAAAAGCACCAAATATGGTCAAGAAATCGTATTTGGTGTTTTCTCTGTTCCTCCTCCCATCTCACTCATGAGCTGCGCGGTCGATATTTGCTTAATTTTTAGCCGTTTAAGCTCAATGTCCATGGGTTGGTTCAAATGGTATGAGTTTTGAAAAGCCTATTGCCATTATGAGGTGAACACGGATGTCCACACCAGGAGAAATGCTTTTGGAACAGCCTTCTGAAGGAATTTTAAAGGTGATTCTTTCAGGACGCTGGAAACTGCAAAGGGATCTGCCCGGCGCAGACGGGGTCGTTCGCAGACTTGGGGAGATGTCCACGGTACGTTCCGTGGGCATTGATGCCAAAAGAGTTGATGAGTGGGATTCGGGACTCCTGGTTTTTTTGTGGGAACTGCGCAAATTCTGTCTGGAGAAAGAAATCCGCCTGCACAGCAAGGGATTGCCCCGGGGCGTTTCGAGTCTTCTGGAACTGACAACGGCCGTCCCGGAGAGCAAGGAAGCCCGAAAGTCCAAAGGGCGAGTCACCTTTATTTCCAATCTGGGTGATCAGACCATTGACTTTTTCACCTCCTGCGGCGACCTGCTGGAGTTCGTGGGCGAAGCAACGGTGGCTTTTTTAAGACTGCTTCGAGGAAAGGCCCGATACCGAAGCGTCGACCTGTGGCTGATCCTAGAGTCCTGCAGCGGCCAGGCCCTGCCCATTATAACGCTCATCACCGTTAAAGACCTCACCATGGCCTACGGCGACTTTGTGGTCATGAACAACCTGAGCTTCAACATCAACCGGGGGGATATCTTCATCATCATGGGCGGCAGTGGTTGCGGAAAGAGTACTTTGATGACGATCCTGATCGGACTGAAATCCCCGGCCAGGGGGCAGGTCTTCTATGATGGCGTCGATTTCTGGGGGTCGGATCAGGAGACGAGGGACCGGGTCATCCGCGGGGCGGGTGTCATGTACCAGAGCGGGGCCTTGTGGAGCTCCATGACCTTGGCGGAAAATGTGGCCCTGCCGCTGGAGACTTACACGGACCTTACTCCCGGCAAGATTTACGAAGTTGTCAAACTGAAGCTGGCCCTGGTGGGGTTGGCCGGTTTTGAAGGGTTCTACCCCTCGGAGATCAGCGGGGGGATGCAGAAGAGGGCGGACATTGCACGGGCCATGGCCATGGACCCGGAGATCCTGTTTTTCGACGTGCCCTCGGCCGGTCTGGACCCGGTGAGCGCGCGCAGGCTGGATGAAATCATCCTTCAACTGAGTGAGATCTTGCGCACGACCATGGTGGTGGTGACCCATGAGCTGGCCAGCATTTTTAAAATCGGCAACAATTCCGTGTTCCTGGATGCCTCCCAAAGGACCATGACGGCCACGGGTGATCCCAATATGCTGCTGGCCGAAACCGAGGACCCGGCGCTTCGCCTTTTCCTGACCCGTGGGGAACAATCACAACCGTGAGTTCAACCCATGCCTATCGGGAAACCACATTGGAGAAAGCAAAGTTAAACCATGGCAAAAAAAGCAAACAGGAAGATGGTCGGCGGGTTTGTGGTGATTGCTTTTGCAATTCTGGCCGCCAGCGTCGTTATTTTAGGCGGTGGGCAGCTTTTTAAAAAGACGCTCGAGTATGTGCTCTATTTTGACGGCTCAGTCAAGGGGTTACGGATCGGTTCGCCGGTGCTCTTCAGGGGAGTCCAGGTGGGTATGGTCAAAAATATTGTGGTCCGCGCTTACATGAAAGACCTCATTACCTATGTTCCCGTCTTCATTACCATCAATCCGGAACGCTTCGAACTGATCTGGGGAAAAGAAGACAAAAGGACCTCGCCCGGCCAACGGATCGAGCGTGTCATCAAGAGGAGAAGGGTATGAAAAAATGATAGCGGCACAGAACCGATCCCTTCAAAAGCTCAGTAAAGAGATCGCTGATGCCATCAAAGGGCTGCAATAGGATCCGTCAGCAACGATCATGATGACGGTGGGAATCAGGACGCCGCCAGGAGGCCCGGCGGCGACTTCTTGGTCTATTCTGTGTGGTCCGTATGGCAGAGAAGGCACTCCATATGGCCCTGCTGGTGGTTCATGCCGTCGGAGTAGTCCGGGTAGTGTTCCGGACCATGGCACTTGACACAGTGGGCGGTCGATTCCGACGGCTCCCATTTCTTCGGCTTCCACCTTCCGGCGAAGTATTCGTTGAGGTAATGGGTCACGGTGTAGACGACCTCTCCGGTCACCTTGGCGCAACGCTCGTATTTCTCCCTGGAGGTGACTTCGGCACCGGCGGCCATGGTCCAACTGCTAACCGACGAATGGCAGAGCGGTGTCATGGCCTGGACCTTGACCTGGTCGGGAAATTCCGAGATATCGTCGAAACGTTCGGTTGGAAATTCCATTCGTGAATACCACCACATCAACCGATCGACAACGGGCTTGTAGGTGTGGTTTTCGTCGTAAATGACAAGGTTGATCAGGCAGGCGCTGACGCCCAGTGCCCCGCAAAGGGTGCCGTGGCCCGAGTACCCGGATCCCGCATGGACGAACATGTGCTCGGGCATGGTGTTCCAGGGATAGCCGACCTGTTCTTTCAAAAGGCTGGAGAACCCCAGCCAAGTGCCGTACCCTCACCCGCCGGGATTGGACAGGTAACCACGGTACGCCCGCCGGCCTGCCTCCATGGGATCGAGTTTCGGCCACGGCCACGGCAAAGGAGGTGCTTCGCTCTTTGGCTGGGTTTCAGCCGACTGAAGGCTGGCGCAGCCCGCTATTCCTCCGGCAAGGAAAATGCCTGTTTTGGTCATGAAATTGCGGCGGGACAAAGCCGATGATTTCTCTTGTTCCGTTTTCATAAATACCCCCTTTGTTTATGAAAATATAAGTGTTTATTCATTTTCTCCATTAGATCCATGGGCCTGGGAACCATGTCATAACACCCTGCATTTTCCAACGGATTTTTCAATTGTATCACGTCGTTCTCAGAATCTGTAGGAAGAGGCGCCATAAAGGCCTTCCGGGATCCGACGAAGCCGCTGTACTCCGCAGAGAGTGACCAGTGCTTGTTGATGTCCTGGGCGTCGCGGTCGACTTCATCCCGGACCTTGTCCCTCTCCTCGATCGGAATCGAAGCGCACCCGCTCAACAGGGCCAAACCGATCAGGAGGGGCCAGCGCGAGCCTCATGGCTGCAATGACCATTATGTCCAGTCTTCTCCAAACTCCGATCGCAGGTGCGGTTTTGAGACACTATCCTCGCGAAATGCCCTTTTCAGCTTTCTTCATAAGCGTCTCTCAACCATTAGGAACAGAGATAACAGAGTAATTGCGAAAAGAAAGATAAGCAAAAAATGCGCCACCAGAAAAAATGGGCCATATTTATCTGTAACGATCAGGAATTATGGCAGATTATGAAAATCCATGCGGCAACGAAACGCCGAACAGGAGCATGGGAAAACACCGAATATGGTGTATAAATCGTATTTGGTGTCTTCTTTCCCCTCCTCAGATTATCCGGAATGACAAGAATTCGCTTTTGGTTCTATATGGTTAAGTGGAATTTCCTTTGTTCTTCCGTATGGTACGGATTTTGAAGTGTCCAATCTATGGAATGCCTTTTCCGCCATACGAACCACACGGAATAACCAAGGGTATGGTCTGAATCAACAGAAAGACAGAGGTGCATCTTGCCATCTAATGAAGATATCCGTATGCTAGGCGATCGTGGCGACATCCCGGCAACTCGCCCGGCAAATGTAACCTTCCTATTCGCCGAATAACTCTGAGGGGCCAATAATGGAAGAACTGAACGTATTTGTCCGTATCATCGAAGCTCTCAGAACACAGCCCGTGATCACATTATTTCTTATTCTTGGCATTGGGTATCTGATAGGCAACATCCGTATAAAGAGTTTTTCACTGGGGCCTGTGGCGGGCGTTTTGTTTGCAGGTCTTTTTCTCGGCCATTTTGATTTCCTCATGTCTCCCGGTGCTCAGTCGGTCGGTTTTGCGTTATTCATTTTTTCCGTCGGTTATCAGGCCGGACCACGGTTTTTTGATGTGCTGAGAACTGATGGGTTGAAGTATTTTTTACTGGCTTTGGTTATTGCTTTAACCGGCTTTACCGTTGCTGTTATTGCCTCAAAATTATTATCGCTGTCTCCCGGCTCTTCAGCCGGGCTTTTATCCGGCGGATTAACAAGTTCACCAACCCTTGCCGCAGCTCAGGAAGCTATCCGCAGCGGGCAAATCACGCCTCCCGAAGGTTTATCCAAAGATGAAATGATTGGAAATATTGCTACCGGTTACGCCATTACCTATATCTTTGGATTGGCGGGACTGATAGCCATAATTAAGTTATTTCCACAAATCATTGGGATTGACCTGAAAAAAGAATCAAAAGCTTTTGAAGCGGAACATGAACCCGGATCACATAAACAACCTGCAAACATTGCCTTAAGAGCGTACCGTGTAACAAATGAAGCCATTACAAAAGTCCCTGGCGAACAACTCAGAAAACAGTACTGGGACAGAACTTCGGTAGTCCGTCTAAAAAGAAACGGCGCGATCATTAAGCCTAAATCGCTGACCGATGAGTTTTTGAAATTGGGGGATGAGGTATACATCCTTGCGCCGGCGGAGTTTTTCGTAGAAACCGTCGCCAAAATCGACTTTGGTGAAGAGATTACACCAGAATTGAGGTCATCTAAGTCCCCTCAGACGGCACAAATAGTTGTCATCAACAGACAGGCCATTGGTAAGTCACTGAGTGATCTGGATATTCCCAGGGAGTATGGCGTATTAATAACGCGTGTTACGCGGATGCGTATTGAAATACCGCTTGCTTCTGATTTTGAATTACGCAAAGGAGATATTATTACGGTCGTGGGCCCATATGAGAATGTCGATCTTCTTGGGCAGGAGATTGGCCATGTTGAACGTGATATTGCGGAAACCGATATGGTCACGCTTTCTTTTGGCATCGTTTTGGGTACTATCATAGGATTGTTTGCTGTTAATGTGGGTCAACTTTCAATTGGGCTGGGATCGGCCGGCGGCCTTCTCGCCTCGGGACTTGCCATCGGTTACCTTAGAAGCGTTTACCCAACCTTCGGGCGCCTGCCTGACGCAGCCCGATGGATTTTCATGGAGTTTGGTCTCTTGTTGTTTATGGCAGGCGTTGGTCTAAAGGCCGGTGGCAACATCATTGAAACCTTTATGAATGCAGGGCTGTCTCTGGTGGTCGCAGGAATTTTTGTCACGATGGTACCGGTAATGGTCGGATATTTTTTTGGTAGGAAGGTTCTCAAAATCAATCCTGCATTGCTTTTTGGGGGGATAACAGGCTCGATGACAAGCGGCGCATCCCTCAGTGTGGTCACAAAAACAGCAAACAGCTCTGTCCCGTCACTGGGCTATACCGGGGCCTATGCATTTGCCAATGTACTTTTAACCATTGCCGGGAGTATCATTCTGTTTTTTTAGAACGACATTATTGAAAAATGATGTATCCGGCAAAAGTCCACACATTCCTTGAGGGAAAGGAGGGAATGAAAATGCAGTTATACGGCCGTAAAGATCGATGGGTTTTTAAGCTGGCAACCTTATGCTCGGTCCTGTTTACGTTGTCCGGCTGCGCCGTGATGGGACCGAGTTCTATTAGCCATGGGCGGGCGGATTACAACGAAGCCATCAACAGGACGGAAGACGAACAGCTATTAATGGCGATGGTAAAAAGCCGCTATGGAGAAACAACTTCCCTGCTGGCTGTGAATGGTGTGGCCGCGAACGTTCGTTTCAAAACCAACGCCGGGGTCAATGTTGGATGGGGCCCTCAAGGGAACTACGATGGAAACCTCGTTCCCTTCAGCGCCGGTTTGGCCTATGAGGAAAACCCCACGATTACCTATGCACCGGTCATCGGTGAAACGTATTTTCGGCAATTGATGTCACCTATCTCGTTGGATCTCCTACTATTGTCCATGCGCGCAGAAACAGACGTGGCTGAGGTCGTTATCCTGCTGGTGAGCAAAGTCAACAACTTGCGAAACCCCGACTTTCATGAGGGGCCTTTGACTGAGCCTGATCCGCGATTCATCCGTTTTGTCGAACTGACCACGGAGTTGATTAGAGCGGGTGTTATGGACTTGGTGGCAGACCCGCGAAAGGAAGTTCCCTTCGCTGTCGTTATCGACGATTATGCACACCAGTATTCGAGAGAAGTGGTTGAATTTCTTGATTTGCTCGACTTGTCGGTACCGGGAGAGCAATCCGAAGAAATCGTTATTCCCGCCTACTTTGGCATAAATACAAGAAAGGTGTGGGGCATCGGGATCACAACGCGCTCAACATTTGACTTGATTGAGATCTTTAAAGCCGCCATTGAGGTTCCCCAGGAACACGCTGGCGCGGGTCTAACCGTCAAATTTCCACCCTGCGGTTTGGCGGGGCAAGGCATCCGGGTCATCTCTTCCAAGGAGAGGCCGAAAGAGATACCATGGGCGGTGAAATATCGCGGATATTGGTTCTATATCGATGAAACCGACCTGCACACCAAGTCGTTCTTCGTATCGGTTCGAAAATACTGGTCTTTCACCATCGCCGCTGCTTCGGATCAGAGCGCTGCACCGGTATTGACCCTGCCCGTGAGTCGGTAAAGGGCAAAAAGGAAATGTAAATCCGCGAATAAATCGGGTAAATCTAGGGACAGCTTGTTATTTTCGAGCATGCCTTTCGGAATTGGGTAAGGTGTTTCCTGAATTTAGGAGGTTTAATGATGGGGCAAAGAGACACCGGGGATGACCCCGGAAAAAGCGGAGCGGATCAATCGACAAGACAACCGCGCATACCCTACAATCGGGACCCGGACTTCTCAAGGCCTTTGCTTAGAATCCCTCCAGAGGCCCGGAAACGCATGCTTTCAAGGCTTACATTTCTCTATGGTGAATCGGAAGCGGAAAAATGGTATCCGGAACTGGAACGGATCCTTAAGGTGCATAATGCTTTCAAACCCGAAGCGCTGATCCAGGCTGAAAAGGCATATGATCCCAGGGAGCGATTTACGGAAAAAGACTTTGTCCTGATTACCTACGGCGATGCATTTAAGGGAGGGAGGGGCGAAACCCTTGCTGCATTGCACCAAACCGTTCAGAAGCACAATCCCGGTGCCATCAACACCATCCACCTGCTTCCCTTCTTTCCCTATTCTTCCGACAAGGGTTTTGCGGTGATCGACTTCCGGTCCGTGGACCCGAAGATGGGCACCTGGGAATGCGTCAGAGACATGGGGGCCGACTACGACCTCATGTTTGACGGGGTCATGAATCATTGCTCATCACGGTCTCAGGTGTTCCAGGAGTTCCTTCAAGGAAATCCAAAGGCGAAGGACTATTTTATCGCTTATGATTCTCCGGATGATCTCACACCGGATCAGCGGAGCAAGATCTTCCGGCCTCGAACATCCGACATCCTCACGAGATTTGACACACTTGAAGGGTCCAAATGGGTCTGGACCACCTTTTCCGACGACCAGATCGATTTTAATTTCAGGAATCCCGAGGTCTTGTTGGGTGTTCTCACGGGCCTCCTCTTCTATGTGCGCCATGGGGCGGACATCCTCCGTTTGGATGCCGTCACCTATATTTGGGCGGAACCGGGGACCGAGTGTGTGCATTTGCCCGAGACCCACGCCGTGATCAAACTGCTCCGGGACGTCCTGGATTTGGTTGCCCCTCGTGTGGCCATCATTACCGAAACCAATGTGCCCCATGAAGACAATATCTCCTATTTCGGCAATGGTCATGATGAAGCGCACATGGTCTACAACTTTGCCCTGCCGCCTCTCGTCTTGTTCACGTTCTATGCGGAAGATGCCACCGCCATCTCAAAATGGGCTAGGGGCATGAATAATCCATCCGATAGGGCGACTTTTTTCAACATGCTCGATACCCATGACGGAGTGGGGCTCATGGGCGTCAAAGGGATCCTGAAAAAGGAAGAGATCTCATTGATCATTGAAAAGGCCGGCGAGCACGGAGCCTATATCTCATACAAAGCCACCGAGGACGGTGAAGAACCCTACGAGATCAACACAACCTGGTGGAGCGCCATCAACCGGGACGACGGCGATGAAGGGATTGCTTTCAAAGTCAGCCGGTATCTTGCCTCGCGAAGTCTCTCCATGGTCCTTCAAGGGGTACCCGCTCTCTATACCCATGGAGCATTGGCCATGCCCAATGACCACGAACGGGTCGAGAAAACCCATCATAAGCGGGATGTGAATCGTGGGTTGATCGATCCTGAGCGGTTGGCCGAAGAATTGAAAGACCCTCACTCCAAAAGGTCCCATCTGGCTCGCATGGCCGGCCGACTTAACCTCACCCGGACAAGAGAAAGGGCCTTTCACCCGCAGGGGAATCAACAGATCATTATGAATTCTCCGGATGTCTTCACCGTCTTGAGAACATCTCCGGATGGCGAGGAGCGGATCCTGGCGATGACGAATGTGACTCCGAGAAAAACCCCTATGGAATTCCGGCCATCTGAATGGGGCGTCCGGGAGACCCATTGGTATGATCTCATAAACGAAAACCCGTGGATTGCCGAGGAAGGCAGACTCAAGGTGACATTGGAACCCTATGATATCGTTTGGCTGAAAGCGGTTGCGAAACCCAAGGGTTGATGCGGGCATCGTGGGATCAATCACTGTTTTTTAAAGCATTTGAGAAGGAGCGCATGATGCCGAACAGCCTCTATGTTACAGCCACCGAAGCCAGAAGCGGGAAATCGGCCATCTGCATAGGCGTCATGGAGATGCTGCTCAGAAGAATAGATCGCGTTGGCTTTTTTCGGCCGATCACAGATTTTGATCCCACACAAGAAGAGCAGGACCAAGATATTCACCTGATCGCCTCTCGCTTCAGTCTGACGACGCCCTATGAGAAAATGTATGGGTACACCGCCAAAGAAATGAGCCACATGATTTCCCTTGGCAAAGAGGCGGAGGCCCTCGAAGGGATCATGCGAAAATTTGAAGATCTCAAAGAGGAATGTGATTTCATCCTGTGCGAGGGCACGGATTATGTCGGTTCCACAGCCGCATTTGAGCTGGATTTTAATGCATTGATCAGCAGGAACCTGGGATCTTCCGTCTTGCTAGTGGCTCGCGCGCACACGTCAAGTGCCGAGAAAACGCTCCGCTATATTGAGTTGGCTCTCGACTCCCTCCACGATAAGGGATGCCGGCCCATTGCCACCATTGTGAACCGTACGGACCCGGAAAACAGGGAAGCAATTGATGAAGGGATACGCCGGGGCAGGTGGGCCAAGGATCAGCTGGTCTATACCATACCGGAAGAGGAAACCTTGGGGAAACCCACGGTGGGAGAGATCGCGGAGGGTCTGGGAGCGGAGGTGCTTTACGGAGAAGAGCAGCTCAACCGCCATGTTTATGGGTTTACCGTCGCGGCCATGCAGCTTCAGAACTTCCTGAGCAGGATCGGCAGGGGGTCTCTGATCATCACCCCCGGGGATCGGGCGGATATCATTGTGGCCTGTCTCTCGGTGGTCTCCTCCTCGTCCATGGAGAATATCTCGGGAATCCTTCTCACGGGCGGATTGAAACCGGATGCGGCCATCTGGAATCTCATCCGGGGATTTCCTCAAATGATGCCCATTCTCAGCGTTGGCCACAATACGTTTCCAGCGGCCGCCATGGTCGACAAAATCCATGCGGCCATTTCACCGGATGATGAGCGCAAGATTACCAGGACCCTGGCCCTGTTTGAGAAAAACGTAAACTTTGAGGAACTGGCCCGAAAGGTCGTCACAACCCGAACCAAAATCGTCACACCCAAGATGTTTGAATTCAAAATCATCCAGGCGGCAAAGTCCAAAAGGCAGCACATCGTGCTGCCGGAGGGAGAGGAGGAGAGGATTTTGAGGGCCGCCGAAATCCTGCTGAGACGGGAGGTGGCGGACATAACCCTCCTCGGCAAGGAGCAGCTCATCCGGGATAGAATCTCCCGACTGGGCCTTCGATTGAACCGGGTGAGTATCGTCGATCCGACGAAGGGGGAGGCTCTCGAAGACTATGCGGTGACCTACTACGAACTCAGGAAGCACAAGGGCATCACCATGGACAACGCGCGGGATGTCATGTCTGATGCCACCTATTTCGGCACCATGATGATTTACAAGGGTCATGCGGACGGCATGGTGTCCGGCTCGGTCCATAGCACGGCAGCGACGGTTCGCCCCGCCTTTGAGATCATCAAAACCAGACCCGGCTTTTCCGTGGTCTCGAGCGTGTTCTTCATGTGTCTGGCGGATAAGGTCCTGGTTTACGGGGATTGTGCCGTAAACCCGAATCCAAACGCCGATCAACTTGCTGAAATTGCCATAAGCTCGGCAAAGACCGCACAGGCGTTCGGCATCGCGCCCGTTGTGGCCATGTTGTCCTATTCTACCGGAGGGTCGGGCAAAGGTGCGGATGTGGACAAAGTCCGTGAAGCCACGCGGATTGCCAGAGAAATGGCGAAAGATGCCCTGCCCGGGCTCGAGATTGATGGACCCATACAGTACGATGCGGCCGTGGATCCCGGGGTCGCACGGACGAAATTGCCGGATAGCGGTGTGGCGGGAAAGGCCACGGTGTTCGTCTTTCCCGACCTGAACACGGGCAATAACACCTACAAGGCCGTTCAAAGATCGGCAGGCGCCGTGGCCATTGGTCCCGTCCTTCAGGGGCTCAGATACCCGGTCAATGATTTGAGTCGGGGATGCCTGGTTCCGGACATCGTAAACACCGCGGCCATCACCGCCATTCAAGCACAGTCGGAAAAAGACCCTTAAGGGGTGGTCCCATGGGACAATATTGCCAGCGTAGGAATAAAGTGAACTTGACGGAGACATGGTGGATTTCCTATAATCCACGGCATCTCTACTCGGGTGAGGCTGACAGAGGGGTTTTGACACCCGCATCGTGGTCAAGGAGGCATGGAAGTGACGAAAATCCGAGCAGTTGGCCATGAATATCAGCGAATCATATCCTTTATAACCGTTTGTCTGGCCGTGTTTCTGTTATGGGGCTGCGCCACCCTGCCGAAGGATTTCCAGCGGCCCGAATCTTACGCTTTGACCGATACCGAGAATACTCCCCTCGGTAAGGCACGGGCCGAGGAAATAGCGGCACACCCCGGGAAATCCGGATTCTATTTGCTGGACAATGGCCTGGATGCGTTCGTGGCCCGTGCGGTATTGTCCCAACATGCCGAACGCAGCATCGACGCACAATATTTCCATTATCATGATGACCTAATCGGTAAATTGTTCACCGATTTGCTGCTCAAAGCAGCCGACCGCGGCGTGAGGGTCCGTCTGCTGGTTGACGATATGTCCCTTGCCGGCAGGGATCTTGGGGCGAGCGCCTTGGACAGCCAGCCCAACGTGGAAGTGCGTATCATCAATCCCTTCAGTCGGGATGTGGGAAGAACTTCCCAGCTTCTGACCCGTTTCGGCTCCGTAACCCGGCGCATGCACAACAAATCCTTTACGGTGGACAACCAGGTTACCATCCTCGGGGGGCGTAACATCGGCAGTGAGTACTTTGAAGCGAGTCCGGATCTGGCCTTTTCCGATCTGGATGTGATGGCTGTGGGACCGGTTGTCAAAGAAGTCTCCACTGTTTTTGATGACTATTGGAACAGTGAACTCACCTACCCTGCGTCGGTTCTTAAAGAAGGTGACCTGCCCAAGTCCGACGAGGTCCAAGCTATGCGGAGGGATCTGGACGCCTATGTGGCCGCCCGGATTGATTCAGAGTATCTAGAGGCGCTGCGCAATTCCGATCTGGCCCACGAAATAAGGGAAGATAGAATCGCCTTCAGATGGGGAGATGCGGAGATCGTATTTGATCGACCGGAAAAGCTTCTCCACGATTTCAGTAAGACCGAGTATCATCTCGCACCGAAGTTGAAACCCCATTGGGAAAGGGTGGAAGAAGAGCTGATCATATTCTCCCCCTATTTTGTCCCGGGCAAAGAGGGAACCGATTTTTTGACCCGCTTGGCGCGGCGCGGCGTTCGAGTGCGCATCCTGACCAATTCTCTCGCTTCAAATGATGTGGGACTCGTACACGCCGGATATATGAAATATAGGAATGACCTGCTTCGGGGCGGGATTGAACTCTACGAGTTGAACAAGAAGATGACCCGGAAAGAGCGTAAGGAGAAAAAGGGAAAGGGCGGTTCGGCCAAGGCCAGCCTGCATGCAAAATCCTTTGTCTTTGACCGCAAACGGGTGTTTATCGGCTCTTTGAATCTCGATCCCCGGTCCCTTGTGCACAACACTGAAATTGGGGTGGTCCTCAATGTTCCCAAAATCGCCCTAGAGATGTCAGAGCGCTTTGATAAGAACATTGAAGCGGTCGCTTTTCGGCTGGAGCTGAAAAAAGATGAAGACGGACACGAACACCTTCTTTGGCACGGATGGGAGAACGGGGAGCCGGTGGTTTATACCCATGAGCCCCACACGGGCTTCTGGAAACGGTTTGGTATCGGTTTTATGAGCATTTGGCCCATTGAATCGCAGTTGTGACCCTTCGTTCACACTCACAAAAGAGGTTTTTGGATATGAACTCAGATCTCTGGAAGTTCCGTATTGGTATGTTTCTCGGGGTGTTGGTGCTTTTTCTGGTCTTCGGCTGTCAGGAGGAAGCCCCAAAACCAATTGAGCGGATCCGCGCCATCAAAACCATTACCGTTGAGGAGAAAACACCGGGGTCGCTCAGGAAGTTCTCAGGGGTGGTGGAAGCGGTGGACAGTTCCGTTCTCGCTTTCGAGGTATCCGGCAACGTAAAGGAAGTGCGCGTAAAGGTGGGGGATCGGGTCGAGAAAGGACAGGTCATTGCGGTTATGAACGACCGGACCTTCCGTCTGGACCTTCAGGCCGCCGAGGCGGCCGTGGAGCGGGCCAAGGTGCAACTGGCCAACAAGAAAAATGACCTGGACCGGTTCCAAAGAATCTACAAGTTGGATCCGGGGGCTGTCAGCCAGTCGTCGCTGGATAAATCAAAAGCCGCCTACGACAGCGCGCGCAAGAACGTGAAATACGCCCGGTCCCAGGTGCAACTGGCAAAACGCGATCTTGAAAAGACAGAGCTCATCGCCCCATTTAACGGCATCATCGGTGAAAAGTATGTGGATCCCTTTCAGGAAGTCAAACGCGGTGAACGCCTCTTTGTTCTTTTTTCGGAAATGGCCATGGAAGTAGCGGTACAGATCCCTGAGACAAGCATCAAGGATATCCATCTCAAAATGCCCGCCAAAATCAGTTTCCCCACCCTTCCCGACCGCACCTACAAGGGCGTCGTCTCTGAGATCAGTTCCGTTGCGGGAACCGCCAACGCCTTTCCGGTGAAAGTGGTCGTTCTGGATGCCGAAAAAAAAATACGTCCGGGAATGACCGCTGAAGTCAGTTTTGAGCTGGCTCAAAGTGAAGAAGAAAGCGGTTATCTGGTGCCGCTATCCGCCATCGGTAAAAGGGGCGACAAAGAGGAGATGTATGTTTTCATTTTTGATGCCGCATCTTCCACCGTCAGGAAAACCCCTGTCACCGGCGGGGGTGTACGGGGCAACTGGGTGGGCGTGACCAAAGGGGTTAAGGCCGGCGACATTGTGGCTGTTGCCGGCGTGAGCTTTCTGGAGGACGGCCAGAAGGTCAAACTCATGAAAACCAAATAGGGAGCCGGGAAATGTCCTTTATTACGCGCTTTGCACTGGATAACATGCGGCTCACCATGGTCTTCATTGCCGCGGTGGTTCTGGTAGGTCTCAGTCAGTTCTTCCACTTTCCCCGCCAGGAAGATCCGCCCATCACCATACGGGAGGTGGTGGTCTCCGCGCTCTATCCCGGCATGAAACCGGCCGACGTGGAAGAGCTGATCACCCGACAGCTCGAAGCCCAGATCCGCACCCTCCCTGAAATCGAAGATATCTGGTCCGATTCCAAGTCCGGCATCTCCATTATCCACGCGGAAACCCGGGACCAGTACGACGATCTGGACACCATCTGGCAGAAGGTTCGAAACAAGATGAGTGATATCAAACCGGAGCTGCCGTCGGGCACCATCGGCCCTTTTGTCAATGATGAATTCGGGCTTACGGCGGTGGCCACCATGGCGCTCTGGTCCGACGGGTTCTCCATGGCCGAGATGCGGCTGGTGGCACGCGATATCCGGGATCGGCTGTACGAGCTCAAAGGCGTTCGAAAGGTGGAGCTGTACGGGGTTCAGGAAGAACAGGTCTTTTTGAAATTTTCCGCTTCAAAACTCTCCCAGTTCGGCATCAACCTGGGAAACATCAGAGATACCCTGGTCAGACAAAACGTGGTGCTTCCGGGCGGACGGATCGATGCCGCGGGCCAGGACATCATCGTGGAACCCACGGGAAACTTTCGGTCCGTGGAGGATATCGAAAGGGTCCTCATCACCATTCCCGGCACCGAGCAGACCGTGGCCCTCAAGGATCTTTTGGAGGTGGAGCGGGCCTACATCGACCCGGCAAAGGATCTGGCTTACTTCAACGGCAAAAAAGCCATTGTCATCAGCGTATCCATCATCCCGGGAACCAATTCCGTTGCTTTCGGCGACCTGTTGACCCGAAAACTCGAGGAGCTCACGGCGGATCTCCCCATCGGGTATGTGCTGGAGTACGCCACCTTTCAGCCGGACCTGGTGGAAGCGGCCGTTGACGGGGGACTCAGCAACGTCTACCAGACCCTGGTGATCGTTTTGGTGGTGGTCATGATCTTTTTGGGCATCCGCACCGGTTTGATCGTGGGCTCCTTCGTTCCCATGACCATGTTGCTGGGCCTGGTTACCATGCGCTTTTTCAATATCGAGCTGGAACGGGTCTCCATCGCTTCTTCCATCATCGCCCTGGGCATGCTGGTGGACAACGGCATCGTGGTCGCCGAAGACATCCGCACCAAGCTTGAAAGCGGACAGGAAAAGCGTGAGGCCTGTATTGAGACGGGCGGAACCCTTGCGATCCCCCTTCTCACCTCGTCCCTGACAACCATCCTGGCCTTTGTCCCCATGCTGCTCATAGACGGGCAGACGGGCGATTATGCCTTTTCCCTCCCCATGGTGGTGATTCTCCTGCTGATCTCCTCCTGGTTTCTTTCCATGTACATGACCCCCGCCATGTGCATGTGGTTCATGAAAGTGAAACCGAAAAAAGAAAAGCCCAAAACCGATTCAGCCTCTTCGGAAAACACCACCAACCAGAAAGAGGATGACCCCTACTCCGGGCGTTTCTACCGGTTTTACAAGGGTCTTCTGAAACAGGTCCTGCGCTTTCGCTTTTTTGTGATACTTCTGGCTGCCGGCACCCTGGTATTGGGTGGTTACGTGGGCAACCGACTGGTCCGTGAATTTTTCGGGCCCAGCGAGCGGAATCAATTCCTTATTTATCTGGATTTGCCGGCCGGCACAAGGATTGATACCACGGAAATGGCGGTGAACCGTTTGACCACATGGCTTTCCGACAAGGAGAAGAATCCTGAAATTACCAGCACCATCGCCTACGTGGGAACCGGCGGTCCCCGCTTTTTCTTGGTGCTGTCCCCATTTGATCCGGATCCCCATCTGGGGTTTGTGGTGGTGAATACCGAAAAACCCCAGCAGGTTCCCGAGGTAATTGAACGGGTCCGCCAGCACCTGGCGGATGCCTTTCCCGGTGCCAAGGGGCGGGTCAAGCAGATGTGGATGGGGGCCGAAGAACCGGGGTTTCTGGAAATCAGGCTCTACGGTCTTGATCCTGACTACCTGTTCCGGAAAGGGAGTGAGCTGGCGGCGGCATTAAAAGCCATGCCCGGCACCCTGGATGTGAGGAGCACCTGGGAGAACAAAGTCCCAAAGGTGACGGTCGTTGTGGATCAGGTGCGTGCCCGCAGGGCAAACATCACCTCAGAAGAAGTGGCCACTTCTCTAAAAGCCAGCATGGACGGTGCCGAAATCACCGAATACCGTGAAGGGGACCTTGCCATTCCCGTTCTATTCAGGTCCCAGGAAGAAGAGAGAAGCGCCCTCAGCGATTTTTTGAACGTGAGCGTTTACACCCCCGATGGCGTCGCAATTCCCCTCACCCAGATTGCGGACCTGAAGGTCGCGTGGGATTACAGCCGCATTGCCAGGAGAAACCAGGAAAAATGTATCATCGTGGAGGCAAAACATGAGTTTCTCAAGGCCCCTGAACTGCTCGAAGCCACGAAACCCCTGGTCGAAGCGCTGCAACTGAGGCCCGGGTACCGTTGGGAGGTGGGTGGTGAGATGGAGTCCCAGGCAGAGACCATGGGAAAACTCATGCGCTGGCTCCCCATGTGTGTCTTTGGCATTTTGATACTGTTGATCTGGCAGTTCAACTCCTTCAGAAAGCCGGTCATCATCTTCATGACCATCCCGTTGGCCTTTACCGGTTCTTTTTTCGGGCTTTCGGCCATGCGGGCCCCATTCGATTTCTTTGCCATGCTGGGACTTTTAAGCCTGGCAGGCGTCATCATCAATAACGGAATCGTCCTTCTGGACAAGATCGATGCGGAAAGACGTGAGGGGGCGGATCCCTATAGTGCCGTTGTCACGGCTGCCGTATCCCGTTTCCGTCCCATTCTGATGACCACCGTCACAACGGTTCTGGGCGTTATGCCGCTCATTTTGTCAAAGGACCCGCTGTTTTATGCCATGGCCATCATTTTGGGTTCGGGCCTCATATTCGGGACGCTCTTGACCCTGGGCGTGGTGCCGGTGCTCTACGCCCTGCTGTTCAGGGTCAAGAAACCTGAAAGCGCTTAGGCCCGGATCATGGGTTATCGGTCGTTTTTCCATAGTTCCGCAAACGGTTTCATCAAGGAAAAGGGAGGTTCATCCGCGATGCCTGAAATCATCACTTCGATCCGAGAAGCCACGTTTTGCCGGAAACAGATGTCATCTTTTTCAAGGACTCTGATGTTCTGTTTGTTTGTGACGTTTCTCGCCACATCCTGCACCACTCTTGGCCCGGACTTCAAGAAGCCTTCCGCATC
Organism: Thermodesulfobacteriota bacterium; assembly: GCA_028278625.1. The sequence continues at coordinate 28,571 of JANQDY010000037.1, forward strand.
CATTGAAGAAAAATGGATGGAGACGGGCTCAGCCCAGATCAAGGCCGGGGAAGCGGATTACAGCACCTGGTGGCATGTTTTGGACGATCCGGTCCTCAACAACCTCATTGACACTGCCTGCAAGCAGAACCTTTCCCTCCAGGTGGCCGGGCTCAGGATCCTGGAAGCCCGGGCCCTTTTGGGTATCGCGGTTGGACTGCAGTATCCCCAGGCCCAGAGCCTTGATGGGGGCTACACCTATATGAAGACCAGCAGGAACGCACCTCCGCTCTCCGAATTTCCCGACAGGATCCTGGACCAGACGGATAACACCGCCCATTTGTACGAAATCGGTTTTAACGCCGCATGGGAGCTCGACTTTTGGGGCAAATTCCGGCGCGGCGTAGAGGCGGCAGACGCCGGCCTGGCCGCTTCCATTGCCAGCTACGACACCCTGCTGGTGCTTCTGACGGCAGAGGTGGCGAGCGCCTACTTGGTCATTCGAACCTTTGAGCAGCGGCTGCAATATGCCAGAAGCAATGTTGAAATTCAGGAAAGGGGGCTTAAGATCGCCGAAGTCCGCTTTAAAGGGGGTGAAACCTCGGAGTTGGATGTACAGCAGGCACGTTCCTTGCTCCACAACACCCAATCCACCATTCCGGTGCTTGAAATCAGCATTAGACAGGCACAAAACGGTCTTTGTGTGCTGCTGGGCATTCCGCCCACGGATCTTTCAAAACTCCTTAAAGGGATTGCCCCCATCCCGTCGGTCCCGGGGGAGATTGCCGTGGGTATACCCGCGGACCTGTTGCGTCGGCGGCCTGATATTCGGCTTGCCGAATTCCAGGCAGCCTCCCAGGGAGCCCTCATCGGGGTCGCGGAAGCGGACCTGTATCCCCACTTTGCCATCGGCGGATCCATCGGTTTTGCCGCGGGCAATGGGAACAGCTTGTTCAGCGGCGACAGTCTGGTGGGATTTATTTCGCCTTTTACCTTCAAATGGGACATTTTCAACTACGGCCGCATCAAGAACAATGTCCGGATTCAGGACGCACGCTTTGAACAGCTCATGGTCACATATCAGAATACGGTGCTTGAGGCCGCCAGGGAGGTGGAGAACGGCCTTATCGGATTCATCCGCACCCAGCAGCAGGAGAAATACCTGTCACAGGCCGCAAAAGCCGCCGACCGGGCCACGCAACTGGCATTGCTGCAATACAGAGAGGGGCTCACCGACTATACCCGGGTTTTGAATACCCAACAGCTCCTGGTAAACCAGCAGGACAACCTGGCATCAAGCCAAGGCGACGTGGTTCGCTATTTGATTACGGTGTACAAGTCCCTGGGAGGCGGCTGGGAATCCCGCGCGGGCAAGGAGATTTTGCCTCAGAAGACCCTTGAAACCATGCGAAAGAGAACCGACTGGGGGGATCTTCTGGAACCCAATTCGCTGCCCGGAGATTTGAAGCAGCCGCCTACGGGCAAGGAAGTGGAACTCTTCAACAAACCCATGTGGTGATGCAGGAAGGAATCCCTTATGTTGACGCATTGCCGGTGATTGCCATGAACTCAAAAAAACCCTTTTTGACCCCCTATCGGCACCTGATTGCATGCGTGTTCACGTGCTGTTTACTCGCCTTATCGAGCGTCTTGGCGGTGGCAGGAACGCAGCAGGCTGCCAAGGCAATTGGAAAAGACGGAAAGACTTCCGGGGAAGCGGCAACTCCCAAATCAGCGACTGCCGGTCCCGTGGATGAATACCAAAGAGGAACGCCCAGAACCAGTGTGAAACAATTCTATAAGGCGACCCGGGACGGGGATTTCGAACGGGCCTCTGAGTACCTCGATTTGCGCAATCTGCCCCCTTGGATGAATGAAAGGGAGGGTCCGGAACTGGCGCGTCAACTCAAAATCCTGCTTGACCGAACCATCAGGGTCGACCCTGAGCTCCTGAGCGCCGACCCGGCCGGCAATCTGGAAGACGGCCAACATCCCGGTCTGGAAAATATCGGGCGTATCAGAGACAAATATTCGGATCGATCCTTCAATATCCTGCTTCAGCATGTTCCCCGCTCGGATGGCGTCTATATTTGGAAGTTCTCCGGCCGGACAGTGGCTGACATTCCACAAATGTATCGACAATTCGGATACAAACCTTTTGAGGAAAAACTGTCGAACCTTTTTCCGGATATTACGTTCCTGGGATGGCACATGTGGCAGTGGTTTGTATTTGTGGTCTTTATCGGTCTGTCATTTCTCATTGCATTGTTGCTCACCTGGGTGATTAGTGCGCTGTTACGTTCCAAACCAGGTGATATGCGCCGACGGACCGCGGAACTTTTTTCCGGACCCTTGCGCATCATTCTCTTCTTTCTGATCCTTTACCCAGGGATTCAGATGATCGGTCCATCATCCACCATCCGTTCGATCATGCAAGCGGGTACGCTCTGGACCATTGGTATCGTGTGGGCTCTGATTCGAATGACAGAACTACTTCTCTATTGGTGGGCACGGCGACTCCAGGGAGGCGATGAAACCCAGGCAACCGTTCTGCTGCGGCCCGTCAGAAACATATTGGTCATCATCATACTTTTATTGGGCGTGCTGGTATGGCTCAGCAATATCGGTTTTAATGTGACGACCCTTCTGACAGGTCTCGGCGTCGGCGGTATTGCAGTGGCCCTGGCCATGCAGGATACGTTGAAGAACTTCTTTGCAAGCATCATGATTCTACTGGATAAACCCTATCAGATCGGGCAGCGCATTGTGGTAAAGGGCCACGATGGCCTGGTAGAAGAAATCGGTCTCCGTTCCACGAAGTTGCGTCTGCTGAACGGCCACCAGGCCACGATTCCCAATGATCAGATGGCCAACCTTGACATCGAAAATGTGGGCAGACGGCCCCACATCCGACGATTGACCAATATCAACCTGTCCTATGGAACATCCCCTGAGAAAATTGAAAAGGCGATCGAGATTATTCTAGGACTCCTAAAAAACCACGAAGGAATGGACCCGTCTTTTCCAGCCAGGGTCTATTTCAATGAATTCAATCGGGATTCCCTGAACCTGGTGGTCTATTACTGGTATCGTCCGGACGATTATTGGCGTTTCCTCAAGTTCAGCCAGGAGGTGAATCTCCAGATCATTCGTGCGTTTAAAAAGGAAAATATCGAATTTGCATTTCCAACCAGCAAAACCTTTATCGCGCATGAGGAAGGAGATGGGCTGCAGGTACAAATCACCGGCGATTCAGTCCTAAAGGATCCGCCAAAGAAAGCTGAATGACCCATGGCATCGGCCAAAGATGCGATTCTCCCTGAATCGCGGGCCAACCCAAGAAATAATCCGAATACAACCAAGTCCTGAAAAGAAGCATCATCCGGGGTCGGACTCGATGATCATCTCGAGGTCGTGAAAGGGGATGAGCCACAAGACATCGTAAGGCTTAAGGGTAAGGGAGAGACGCTTCCCCTTTGCTCTCCACCCCCTCTTCCCAACAAGATCATACCAGTTCTTCCGGTCAAGCCCTTTTTCATTCAGGGGAACGGCCACCTCGGTGACCCTGTCAGTCACGTTGATCAGGGCAAGAATATGCTGTTCCCGGTCCGGAGATATTCTCAAGACCGTGAAAACATCCGATGATATCTTTAAAACCCGTTGTTCTCCGTTGGGATGAAATGCCTTATACTTGACGCGCAAATCCAGGATCCTGACAAACTGCTTCTGAAGGTGGGAAAGCCTGGAGTCCGGATCTTCAATGGCGGTTCCCAGTTCGGCCTCATCAACCACTTTTCGGTTGATATCACGCTTTGACTTGGTTTTAAGGACGGTATCAATATCATTGGAGGTGCCGATCAACCCGTGAAAATAGATGCCCGGAACACCTCGCAGTACCAGAGGAATGCTTCTCAGGGCCACATACCGTTTGACCTGGAAAGAAACCGCCTCACCGGATTGTTCCATATTCACGGCGCTCCACCAGGTCGTGTTGATTTCGTAGGGCTCTTTACCCTCTTTTCCGGTTTTGTAGGAAATGAAGGCACCCTGCTCCTTTGCCCTTATGATGATATAATCGATCTCCTCTTTTGTGAGAATGCCTTTTGCGCCCATCACACCCACGCCGTCATGGGAATCAAGGAAATTGAGATAATTGGTGGTATCAGAGGGATACTGGAGTTTCTCGGCCCAGTCGGACAAAGCGGTTGTGTCTTCCGTATAAAAGGTATGGAGGACCAGGGGAGGAAGGGCGAAATTGTAGACCATCTGCGCCTCATCGGTGCCGTCTCCAAAGTAGGAGATATTCTCATCATGGGGCACATTGGTCTCGGTTAAGAGTGCCACATGGGGGGCCACCAGATCCAGGACGTCACGGAAGAGTTTGATGATCTCATGGGTCTCATCCAGGTGCACACTGGATGTTCCCGGTATGGACCACAGGTAGGTGATGGCGTCCAGGCGTATGATATCGGCCCCTTTCCTGATGTACAGAAGGAGCGTTTCAACCATTTCCATGAGGACTTTCGGGTTCTGGTAGTTGAGATCGATCTGATCCGGCGAGAAAGTGGTCCACAGCCACACCGGTCCGTCGATGGACTCGAAACGGGTCAGGATATCCGACGTCCGCGGCCGCACAATGATCTTGCGCTGTTCCGGTGTCAGGTCATCGGGTGATTTGAAAGATATGGCAAAATCCTTGTAGATGGGATTGCCGTTCAGCATCTCCAGGATTTGAGGGCTTTCCGCGGAAGCATGGTTCAGCACACCATCGAAAAGGAGTTTGAACCGCTTGCCGATTTCCTGAATGTCTTTCCAGGAACCGAGGTTCGGGTCCACGATCCGAAAGTCGGTGATGGAGAACCCCTTATCCGAAGTATAGGGGAAAAAAGGCAGAATATGCAGGGTATTGATGATCCCTTTGAGCCTTTCGGCCTTTTCCAGAAAGCGCGCCAGGGCCACAAGGGGAGACCTCCCTTGGGACCGCAGAAGATCGCCGTAGGTAATCAGGATCATGTCCTTTTCGGTGAAGCGATCTGCAGGCTCAAAATCTTTGAGGGTCCTGTCAAAATCGGGACGCTTGTGAGCCGAGAAAACCTTGAGAATCCTTAAAAGTTCAGGCATCCATTTGTGAGCCGTCTCTTGGCCGTAAAGAAACGTGAGGCGCGACAGCAACCGCGTTTCGGCTTTGTCCGGAATTTGGAAGCCGGGCCTTGTGTAATCAGGTCTATCCAAATAGGGCGTTTTTGCCCATTTTTTTTCGGTCCCTATCATTGTGGCCTCTACAGCGTCAGGATTTCATCCAGGTTTCCGTCGTAGGCCCCCTGTATGATGACCCGAAGAACCGATTCGCTCTTCTCTAACGGTACCGGTCTGGGCATGGCCTCCAGCTTCATCTTGTTCTGAGCGGCATCTTTTACCGCCTTCTCAATAAGTTCCCTGGAAAAATTATCAAATTCCTTTAAGGTCAGAGGAAATCCCAGTTTTCGGTAGAAATCGAGAAGCCCCTTTGAGAAATCCCGTGCCACGTCCCCTGAATCAGGGACTCCCAGGATGTCTGCGACCCTTCTCATTCGGTCCGCCACCACAGGGGCATAATAGGCGCCGTAGTAGGGGAGCATGACGGCACAGGCCTCTCCGTGGTCCATCACGTTGCACCAGCTGAAGGAATTGAGATGGGGGCCCCCGGCCTGCTTGTAGAAAAGCACGGTTCCGCCGAGCAGGCTGGCCATGGCCATGTCTCTTCTTCCTTTCTGGTCTCGAGGGTTTTGAACGATTCTGGGGAGCGCTTCGAAGAGAAGAGAGAGGCCCAAAAGGGCGCGATTGTTGGTTTCCGGGTCTGCCGCGTCGTCCACCGTGTTGAGATACCCTTCCACCAGATGGGTCATGGCGTCAAGACCCGAGACAAGGGTTACCTGTTTGCTGCACGAATAGGTCAGCTCCGGATCCACGATGGCCACTTGAGGGACGATGGCCGAATCGATCATCAGTTTCTTCACCCCGAGCCTTGGGTCTGTGATAACGGAGAAACGGGTAACTTCGCTCCCCGATCCGCTGGTGGTGGGGACGGCCAAAAGGTCCATGGCCCTGTCCGTTTTCGGCGAGACCATGCCGACGCCAAAATAATCATCCAGTTCTCCCTCTTTCACTTTTGCCAGTATGCCGGCAGCTTTGGCCGCGTCCATGACCGACCCCCCCCCAACCGCCAGGAGGCACGTGAAATTGCCGGCCAGCAAGTGATAGGCAATCCGGTAAACGGTTTCTTTGCTGGGATTCGGTTCCACCCCTTCGCAGACCCGGTAACGGATGGCGGATTCATCCAGAGAACCGGTGATCCTCTCCAGCACCCCGTTCTCTTTGACGGACCCCTGGCCGATGACCACCAGTACGTTATCCGAAAAGCTTTTTACCGCTTCTCCCACCTGACCAAGGGCCCCTTCACCAAAAAGAATCTTGGTGGGTTCCCATTCCTCAATGATCTTTTCCGTCTCCTTCGTCATGGCATCTCCTCTCTTCCATTGTACCGAAAGCATGCCGCTTCCGTGTGCTCAATGCTTCCCAATTTCCGTAAGTCTCGCTCAAGGGGGATTTAGAATTTTTCCTTTTCCTCCAGAGCCCGGAGCACCTTTTCGGGCGTAATGGGAATGTCCGTGATCCAGACACCGATGGCGTCATGCACGGCACTGACCACCGCCGGCCCCGGCGGGTTAGCGGTCATCTCGCCGATCCCTTTGGCGCCGAATGGCCCTTCGGTGGAAGGACACTCCACCATCACCGTTTCCAGTTGCGGGATATCCATGGCCGTTGTGAGCATGTATTGACTGAAATCCCGGGGTTGGTGCTTGGGGTCCGGATAGTTGGGGTAGAGATTCTCCGAAATGGCCCAGCTCATGCCCATGACGGCACCCCCTTCCACCTGGGAGCGGGCCATCTCAGGGTTGATGGCTTTCCCCACATCGTAGACGCTTTTGCTGTCCAGGATGGTCACCTCCCCGGTATCCGTGTCCACTTCCACCTCGATCTGTACCGCGGCCCAGGCCAGGGTGGCCAGGGGATCACAGGCCCCCGTATCCGGGTCGGGAATGGCCTTGGGGCGCCCGTAGGTGGCTGTCCCCACCACAAACTCGTGGGTTTCATAGAGGCCCTTTGTGGCCACTTCGCCCATGGTCAGGAATCTGTCAGGCTGGCCCTTCACCATGATTTTACCGTCAGCCGCTTCCAGTTCCTCCGGTTCAACCCCCAGATCCGGTGCCGCCAGTTTGAACATTACCGCCAGAGCGTTTTTGGCCGCTTCCATGACGGCGTTTCCGGCGTAGAAAGTGACCCGGCTGGCAAAGGTGCCGAAACATATGGCAGTGGCATCGGTGTCGCTGTGGGTAAATCGAACCTTTTCATAATCGATGCCTAAAATCTCGGCCACCACCATGGGCAACACGGTCCCGGACCCCTGCCCCAGTTCCACGGTCCCGGTAATAAGATCGGCGGAGCCGTCCGGTTTGATTTTGACCACGGCGTTGGTGAAATCGCCGCCACCCCCCATGCCCGTGGGATAAAAGGCCGAAGCGAGGCCTTTTCCGCGTTTTTTCATGTCATGCCTCCCTGGGAGCCGAGTTCATGGCCGTAAATTTCGCGTCCAGCCGGTGGTCGCATATTTCGGCCAGTTTCTGGATGGTTTCAATGAGATAGACACTGTCCAGTTTTGTGCGGGTGGCCAATTGATCCCCGTTTCGCATGGCGTTGATGAAACGCAGCTCCCAGGGATCAATCCCTAATTTTTCCGCAATCATGTTCATCTGAATTTCGCACGCATAGGTTCCCGGTGTGACGCCAAAGCCTCTGATGGCACCGGTGGGAACCTTGTTGGTGTAGACCACCTGGCATTTTATTTCCACATTGGGAAGGTAGTAGGGACCCGAAACATAGTAGGCGTGTTTGTCCACCACATAGGAACTGAGTCCCGTATAGGCGCCGGCATCATGGCGGGTAAAAATCTGTCGGGCCACGATGCGGCCGTCTTTTTTGACACCGTCCCTAAAGTGCATCTTCCAGGGGCTGTGCCGGGCCGAATAGAGCTGTTCCTCTTCCCGGGTCCATCGCCATTTGCACGGTTTGCCCGTTTTGAGCGCCATCAGGGCCGCGATGGCGTCGGCGTGCAGTTCAGTCTTGCCGCCAAAGGCACCCCCCACATTGCTGCTGATGTATTTGATGTCCGAGAAGCCGAGCCCGTGATGGGTATACTGATGCCGCTTTGACCAGCGGCTGGCCACATCCTGGCCCTGACCCAGGATGCGCTGGATTTGCTTCAACAGAAAATAGAGCCCCTGGGTCACCGTGTAGATGGTGAGTCTGGAATCGGCGGTGGGGACCGCCAGGCTCACCTGGGTTTCCATGGGCGCATGTTCCTGGGAGGGAAAAAAGAAATCGTTTTCAATAATTTCGTCTGCCTTTTGAAAGCCTTTGTCGATATCGCCGTTATATACCAGGCGGTATGGCCGTTCGCCGACCATCAGAATGTTTCCTTCAGGCCGCACTTTGGGGGCATCCGGCTTGACCGCCTCTTCCGGGTCAAAAACCGGGGTTTGTTTCTCGATTTCCAGCCCCATGAGGGCGATGGCCTCGTTGGCGATTTCGACGGTGTCCGCCGCCACCGCGGCGATGGGTTCGCCCTTGTAGCGCACGGCATCCTCGGCCAGTACCAGCTGATCCAGGGTCAGATATCCGTAGGAGTTGCATGGGACATCCTTATGGGTGATCACCCCGTGAACCCCGGGCAGCTTCTCTGCTTTGCTCACATCCAGGTTCTTGATGAGCCCTTTGTGGATGGGGGAGCGGAGCACTTTCACCGCCAGGGTGCCGGGGATGAAAACGTCGTCCGTATAGGTGGCTTCCCCGGTGACGTGCCCCAGGCCGTCATAGCGCCGCTTGCTCTGGCCGATCACCTTTAGATCGTTCATTTTTCACCTCCCGGGTCGCTCATGTTCACTGCCGCCTTTTTGACCGCGCTGATGATGTTCACATAACCGGTACAGCGGCACAGGTTGCCCGAAAGGGCTTCTTTGATCTCCGGCTCGCTGGGATTGGGGTTCCGGTCCAAAAGCGCTTTTCCGGCCATAATCATCCCCGGCGTGCAGTAACCGCACTGGGACGCGTAATTTTCGTAGAAGCTCCTCTGCAGCGGATGAAGCGCTCCTCTCTCGCCAACTCCCTCTATGGTGATGATCTCGCTCCCGTTGACGCTCAGGGCGTTGGTCAAACAGGCGCGGCGCAGTTTGCCGTCGATGATGACGTTGCAGGTGCCGCAGTCGCCGGTTTCGCACCCTATCTTGGGGCCTGTGATGAACAATTGCTCACGAAGCACCGTCAGGAGATTCGCGGCCGGCTCAACCTCGAGCCGGTGATCCCTGCCGTTCACGTTTATTCGCAGTAATGCCATGTTCTGGTTCCCCTCTAATTCAATTGGGAAAATGCGCGTTGGATCAGCGCGACGGTGGCCTTCTCACGGTACCAGGCGGTGGCCCTGGCGTCGCTGGCCGGGCGGCACTCCAAAAGCACTTTCAAAGCGACCTCTTTTGCCAGTGCCGCATTTGGTACCCGGCCCGGCATTTGTTCAGCCGCCGCTTTTGAAACAAAGGGGCGGGGTCCCATACACCCCACCACAAGCCGCATGGCGGCACAGTTCTCCCCCTCCATCTCCGCCCGCATGCTGACGCTGACCACACTGCGGCTTTCGCCTTTTCTCTGACGCAGTTTTTCCCAGGCCCATTTTTCCCGGTGGCCCAGGGGCGTGATCACGAAGTGTTTGACCACTCCGCCGTCCGATAGCTTCTCCTTCCTGGGCAAGACGGAAAATTCATCCATGGAAACGGTCCAGTCACCAGCGGTGGAAGCAATCACCACATGGGCGTTCAATGCGGTGAGAGCAGCCACGCCATCGGCGTGACGGGCATTGGTAACCACGTTGCCGCCAAGGGTTGCGGCGTTTCTCACCGCCGGCGATGCCATTTCGGCACAGGCCCTGGCCAGAAGGGGCAGCTTCTCTCTGATAAGTTTTGATTCTGCGATGTCACTTAAAGGCGCACACGCCCCCACAAGCACCCTGTCATTTTCCTCTTCAATATAATCCAAACCCAGCTTCCCCAAGTAGACGATGGTTTCTTGACGACGACGGCGATGACGGTTAAAGCGAACCATCACATCCGTACCCCCGGCAAGGGCCAGGGGCTTGATTGCCTCATCTGCAAGGAGAGCACAGGCCTGTTTCAGTTCGGCGGGTGCGAAAAAATGCTGGTTTGACATGGTTCCTTCTCCCATGCGGGATGATCATCACCCCAGAATAAACGTTTGTCAGGTGATTCTTAACGGGACCAATATACTGGATTTTTATCTTTTCTGTCAAACGTGATCGTTTCTTGTTGAATGATGCGGGTAGGGATTTCGTGACCCATGGCAGAAGCCCCGCATATGGACCGTCACGCCCCATCGAGAGCGGCCCGTCCCCACGAAAAGGCCTCCAGGTTGATGGGCACTTTTTTAGGGGGCATCATCTCCTTGATGGCTTTTTCAAAGATGCCGGGTCCCATGGGGAGATCGGTGATGGCCGAAAAAGCACCCACCATGATCACATTGCCCAGAATCGAGTTTCCCATTTTCTGGGCCTGCGCCGTCGCTTCCAGGGGCCAGCTTTGGGCCGAGAGTTCGGCAAGTCCGTTGGTGATCTCTTCCCGACCCGGATAGGTGGCCTGACCGGTAATGACGCTCACAGAATGAATGGGGCGGGTGTTCCATATGATCCGCACATGGGGGTTTCCGTACAGGGCCAGGACCCTGAAAGCCTCGGAAGGTTCAATGGCCAGTACCGCGTGGGCGCCTCCGTAGGGAATCTGGGGCGACCAGGCGGACCTGCGGGAAATGCGCAGATGGCTCATTACCGAACCGCCGCGCTGACTGGCCCCGAAGGTTTCGCCGATGGTGACGTAATACGCCTGTGCCACCAACATGCGCCCCACGAGGCGTGACGCCAGGACATTTCCCTGGCCGCCCACGCCCGTGATAATCACATTGTAGGGATCACTGGGTAATGGGGGTGCTGTCATGAGACCGCCTCCTTTCTTGAAATGGCGCCGGTGGGACAGATGGCGGCACAAACGCCGCAGCCCACGCAGATCACCTCGTCGATGCGGGTCTTTTTCCCTTCCGGGTCCCAGATGAGCCCGGGGCATCCGAAAACCCTTGTACAGAGGCGGTTGCAGCCGCAATCTTCCGCCAGGCAGTTTTCTTCATCAACGGCCACGTCAAAGAGGCGTTTTCCCTTCTTGCCGGGACTTAAGGCACAGGCCTGGCGCAGAATCAGCACCCTTACACCACCTTCCTTGTCCAGCAGATCGAGGATTGTTCTTTCGGTGGCATCCATGTCAAAAGGATCGGCGATGACCACTTGGGCACCCATGGCCTCACAGATGCGGGGAATATCCACCGCGGGCAGTTCTCCGCCGCCGGCGTCTGAAGGACTCCCCGGATGCGGCTGGAAGCCGGTCATGGCCGTGCCGGAATTGTCCACCAGTACAAGGATCATATTTGCCTGGTTATGAATGGCGTTGACGAGGGCCGGCATCACCGCGTGAAAGAAGGTGGAGTCTCCACAGATGGCCATTACCGGCTGGTCAAAATCGAACCGGTTCAGTTTGCCGAAACCGGACGCCAGGCCGGTTCCCGAACCCATGGCATGGGAGGTCTTGAGGGTATTGAATCCGCAGCCGATGACCCCCATGGTATAACACCCGATATCGCCGCACACAAAACCGTGACGGTTGTCCTGTTTGAGCGCACTGTTGATGAGCCAGTAGGAGGCCCGGTGGGGGCAGCCGGGGCAGAAGGTGAGAGCGCGAAAGGGAGCATTGGTCTTGGCCAGTTCTTGGGCGCGCCGGCTGTAATCCGGATCAGGACCGGGCGCCGGCATCTCCAGTATTTCAGCCAGACCCTTTGCCACCAGGTCCGGATTAAGTTCATTGAGGGGCGGGAGAGGGCCCAGCTTGCGGCCGAAAAACCTCTTGGGACCGGCTGACGGGTCCATCTCCGCCCAAAGGGCCTTGACATTGTCTTCCAGAAAAGGTGTTCCTTCTTCAACAATGAAGATTCTGTCGCACAGGGCAAGGTGTTTTGTCACCAGCTCGGGCGGAAGGGGCCAGGTGGTCCCCAGCTTCAGCAATCCAACCTTTTCCCCTACCCCGAGCATGGAAAGGGCTTCTCGGGCGTAGAGATAGGCCGCCGAACTGGTGATGATCAGTACCTCGGGCCGGTCCGGGCCGGCATAGGTATTAAATGGGGAGGTTTCGAACAACCGGCGGGCCCGGTCCAGTTTTTCCTGCTGTCGTCGGCGCATGGGATCCACCATGCCCGGAAAGGTCACCACCGGCCCTTCCATTTGATCCATCATGTCACCGTCATAATGGAATCTGGCCTTGGCGTTCACAGGGATCATGTCACCCAGGACCACATTGCCGCTGGCGTGGGACATGCGGGTGACCGAGCGGAACATGACCAGGTTTCGTATCTCCTCCGAGAGTTCAAAACTCCAGGCCGCCATATCCTTGGCTTCCTGAAAATCGCCCGGTTCCACCAGCGGGAATTCCATCATTTTGGCAAAATGACGGGAGTCGCCCTCATTGGTGCTGGAGAGCCCACCCGGATCTTCACAGGTGACCATAACGAAGCCGGCCCTGGTGCCGTTCAAGGTGAGATGGAGCAAAAAATCGGACGCCACATTGACGCCAACCTGTTTCATGACCGCCATGGATCTGAGCCCGGAAAATGAACCGGCGGCCGCTACTTCCAGCGCCACCTTTTCGTTGGCGGACCATTCCACGTAGAGGTGGCGTTCGGAAGCGATGCCCGCCAATGTCTGGATGATTTCAGATGAGGGCGTTCCGGGGTAACCGGCAGCCACCCGGACGCCGGCTTCCAGAGCGCCCCGGGCAATGGCCTCATTACCCATGAGAAGCGCTGTTTGGCCCCTTGCGCCGTTGCTCACGATTGACATAGAACCGCCTCCCTTCTGGTGTAAATCAAATCGGCGTTGCTTCCCGAGACCTGTTCCAGTTCCAGCATACACGTGTTCTTCTTGCCGAGGGCCGCTGCTTTCAGCTTTCCCAGATTGTCCGCGGGCACTTCCTTGAACTCCAGAACCTTCTCATCACGGGCCAGATCGAGCAATTGCTCGCCTCTATGGGTCCGTACCAGAACCTGATTCCAGCCCCGGTCCACTTGCCACCCTTCCGGGCTTCTGGCGGATCCCACCGATATGTCGGCGAATTCGCAGGTAAGGTCGTAGCAATAGCGACAACTTTCCCTGACGCACGCCTGCACCTCATCAATGGGTATCTCCATAATGCCCGTTTCCGTCTTGAGCTCCATGACCCGGTGCTTACTGGGAGGGATATCCATTCCTTTGATGGTTTGGGATCCTGCTTTCGTTTTGATGAGCCGGTTTAATTCTTTGAAAGAAAGGGCCCAGCCACAGAAGAGTCCGATGACCAGCCCAAGGTTCTTGATCCGTGCTTCATCGCCCGGCTGGGGATATACCCGCATACGGGCAAGGGCCAGGGCCTGGCAGGGTGTCGCAACGACGCCGATCCCGGATGGGTCGCCCTGGCTCAATTCATTGAACTTGGCCAGGGTGGGCGAAACCGAAAACTTGCTCCCCGCAAAAGCGGCAACCTCAAGGGGGTCGGTTACGGCAACGCTTTCGGAAAGATGGTCGTCCCTTTTATCCGCCAGTATCGCCGTATCAATGAGCCCGGACGTCAGTGCCAGAGCGACCAGCGCACTGACCGTTCCCCCATGCTGTGCCCGGCTGCGCAGCTGAAGGTCCGTTGCCCGGGTCATGTAAAGGGCCTTGACCGCTCCCAACTCCGGAATGATATCACCCGGCTCAAACATGGCTTTGCGCAGTCCCTTCAGATCCACCTGGCCACGGGGGCAATATGCGGAACAGCGTCCCCAGGTCCGGTCGCACTGGTGTATGATGGCCGTCTGATCTCTGTGGAACTTTTGGTAGGGACAGAGGCCGACGCAGGCGGCACAGCCGGTACAAAGCCCCTGGGCCATGACCTGATGTTGGATCCAGGATTGTCCCTGGTTTTCTTTCATATCAGACATTGTTCAATGCTTCTCCTTATTCTCCAGGCCATATTCCTCATGTTCCCTCGGGAATTTGTGCAATTGAGCCTTTATCAAAAAAGGCCTTTCTCGGGAATTCGAAATACCTTAATCCATAACCCTTCTCATGCCAAGGCAATATTGCCCTTTTTCGCGGTTCATTGCAAGATGCCATATGCAAGTGCCGTGATGGATCTCCATTTTTGGGTCTTATTTCCCTTCAGCTCATTGCACCAATTTGTAGGGAGAGATCAAACTGCAAATTGACGGACTTACGCCTCCTATGATAAAATGATATAAGAAATTTCCTTTCGGTATTCTCTCCCTGAAGAAGGTCACTTTCGGGAGATGGAAGCGGCTCTCGTCATGACCGTTGGACGATGGGGCCATCGGGGGCCTGCCGTGGACAAGCCCACGGCACAATTACGGTTAACTCTTGGCAAAAGGAAAGGAAGGGGCGTATGAAAAAGCGGATCAAGTTGGCGGGCATGTTTGTTCTGGTGTTGGGC
>JANQDY010000079.1 GCA_028278625.1 Thermodesulfobacteriota bacterium
GCCCTAATTGATATGTCAAGGAAAAAATCGATTTAAATACCTGATTTTTTAAATCTTTTCTGAAATTCATATGCAAGAACTTAACCGGAAATTACTGAAAAAATCTGAGAAATACATTAGAATTTTGTTGTTTAAAAGGCTGCCACCCTCTTTTCTTAACTTATCTGCGCACCTCGCACTCTTAACGCATTCATCGTTAATTGGCAACAGAAATATTCACATTGTAGCTACATTTTAACTTTTTTCTTGAAGGAATTCCGGCAAAGGGCCCAAGGATTTCGAATGCTTTTTTCATTTCCCCATTGACATTTACCTTCCAAAGACCTAAAAAAACAAAATTGAATTGCTCAAGAGGTGTTTAAGATAAACTGAGGAGGTTAATGAATGGAGCCGCTAACCATAAATCGCAAAGAGAGCAAACTGAGGGTTGCTCCGGAATGGGCGGATGTCTGCTTCACCTGCGGCACCTGTGCCGGGGGGTGCCCCGTTACCGGAATCGACGGCCTGGATCCAAGAAAGGCTGTCCGCATGGCGGCCCTTGGCCTGGATCAGGAGTTGATTGATTCACGGTTTCCGTGGATCTGCACCCTGTGCGGGCGCTGTGAATATGCCTGTCCCCAAGGGGTGGAGATTTTAAAGATGCTGCGAACGGCCAGGGGCCTTCGCGAAAGGGACAAGGTGCCGGGACCGATTCATAAGGGTGTCGTCATGTGCC
Source organism: Thermodesulfobacteriota bacterium (assembly GCA_028278625.1). Next base: position 716 of record JANQDY010000079.1, read on the forward strand.
TCGAACGGGGGAACAACCTGGGGATTCCCAAGGATGATTTTCTGTTTCTCCTGGCGGATCTTTCCAAGGAGATGGAAGAAGACGAGGGGTTTCCAGGATTCTATGCTCCCGTGGATAAAAAGGGCGCTAACATTTACGTGACCATTAATTCCAAGGAGCCATTCGGAGAACCCGATGACATGAAATTCTGGTGGAAGATTTTCTACGCCGCCAGGGAAGACTGGACCACCTCGTCCACGGAATGGGAAGGGGTTAACTGGGGCCTTTTCTCAGGGGACGATGCTGCCATGAAAGAGGTTGCCGGAAGAATTGTCAAGCATTTGGAGGAACTGGAGTGCAGTACGCTACTCCTGCCCGAATGAGGCCACGCCTATTTCGCGACTAGGCTTAGTCTGCAAAACTGGTTTCCGGAAGTATTTGACAAATACCGCGTTGTATCCGTTCATGAACTCCTGAAGGAGTACATCGAGACCGGACGCATCAAAATCGACAAATCGATCCACGAGGAACTGACCACGGTTCACGACCCCTGCAATTACGGCCGAAAGAGCATGAAGGTCTTTGGGGAAGCCTTTTTCGAAGAGCCGAGATGGATCACCCAGCAGTGCTGTGAAAACTATGTTGAAATGCACCCCAACCGCATGAACAATTTCTGCTGCGGTGCCGGCGGCGGCGCCTGGGCAATGCCCTATGATGCGGAAAGAATCTACTACGGCCGGGTAAAGGCGCAGCAACTCATGGAAACAGAGGCGAAAATGGTCATTGCGCCCTGCCACAACTGCCGCGATCAGATTATGAAGGGCCTCACCAAGGAATTTGCTCTGGATCTGGAGACCAAGTACATTTGGGAACTGGTGGCCGATTCACTGGTGATTGAACCGTGGAGTGAGGAAGAGATCAAGAAGGCCAACGATCTGAGAGATGCCCAGTACGAGAGAGATGAAATTGATCTGGATGAGGGATGGTAAAACGCTCATTCCTTCAAGCCGGTAACTGAGTCACAAAAAAGGCCTCCGTTTTTTGGGGGCCTTTTTTATGGGAATCAGACTGATGACTATTTGATTTTCAAATAGAGCAATGAACGGCCGTCTCCCTCCTTGACGCCCAGGAACTCATGTCCCGCCTTTTTGGCAAATGCGGGAAGGTCGTTCTTGGTTCCCGGATCAGTGCTGATGATTTCCAGAATCTGACCCGATTGCATACTGCCGATGTGCTTCTTGGTCTTTAAGAGGGGCATGGGGCAGCTGAGTCCGCTACAGTCCAAGGTCTCGTCAGGGGTGATGTCTTCCGTCATGATCTTATCCTCCAAAATTAGAATTTGACAAACACAACCGTAATTGCCAAAGGATTGCGGTTGTAATTAACATTTCAGCAGCCTTCGTCTTCGATAATGACAAAGGCGGGTTTCTTCTTGGGTTTGGGTGGCGGCGGCGCGGTCGCGGGTGTCGCGGGCTGCTGTTCGGAACGTGTGGACGTATCGGGCATAACCAGGTTGGCGTCTTTTTCCACCTTTTCGGCAAGCGCAAAAATCACGGCCTGATCATAATAAGCCCAGGCGGTCATGGACGATGGATCCGCCTGAACCGCCTTTCGAAAATATTCTTTGGCGTCCAGATATTTTCCCCTTTGATAGGCTTCCTGTCCGTGCCGTATCAGCGTTTTGCAGAGCGCTTTGTCGACGCCATTGGGGGACGGTTCTTCTGCCAGGGAAATTGAAGGGAGTAGGAAAAAAACCGACATGATGAGACCGGCAATTGACTTCCATAAGATCTTCTTCATGGGAATCTCCTTTTTGGCACGATTTTAGGGAATGAATGAGAAAATACATCTGAAAAGTAGCAAGCGAGAACGCGTTTGTCAACCGGGGATACAGGTTTGTTTCAGGTCTTCTGAAATCTCGTTTATGCTTGAAGTGAAATCACTTTTTAATTATGAGTGGTCCGGTAGAGGCGTACAGATCTTGAGCAAGGAGCGTTTTTCATGTCTTTTGTGGGAGAAACCGATTTTCATAAAGGGCTGATGCAGGCCCTGAACCGTCGCCCAAAGGATTTGTCCCGCATACACCTCATGGGAATTTGCGGAACGGGAATGGCATCTCTTGCGGGGATGTTGAAAGAACTGGGGTATATGGTCACAGGATCGGATGCCAATGTATATCCGCCCATGAGCCTGCTCCTGGAATCTCTTGGGATTCCCGTGTTCGACGGCTATGACCCCGGCAATTTAACATATGGGCCGGACATGGTGATCGTGGGAAACGTTATCACCAGGGAGAACCCCGAGGCGGTTGCCCTTGGGCGACTCGGTCTGCCGTATCTCTCCTTTCCCCAGGCAATTCGACAGTTTGCCATTGGGGACAAGAAATCCATTGTCATCAGTGGAACCCATGGAAAGACGACGACCGCTTCATTGGTGGCATGGATACTGGAAATAGCGGGAATGGACCCGGGTTTCATGATCGGGGGTATCCCCAGGAATTTTGAATCCAATTTCAAATTGGGCGAGGGACGCTATTTTGTCATTGAAGGGGATGAATACGATTCTGCTTTTTTCGATAAGGGACCCAAATTCCTGCACTATAACCCTCTGTTTGTGATTTTGACCAGTATCGAATTCGATCATGCGGATATTTACCGGGATCTGGACCATGTCATCGACAGTTTCAGAAAACTCATTGATTTGATACCTGAAAACGGATGCCTGATTGCCAATGGGGATGATGGGATCATTTCCCGGGAGACGGCGCGTGCCGAATACGGACTCGAAACTTACGGGTTTCTGAACGGCAATGGCTGGCGGATAACGGATGAAACCGAAGCCGAACAATTGACCACGTTCAAGGTAGAACAGGTAACGGGTTCCGACATTTATGGGGTCTTTGAAACACCCCTTTTTGGCCGTCACAACCTGTCAAATTGCCTGTCCGCGGTGGTTCTGGCCAATGCCCTGGGGGTGCCACGAGACGCTTTATATGAAGCTTTAAAGACCTTTAAAGGGGTCAAGCGCCGTCAGGAAATACTCGGGGAAAAGAGAGGGATTACGGTGATGGACGATTTCGCCCACCATCCCACGGCCGTTCGGGAGACCGTTGACGCGGTGAAACAGAGGTATCCCCATCGTCGGCTGGTGGCGGTATTTGAGCCGAGAAGCAATTCCAGCAGGCGAAACATTTTTCAGGAGCAATATGCGGCTTCCTTTGACCAAGGCGATCTCATGATGATTCGTGAGCCGCCCTTGACCGAAAAAATTCCTCCCCAAGATCGCTTTTCAGCCCGGAAACTGGTTTCCGAGTTGGGGAAAAAGGGTCTCGAAGCCTATGCTTTTTCGGATACGGATTCACTGCTGGCGCAACTGTTGTCATCCCTAAAGGAAGGAGATATGGTACTGATAATGTCCAACGGCGGATTCGATAACCTGCAAAACAGGCTGCTCGATGCCCTATGAAATGGATAAAAGGGGTGTAAAAAGAGAAAAAGCTCGGTTTGACGTCCCCAGAATCGCCAGTGACCCTTGGGTGATTGCCCCACCGGAAGGCTTCGGAAAAACCAAGCATATGAGCTCGGAAAAGGCAGCGCGGCCAACCGTTATCCATGGTAATTGCCAATGCCTTGGCGGACTGGGCCTGGTGGCGTTGTTCCTCGTCACAACGATCTTGTTTCTTGTGCATCCGGGCATCGCGGGGGCAGTTGACGTTGGCTGGCCCATCTCCGGCACGGCCACGCCGGATCTACCGATTAACGGTCCTTTCGGGCCGCGGCTTCTGTCCGGAACGACTTACGATTTCCACCGGGGTATCGATATCCGTCGTGATCAGGGAACGCCGGTCTATGCCGTGGCTGACGGGACGGTTCACTTCGCTGACCATGGATCTGCCTTCGGTGGATCGGGCCCCTACGCGGATAACTCGGTCGTCTTGCGGCACACCATCGATGGAAGCACGGTCTATAGCTTCTATACGCATCTTCACACCTTCACCGATCTGGCGGATGGGACGGCTGTCACCCAAGGGATGGAGATCGGCACCGTCGGAGTTGGTACCTCAACTTACGCCCACCTGCATTTCGAGCTTCGCGAGGGCGCCAACTACCAAAAGAACGCCGTGAACCCTTTCAGATATTTGCCATATGCGGACACCGGTGCGCCGCCGCTAACCGTTGATCAGGTTGACATGAGCAATCCCTTGAATCCAATCGTATCCCTCTCCGTCAGTTTACCGGCGTTGGAGCCGGATCTGGTCAAAGTGGGCGTCCAAGTCCACAATGCTGATACGGGGGCCTTGATCGACAGCCACGCATATGACATGCCCGCTTGGAACCTTGCGTACACCACAGCCGAGCTCGACGACCCCACATTTAACGGTGTCAATGTGAATGCGCCGCATTTTCTGGACACGAGCCCGACCTATGACATCACATTTCTGTTCCATGCGCTGACGGGCTCAGATACCGCGTCTGCCCTCGACTTCCGCTTCGAGGCAACGGACGCGCTCGGTAATTCGACCACAGCGTCTTCAATAATACCCACGTGTCATCAATGCACAGGGGATTCCGTTATGCTGTCAGACTGCAGGTTTGTCTCAGGCACGGAATGGGAATGCGAGGCTGCTACCGCCATCACCATCGGCAGCGGGGTGAAGATTGAAAGTGGCGCCACCGTCGTGTTGATAGCCCCAACCGTGAGGCTGGAGAGCGGTTTTGAAGCGGAACAAGGTTCTACGGTAAAAATAAGACAAGAGCAATCAAGTAATATAGAGGAACCGAACTAACGTGAGCCTGCTTCAAGACTGACTTGCAGTAGGGCAAATCAAGCATCACGGCAGCCACCGGCAGTCCCATCCCTCTTGACCCGACGTCACGGCCACCCTATACTTGACACCTAAAAAAAGCCTGTCTTATTACCCATTATTAGATGTTGAGGAGGGATGTCATGTCGAAAATGAGTCTTGATTTGTCCGGGAAAGTGGCCCTTGTTACGGGAGGAAGCCGAGGGCTGGGAAAGGCCATTGCCGGTGCGTTTCTAGCCCGGGGCGCCGATGTCATCATTTGCGGTCGAAAACAGGAAAACCTGGACAGATGCCTTCAGGAATTTCAATACGCGGAGCAAAAGGTTGTCGGCCACGCAGCCAATGTTGGCAAACCCGACCAGGTGGCCCGGCTTTTTGATAGCATTCGGGCTGATTTTGAAAAACTGGATATCCTGGTTAACAACGTGGGCATGAACATCCTAACGCCATCTGTCACCGCCGCGGATCCGGCCCTGTGGGACAAAATCATTGAAACAAACCTCAAGGGGACCTTCCTCACCGCCAGCGCTGCAGTGCCCCTCATGAAAAGCTCGGGCAAGGGAAAAATCATCAACATCAGCTCAATTGCCGCCAAAAAGGCGGCCATGGGCATGGGAATTTACTGTGTGGCCAAAGCCGGTGTGGAGATGCTGACAAAGGTCTTGGCAATGGAACTGGTCCATGACCGCATCACGGTAAACGGCATTGCCCCCTGTGTGGTGCGAACCGATTTTACGCGGCCGTTCTGGAGCAACGAATCCATCCTCAAAGAGATCGTTAACACCATCCCCATGGGACGGATCGCGGAAACTGATGATATCGTCGGAACCGCACTCTATCTGGCATCGGATCTGTCGGATTTTGTCACCGGAGAGATCATTACCGTGGACGGCGGCTCCATGCTCTAAGCGGCCTCTCAACAAGGAAAAGCAAGTGGTACAATTAACATGATCTCAGAGCTTATGTTCCCATAAAGACTTTCCAAACAAGTGGGTCCATCTCAGTCTTGGGGCCTAGCCGGGTTTGGTTTTTTTGGAATTGTGGCCATAGCAGGGAGGGAATCATGAAAAGAATAATAATGGTACTTGTTACGGCTTTAATCCTTTTTTCCGCATCAAACCTGTATGCCAAACAGGAACAGCGCCTCGCCCTGCTGATCGGCAACAGCCATTACACCCACGGCGGAAGTCTGGACAATCCAGTCAACGATGTCAGGGCCATGAAAAGGAAACTGGAAACCCTCGGATTCTCGGTCATGAAATACGAGAACTGCTCCCAGAAGGCTATGAAACGGGCGATGGATGAATTTGGCAGAAAGCTGAAAGGGAAGGAGGTAGGATTGTTTTTCTATGCCGGTCATGGTGTCCGGGTGGGGGGAAATAATTATTTGCTGCCTGCGGACGTCAAGCTGGATAGTGAAAACGATGTCGAATACGATTGCGTCCGTGCTGACCGGATACTTGCAAAAATGGAGACTGCCGGTAGCAGGACCAATATCATCATTCTGGATGCTTGCAGGGATAATCCTTTTGAGCGGGGTTGGCGAAGAGGAGCAAAAGGAGGGGGATTGGCCTTTATGAGAGCGCCATCTGGATCTTTGATTGCCTACAGTACGGCTCCAGGAATGACAGCCTTGGATGGTAGCGGAAAAAACAGTCCCTACACGGCTGCGCTGCTACGACACATCGGAACCCCCAATATCACCGCTCTGCAGATGTTCCAGAGGGTAAGGTCAACGGTTGAGAGAAACTCGGGGTCCAAGCAAACCCCATGGGAATCCACGTCGCTGAGAGGTGATTTCTATTTCACTTCAGAAGGCGGGATGAGCAACTTCAGCGTTGAACGAGGCAGGCTCGAAAAAGAACGGCAGGAGCTGGAACAACTCAAATTGGAAATCGAAAGGGAACGGTTAAGGGCTGAAAGATTGCGATTGGAAGCAGCGGTTGCTGGTTCAAAGCCGGGTGCTGGAACCAAATCCCAGATGCTAAAAACAGCCAGTATCCCAAAGTCAACGCCTTTGAATATCAGAACTTCCAGTGACGGAAGGTTCAGAGATAACGGTGACGGTACTGTCACCGACAACAGGACTGGCCTGATGTGGAGCAAAAAGGACAGTTATGCGGATCTGAAGCGGTGTCTTGATTGGAACGCTTCAAAAGCCTATGTGGCTCGGTTGAAAGCAGGCGGCCACACCGATTGGCGTCTGCCGACCATAAAGGAACTCAAAACTATCTATGAACATGGCAAGAGTAACCCTATGGGCGCCAATTACGAAGACTGGAGGTCTCAGAAACCACTTCATCTCGATCCCATTTTCGCCGATGAGGCGGCATATTGGTATTGGTCATCCGAAGCCACCAGTCAGTTTTTTTCTCCCGATTGTTGTGCCCGGAGCGCCTGTTTCTACCGGCCAATTGACAACGAAAAAGAACGCACCCTTTGCGACTACGGAATCGGGGTTCGGGCGGTTCGCAACAACTGAATACAGTTCCGAAAGATGTGAGGGAAAGAACGTGGAACGGAAAGACTTCAATGAGTATTATCGGCAGGAGTTCTTTTATTCGCTGAAGAAAACCCTTGATGACAGACCGGCTGACCAGATGGATAGCATAAGGCATGAAATTCAAGACAGCTCCCGGAGAATTTGTGAAAACAATCAAGCCCCTGAATTGACATCTGTATTCTGCGATTGGGATAGCCTTTGGATTGATGAACTGGAAGATGGCCGCTATGGGATGGATTTTGGGCGAAACGAAACCATTGGCAGTGAAGGGGAGGTCTGCCGATTTTGTTTTAGCGGGAGACTTAAGGGAGGTCAAAAGACCTGACAGCCGTACAAAAAGCTGTTACGATTATTTCAATATGAAAACGCCTAAGTACAGATACTCAATAAGTGTTTTATCTATCGTCCCGAGCTAGTAATGAACTGTGATTGTTGATTATGCTGCAATTTAACCAGAAACCTAACAGCGACATTGAATAGACGGGATGATTGATAAAACAAGAATGGACGAAGCCGTCTGGAGGAGATAGGATTGGCACGATGTTTCTATATGGGTATTGTAATCACCCTATTGGCGACCATTTTGTTGAGAACGGGGATTTTTTGTCCTCGGTAATAGGCTGGAAGGGTGTTCATTCATTGCTTTTTCGCCATAGCGATAAAATTTCATAGTTTTCAGAAACAAATAGTTGGAGACAGGCCGCACTTCACCTGCGGTTTTTATTAAACCGACTCGAAATCTCAGTTTAACCGGTCAGGCCGCCAGGAAAGCAAATGCATTGGGCGGTCGTGCCAACCCCTTGGGGAACTCCATTAAAAGCTGCATCACACCTTTTCGACAGCAGGGACAGACGGTAATGTCGATGCCCATAAGTTGTCGCATCATCTTTTCAACGGAAGCGGCTTGTTTCTCAGGCAGATCGGACAAACCCATCAAACGGCGGATAGTGTTTATGTTTTTCGACCGATTGCGGTTGGCTAAAAACCCATAATGCCGAATCCTGACAAATCGCTTGGGCAGACTATGAATCAAGAATCGCCGGATAAATTCAACGGCAGTTATCGTGATCTGTTCTGTCCGGTTTTTCAATCGATTCTTGATTTTGAATGTCACCATACCGTCCTTAAGCGCCACGATACGACTGTTGGCAATAGCGACCCGATGGGTATAACGCGCCAGGTAATTAAGAACGTGCTCAGGACTTTTAACTGGATTACGCACATCGACAATCCAATTCTTTTCATAAAGCCGGGCTTTAAGTTCTTTGTATCGATCAGCGTCAAACTTGAGACTTTCACCCTTACAGGCATCGGTCATATGCTCCACACCGATTTTCGCGTAGCGCTTAACCGTCACACAGATATAAGAATTTCTGGAATATTCATGAAAAAACCAAATTCAAATTTGCATCGTTTAACCAACTGATCACACATGGTAAACGATTCCAAGAGACGGCTCGTAAAATGGGGTTATGGGCTCTTTTTGGAAATATGAGATTTAATTTTCCGTTCTTTGAAATTATTTTGCCCCTTCCCTTGATAAAATGCCGGTATATTTTTGGAGCATCACAGTCTTCAAACCCCCTCAGCTTTTTCGCCAGCATGCTGTAGAGGGTATCTGCAATCATCGTCATAATCACGTCAAAGTGGACTTTGACGAGGATAGGCGAGGAAAGGGCATTAAGATTGAAGAATTTGACCGCTTCAGAGATGGCATTTTCAACGCGCCATCGTCTGGAGTAATTCCCAGCAATCAGTTCCACCGGCGAATCGAAATCATTGGAGATGAGAAAAACCGGTTTTTCATGGCCGTTGCCACGCATGATCAACTGCCGCAAGAATCCCTCATAATCCTTGATTTCGATGTGTGACTCGTGAACAAGCGGGTTCGGAAATTTTCTTTTTGCATGAGGAATATTGATGCGTTTCCAGGGACCGAGCTTATCGACGCTTTGGACTAATTTTTTCCCTCGGCGACGAAGCGTTATAAACTTGATGCCTTTCTGGTTCAGGGCGGAAAGATTTGCGTAGGTTGTGAATCGGGAATCGAAAACGAATGTGGGTTCGATGCGACGTTGAATTCCCCGCCAGTATTTCAGAAAATCGAGCACCTGATCGTCCGCTTCGTTTCGGTGAATATCGGCGGCCGTATAAAGAACCAACTTCGAAGAGGCATCCTGCGCAATAAGCGTGAGGGCACCTTTCATTCTTTTGTTTCGAGCACCGGCCCAATGCTTTTGAAGAACGGACTCGTCACCAAAATGCGGTATGGTGTGAAAATCGAGATTGATCACACTTTTGTCTATTAGCCCGAGTTTGTTCACCTGTTTTACGAAAATGCGCTGTAACTGCAGAAGTTCAGAGGAGTTCAGGCCATACGAATAGGTCGACATGGCCGTGCATTTTGGCAGAACGTTGAGACCGGCAAAAAGTCCGAGTCCAGAATCAAAGGCATGTTCACCCATATGGGCGTAGCGTTCGGTTCCGACAAGCTTGACCGCTAGAAAAGAGAGAAAATAGCTGAGAGCGGGGATCGTCTTACTTCCAGGCAACCCTGCTTTTTGAACAATCTGGGGTAAGTTCAGCTGTTGAATGAACGGCACAAAGATGAAAATACCGGCGTCCTGGCAATCATGTTTTCTGTTGTTCCATTCGTTCAGGCTGATAGTCTGAGATGTTTCAGGGACTTTAGCGCCCTGCACGGTAAGGCCAATTTTCAGGCGGGTCCGCCGCGGAAGTTTTGGATACCCTTCTTCTGCCAGGATTCGTTCGACGGTCCGCACGGAAATCTCAATACCGTCTTCGGACAACAGCTGTGCGATTTCACCAGCTGAGAGCTTATGTTCACGCCAGTTGCATATTTTGTTTCGGGTAACGCTGTCGACTTTTCGCCTTCGGATTTTTCCCTCGGGAACCGGCTCGGCGAAGTCAAACTTGCCGTGGGCAAATTGATGGCGAAGGAGGTTCACATAGCTTGGCGCGTAGCCAAATTTTTCACCGACCACCTTTGCGGGCAGTCTATCCACATAAGACGCCCTCAAGGCTTCGTACCGCCGTTGCCATTCATGGTGAGGATGCAGGAAGTATTTTTCATCGCGCATGTCTTTATATGGCATATGACGCTTAAAATGTCAAGAAAGAAATATTTAAATGATGCATCCCGAGTACATGTCTTTCTGGCGTGGAACTTGACAAGCAGAAGAAAACCCTTGTATTTGTAGTGGGATGGAAACATTTTTAAAAGTTTATGCAATGGGCGAAGCGCCTTTCGAGGCAATTTTTAACTTCTGAAATCGATTGCGCAAACCGTCATTTCGTATAAAAGTTCTCAGGATTAAAGTTTAACCTGACCTTCCCATCTGTTTGAAATGATTAATAATTTCGAGCGGCCAGCTGAAGATGGGTCGCAATAATTATTTTTCATATCGCTACGCGAAAATCGGTGATTAATCGGTTTTTCACGGAAAGCAGCGACCCAGCGATCCTTCACGCCTAACCGATTTTAGAGGTGAAACTCGCTATTCGGAAACTTGTCTTATAACAAATAAGATCTCTAATTCAACGGCATTTCTAAATTCGATTTTCTCATGATAAAATTGTAGATTCTTTGGGTCACGTAGTCCTGCATTTCTCTGGTCAATTCAGGGTATACGGGCAGAGCGAGAGTGTGTTCGGCGGCATATTCACTATTTGGAAAATCACCTTTCCGGTATCCAAGGTTCTTGAAACAGTCTTGCAGGTGAAAAGGAACAGGATAGTAAATTTCTGTGCTGACACCATTTTCTGTTAAGAGCTGTCTGAGTTCATCCCTGTTTTCGGAAAGAGAGATCACATATTGGTTGTATATGTGGCATTTACGTCCGTAAACGACGGTCGGCGTTTTAATACCCGATTCTTTCAGTTTTTCATCATAGTAGGCGGCATTTTCCTGTCGCATGCCGTGCCACCTGTCCAGGTGTGGCAGTTTAGCCGAAAGGACTGCTGCCTGTATCGGATCGAGACGGAAATTGCCCCCGATCATCGCATGGTAATATTTAGGTTTAGCCCCATGATTCCGAAGCATTTTGAGCTTGTCGTTCAAATCTTGATCATTTGTTACCACCATCCCTCCGTCTCCGACACCTCCCAGGTTTTTGCTGGGAAAAAAGGAGAAACACCCCAGCTTCCCCAAGCTGCCGGCTCTTCTTGGAGCAAATGATGATGGATATTCGGCACCGATGGCCTGGGCTGCGTCTTCCACAACAGGGATGCCGTATGCTTCGGCCAATTCAAGTATAGGGTCCATATCGGTACACTGGCCATACAGGTGAACGGGGATGATGGCCTTGACAAGATTGGCCTCATTTGAATGCACATCAAACCATTTTTTCAAAGCATCGGGGCTCATGTTATATGTGTCAGGATCGATGTCCACAAACACCGGTTGGGCGTTCAATCTGGCGATGACCCCGGCTGTGGCAAAAAAGGAAAAAGGTGTTGTAATAACAAGGTCCCCCGGTTTGATGCCCAGTACCATTAGTGAAACCAACAGGGCATCGGTCCCAGACGAGACGCCCGTACCGTATTTGGCACCGGTGTACGCTGCAATTTCATTCTCTAACGCCTCTATCCTGGGTCCGCCGATGTAGCGGGTGGAATCGATCACTTCCATTACGGCTTTCTTTATGTCGTTTTCGATTGTCTTTAATTGTGCTTTGAGGTCAAGCAGGGGAATTTTCATTGTTTTCATCCTTTTATTGTAAAATTAGTTGAAAAGCCAAAGCGCAAGGGCCACTTCAGATTTATTCGTTCGTCTCATTGTTCCTGTGTCTCGATATGTACTCTATTAAGAATGCGAGAAAGACGGTAAGAAACAGCCCGATGGTACCCGCCAACAAAACATTCATTCTGTTGTTTGGTTTGATTGGGAAGGGAGTGCTTTTGGGATGTTTAAGGACCTGGATATTTTGGATAGAATCCTTTCGAAATTGAATATTATTGATTTCTTCTTCAATTAATTTCTTTTGACTCTCGAGATTCAAGATATTGTTTTCAGCCTTTTGACTGTCTAACTGTACCTCGTTTATGCGGGATTTAATACTGTTTATCGAGGCACGAAGTGTGTTCAAATAGGAGATGTTTTCCTGAATGGTATTACTGTAGAGCAAGGCGGATAGAATGGTTTCATTACTCATTTTTTCGGAAAGGAATTTATTTCTCTCAGAGATCAGTAATTCGGTGTTCTTTCCAATCAACTCAATTTCTGATTCAATTTCAGTCTCACGTTCCTGAAGATTCTTGATTTCAAGTCGGTCGGTCTTTATTCCCGCCTTCGTATTGGAAGCCTCTAAGTTCAATTTTTCCAGGTTATTTATCTTCTCTTCTTTTTGTATTTCGTACTCCTGTTGATAATATGCGACGACACTATTGAATTTCTCTAACAATAACACACTCAAATCACTCAGGATTTTAAGGCCTTGGTTTTTGTCGGCCGTTTCCAGGGAAACAGATAAGGCGTTTAGTCCCTTTGGCTTTCTTAGTTTGAAGTTGAGTAGCCTGCTCTTGGCAGTTTCATCCAAATTTCCATCCAAGCCCTCCATTATCTGTCGATCGAATGTTCCGCCCTCAATCATCGTCTGGATGTTCTCAAGTGAATCGATATAAAGGCGCTTCCCATTGTCATCTATTTTGAGAAGTCCCGGCGCAACGACCATATTGACCTCGTATATCTTGGTCATATTGAAGCTGATAATGGCTACGACCACCCCACAGACAATGGTTCCCAGCACGATGAAATACTTCCGTTTCCACAGGACCTTTAGAAGGTCCATCAGTTCGATTTCATCTTTGTAGGAATCATATTGGGCCTGAGGCTGGATTGCAGTTGGTTTTCTATCCATTCGTTTCTCGCTGTCAAGAATCAATCCTGATTCACTCGACTGCCGATGTATCCGGGTCGTTCACGGATGAGGGCATCGATTTCTGCGCTGTTTTCGCTTAAGAATCGCATCATACGCTCCGATTTTGCGCGAAGCAGTGTTTTGTCCTGCAATTCGATATCGCGGCCTTTGATCAGAATGTTGTTTTCGAACAGAAAAGCGACGATCGTGTCGTCAGCATCCAGTTGGACATCAAATTCCTTCTGCAGATAGGTCAGCCAGTAACCATACTCATGGGGATGTTCCAGGTGTTCTCCGGGAATTCCCACATCAAAACTGAGGGGTTTTGCCAAGCCGGGCATCAATTTCGAACCCCCCAGGTAGTCCAACACATGGGCCAGCTGGTGGATCAATGCACCGTCGCTGATGTCGGGGGAAATGGCCAGGTAGATGTGGTCCGGATCGGTGATTTTGGTTTTGAGCATGTTAATGAGAACCCCTCCTGAACCGATTCCTTCTTTTTCGGAACGTCGGGAATCGACCAGGTCAAGGTCCCTGTAGGCTGCCAAATCAACGAATTTGACACCCGCTGAAGAGCCGGTGAGTTTCTTGATGTCCAACCGGTCCCTCATCTCCTGGGACCGGCCGTGGGAGACTTCCGGCAACCCCGTTATTTGCGCGCTGTCTTCGGGTGAAAACTCACCGGCGGATGTTTCCTGGGCCAGCTGGTCTTCTTTGCCCAGATGACAACGTTTGAATTTCTTGCCGCTGCCGCAGGGACAGGGGTCGTTCCTTCCGATCTTCTGCATCAAATCTCCTCAGTCCTCAATTATTCGATCCTTTAGTGCATCATAGGACCAGCACGGCAATGGACTCGTGGTGCCGGTCCCGGGATTCATGCTGTTTCGATAGGAAGCTTTCACCTCTTGGGTTTTCATCATATGATCCCATCCGCGCTGAAAATAGGCGCAGTCATCATTAAAGCATACCCACAAGAACTCGGCACCCCATGTGGAATCCGGGGGCACTCCCCATTTTTTCATCTGGGCGCCGCAGTGGCTGCAGTTGGGTTTTTCTTGATCGGTCATCTCTTTCTCCATTTTTAAAAAGAAAAACCAAACCCCCGAAAGAATGCTTCGCCAGGGATTTGGTTTCTCCAGTCAGTCAGATATGTTCCCGGCAATCAATGGATAGCCGCCTGAATCACACCTTCCGGTGGAATCACATTGTAGTTGAGTGCCGCATGTTTTTTCAGGTCCATACCGAAGGCAACGGCCATCAGCTGGGTCAGATAAACGATGGGCACATCAAAGTTCGTACCGTAATGATCATTGATGCGGCTCTGGTACATCTCAAGGTTCAGGGCGCACATGGGGCAGACGGTGGAAATAAGCTTTGCCCCGTGGTTGAGCGCATCCTCAAGGATGTTCTTGACCAGTTCCATGCAGTAGTCCATTTCCGGCAGAAAAATCCCGGACCCGCAGCATTTGATCTTATTGGGGAAAGGGACCGCTTCCGCCCCCAAGGCCTCCAGCAGGCGATCCTGCACCACGGGCTTGTTGACACTGTCATACTCACCGTAGGGCCTGACGGACTGGCAGCCAACGTATCCGGCCACCTTCAGCCCGTTCAGCGGCCGAACCACCTTTTCCCTGATTTTGTCCACCCCGATGTCGGTATAGAGCACGTCCTGCAAATGCCGCACGTTCAGGTCGCCGTTATACTTGAGACCCCCTTCCGCCAGGCATTCGTTCACCTCTTCCAGAAGCTTGGGGCTCTCTTTGATCTCGTGGTTGACCTTGATCATCTGAACATAGCAGGAGCTGCAGGGCGCCACCACGTCATAGCCCCCTTCGGCCTCGGCAATGGCCAGGTTCCGTGCATTCAACACTTTGATGGCCAGATCACTGGCGCCGGCGTAAGAGACACTGGCGCCGCAGCAGTTCCAGTCTTCGATCTCCAGAAATTCTATGCCCAGGGCTTCGCAGGGGGGTTTAAGGGAGACCAGAAAATTGGCCCCGCCTCCTTCCAGGCTACATCCCCAATAGAGAAAATATTTCATTATACCGTACCCCCTTTACTCATCATTTCGGCCTTGTCCAGCATTTTCCTGAGGGAATTGATCCCTTTGATCTTCCGCTCGGGCAGCAGCTTCATGCGCCGGTGAAGCATCAATTTGATGCCGATGTCCATAAAGCTGACCATGCTTTTGACACCTTCCCAGAAGCCGTCCGCAAAGAACACCCGCCGGGGCAGATCCTTTTCATCCACGCGGCCCAGCCGGTACACCTGGTTCCAGAATTCTTTTCCGAACCGGGCGGTTTCAATTCTCGGCATGTAGCCTTTGGCAAGCGCATAGTGGGCCAGTCCGTGCATGACATCGATCACCGGAATAGACCTGGGGCACTTGACCGCACAGGTATAACAGGATGTACACAACATGATGGACTTGCTGCCCAGCACCTCTTCTCTTTTTCCCGCCCGAATGAGCGAGAAAATCTGCCTGGGCGGATAATCCATGTGTTCTCGAAGGGGACAGGATGCCGCACAGACGCCGCAGTTCATGCACATTTTGATTTCATCCCCAGAATCCACATTCTGGAAAACCTCCTCTGCAAAGGAGGGATTGTAGCCCACTTTATTTTCCATAGACAAACCCCTTTGATTCAGGTTTACGGTGCAAGGTTTAAATGTTAAGGGATGAACTTACCAGCCTTTGTATGGATTCGGCCCCACTTCTTCGATGGTCTCCATGAATTCATCGATAATCTTGGGAATCTTGTCATAATCCGTAATGCCCACTTCCACGAACTTCACGCGATCCGATTCCAGAGCGAGGCGGTCCAGGGTTTCGGACACTTTGCTAAGACGCGTATCGGCAAGTTCACTCCCTTTCACGAAGTGGCACTGATAGTCGTCTCCATGGCGACATCCCATCAGCAAAATTCCGTCAATCCCCCGGGAGAGGGAGTCGGCTATCCATACCAGGTTCATGGAGCCCAGACACCGCATCTGGACAAACCGAACATAGGGGCTCCATTTCATCCGTTTGATGCCGGCCATATCCAGGGCCGGCAGGGCGTCGTTTTCACAGATGAGGCAAATGACCCTCGGTTTTTCCTCGTCCTCTTCCGGAACATTCACTGATTTGATCATATTGCCGATCATGCCCACGGAATAATTCTTAAAAGAAATAATTCGCTCCGGGCAGGCGCCCATGCAAACGCCGCATCGACGGCAACGGGTGGGGTTGGGGAGCGGGTTGGCTTTTTCGTCTTCATTGATGGCCCCGAAGGGACACTCTTCCGTGCACCGTTTGCACTGGGTACACCGGCTCATATTGAATTCCGGATAGGTGGTATCCCCGGCCCTTGGATGCACCGCCTTTCCGACTGCGGTCAATTCGGCGCACTGAACGGCCTTAAGAGCCGCGCCAGCGGCATCATCCTTTGCCTTGCCCGCCTCCATGGGACGTCTGACGCAGCCGGCGGTATAGATCCCGGTCCTTCTGGTTTCATAGGGAAAACAGATGAAATGTGAATCCGGGGAACCGTATTTGAGCGTGGGCAATTCCGGTCCCTGGCGGTATTCCAGGTTCAAAGCGGAATTGGCGAAAAAACCCGAATCGGGCACCACCTCAATCATGCCGTCTTCATCCGCATCTTCCGCATCGGCGGGGGCTTTGATCTTGGGCGTTACATCCGGTTTGGAAGCAGACACCATTCCCGTGGCCAAAACCACCAGATCCAGATCCTCGATCCTTACCTTCTCGTCCAGCAGTTCATCGTCAGCTTCAACGAAGAGTTTGCCGCCCGTTTCACCCACTTCGGTAGCGGTCCCGCGAATGAAGATGTTCCCGTCCTCCTGGGCCTTCCGGTAAAAATCCTCCGCCTGACCCACCGTACGAACGTCCTTATAGAGCACGTAATTGACCGCTTCCGGATCCTGTTCTTTTATATAAGTGGCCTGCTTCAGGGAAACCAAACAGCAGGAAGATGAACAATAGGGGAGGTGTTCCGGGTCTCTGGAACCGGCGCACTGAATGAACAGCACGGTTTTAACCGGCTTTCCGTCGGAAGGACGGACGATTTTACCGGCAGCCGCCATCTCTTCCATTTCAACATTGGTGATAACGTCTTTGGTCAGACCATAGCCCAGATGGCCCAGCTTGTTAGCGTCATAGGGGACCCATCCGGTGGCCTGCACCACGGCGCCGGCCCGTTCACTGACCACGTTCCCCTCGCTTTTGATATCGACGGCGAAAATACCCGGGCCCCCGCTGATCTTTTCGACGGTGGAAGAGGTGTAAACATTGATGTTTTCTTCCGCCAAAACCGCCTCAACCATTTCGGCCGCACCGGTATCGCTAAGCTCCTTGTAGGGCAGCGTTACCTGCTGCTTCATCTTGCCTAGAAAACCGCCCAGCTTATCTTCCTTCTCCACCAAAATCGCCTTATACCCGGCCTTGGCCGTCTCCAAAGCCGCCGTCATACCGGCCACACCGCCGCCCACCACCAACACGTCTTTGGAATATTCCTCTTCCGCCTTAAAGGGTTCAGGTAGGTCGGTGTCTTTGGCTTTGGAACAACCCATACGCAGATTGTCTTCGGCCAGTTCCTGGGTATTTTCGTCCTCCGCGGGCATGACCCAAGCCACCTGCTCCCTCAGGTTGACCCTTTCCACAATCACACCGGGTCCGAAATTGAACACATCGTAATTCACACGGTATGAGCAAGCACCAATGAGGACCGTATTGATCCCTTCATCGGCAATATCTTTCTTGATCAGTTCAACACCCTCTTCGCCGCACAGGCAGGGGTGATCTTTGGAGACGTCAATGGTGAACTCCTCGGTCCCCTCCTCCAGAAGCTGTTCCACGTTAAGGGCATCTCCAATGCCGCACCCGGTGCATATATATACTGCTGTTTTTTTGTCCATCGAGTTACCTCCTCGCGATTGATTGGATAGCCTTCAAAGCGGATGACGTGGCGTCCTGCACGGATGAGGCAACATCCGTGGGTCTCCTTACGCAACCGGCACCGTAGATGCCGGCTTTTTCCGGGTCGTTGACCACGAAACCGTACTCATCCGCCGCCACTTCGGGTGCGCCGGCTATGTCGATTTTATTGGGAACCATGCCGGTGGCCAAAACCACCATGTCAAAGGTCATGCGAAGCTGCTCCCCTGTTCGGGTGTTTTCACCTTCCAAGAGCAGATTGCCAGTGGCCTCATCCTCCGAGATATTGGCGATCTTACTCTTGATGAACGCTATCTTTTCGTCTTCCTGGACTTTGGTGTAGAAGTCTTCCAACCGATCAAGGGCCCGTATATCAATGAAAAAGATGGTGACATCAGCGTCAGGATACATTTCCCGTACATAAGTGGCCTGTTTCATGGATGCCAGGCAGCAGATGCCCGAGCAATATGGGAGATGGTTTTCATCCCGGGAACCGGCGCACTGTATAAAGGCGATGTTTTTCGCGTCTTTACCGTCGGAAGGTCTTAGGATTTTGCCTTCCGTGGGCCCCGTGGGTGACGCCATGCGCTCTATCATCACGTTGGAAACGACATTCGGGTATTCCCCAAAACCGTAGTAATCAATCTTCTCCGCTTCATAGGGGTCCCAACCGGCGGCCCAGACGACAGCGCCCACGTTCAGATCAAAGGTGGATTCCGCCATGTCCAGATCTATGGCGCCATATTCACAGGCTTCCTGACACTTCTTGCCGTCCTCTGTGTTAGCGATGGACGGATCAATGACATATCTCATGGGAAATGCGAATTCATGGGGCAGGTAGGCAGCCTTGATCTTGTCCATACCGAAATTGAAGGGATTGTCGATTTCCCCTTCACATACTTCGCCGCACTTGCCGCAGCAGGTGCATTTATCATTCACATACCGGGGCGACAGTTTGATGGTCACATTGTAATTACCTTCTGATCCCGAGAGATTGGCTACTTCCGCCATGGTGAAAAACCGGATCTTGGGATTCTGTCTCATGCGCCGGAAATTGATTTCAAGACCGCAATTGGGCGGACACAGCTTGGGAAAATACTGATACAACTGGGCCACACGTCCTCCCAGGTACGGGTTTTTCTCAACCAGCACCACGTCATAACCGGCCTCGGCCGCTTCCAGAGCGGACGTAATGCCACTCATGCCTCCGCCAACCACCAGTATACTCTGGTTTGTCGTTTGTACATCTGCCATTGTTTCCTCCAGCGTTGTTGTTTTTGTTGAACGTATCTCGTCAATAACCATTTTGCTCATGCAAAACGAGCATTGACCAAATACGCATAGAGCGCATGGCATTAAAAACGCCATGCACTCTTGAGTGTTGCCAGTATTAACAAAATGCTCCAGGCATCAAAAAGACGCCTGGAGCAATGGTTAAACAGGATTAACGGTTATACACCGGGGATGTTCCAAACGTCTTTCTTGGACATTTCCCATTCACCGGACTCGGGATCCAGCCGGCAGTTGGCGAAGCAGTGCCAGTTTTCTTCGTCCATGGTGGGTTTATCAGCACGGAAGTAGTATCCGGGCCAACGGGTTTCTTCACGGAACAGCATGGTGCGCACGTGGGCTTCCGCCTGCGCCATGCGGTGCATATTCTCCCAGCACCTTTCCAGTTCGTAGATACCCTCGGCAGCCAGTTTTTCGCTGTCTTCCTGCAGATACACGAACAGTTCCATGGCCCTTTCAAGATTCGATATACTGGTCTTGAAGGCCGCGGTTACGCCGCCGGCATACTCATCCATGATCTTCTGCATGCGGTCCATGAAGGGGCGCCACAGAATGTAGTTGGGGTTGACGGAGGGTTCTGTGGTAATTTTACAGAATTCCTGGTAGCGATCCAGGGGCGCCAGGACCTTGGCTTTCAGGTCTTCAACCACTGCCGCATCCACGCTGGGGTCGGCCCCCTTTTCCACGATGTATTTGACCGCTGATTTACCAACGATCCGGCCTTCGGCATGGGAACCGGAGGAGAACTTATGGCTGGAAGCACCAGAAGCATCACCGGCGGCAAAGAGCGCGTCCACCGTAGTCATATTGGTGTATCCCCATTTGTAGGGGGTATCCATATCTTCGGGGCCGCTCACCCATGCACCGGAAGCACCGGAGTGGGAGCCGATGAAGTACGGCTCACAAGCGGCGATTTCCGAGTGTTTCTCTTCGGGTTTGACGTTCAGGGCCGCCCACAGATGTGCCTGGGAAATGGTCATATCCAGAAAGTCTTCCCATGCTTCGGCTTCCAGTTCCTTCATCTTCTTCTTGTAGCCCTTGGGATCGTCCTTGTAGGCGTCCGCGATCTTGTTGATGGCCTCATCGGTCTCCATGTACAAGGGACCTAAGCCCGCATCCACATCCAGCATCCCAAGGTAGTTCCTCAGGTTGGCCGGAATCGGCTTGGCCAGGCCGTAGGGCGCCCAGTTCTGCAGCTCTTCTTTCCTCACTGCCATGTACTCGCCGCCGACGGCGCTGATGGCACGGGATTTAAAGAGCAGGAACCATGCACCCACTGGGCCGTAGGCGTCTTTGAAGCGGACAGGAATGAAACGCACTTCCTGACAGGTCATTTCGGCGCCGGCTTTGATGGTGAAGTAAGCACTGGAACCGGTGTTAAACGGAGGATACCAGGAACGGCCAAAACCCTCGCCCACGGAACGGGGGCGAAACACGTGCACCGCACCACCCATTGTGGCGACAGTCGCCTTGGCCTTGAACACGTAGAATTTTTCTTCGCGGGTGCTGAAACCGACTGCGCCCACACACTTGTTGCCGTCCAGGAGAGGCTCCACGATGAAAACGCGTTCGAAAATCTCGCCACCCGCATCGGCAATGGCGTTTTTGGCGGCTTCAGCGATGAGAATCTTGTAGGACTCACCGTTGATCATGAGCTGCCAGCGGCCTTCATGAACATACTTACCGTCTTCATCCAGCCAGATTTTGAGACCCCATTTTTCAAACAGATGGACCGAGGAGTCCACGTGACGGGCGATGTTGTAAACCAGGTCTTCACGGGAGATACCCATGAGGTCCTGACGCACGTACCGGACGTAGTCTTCACAGGTGTTGTCGCCGTCTCTAAGACCGATATACTGGTTGATGGCGGAGAGGCCCATTGCCACGGCGCCGCTGCGATCGAGAGCAGCTTTGTCCACCAGGGTAATTTTGATGTTGTTTTTCTTTGCCCAGTAGGCCGCTTCGGTGGCCACACCACAGGCTGAGAATCCCCCACCGAGTATCAGGAGGTCAGTGCTGACTTCTACTGTTTCAAAATTTGCCATATCTAAAATACCTCCTCTCTACTTATACTGTGGGTACGTCGACGCCCAGAGATTCGGGCTCGGTCGCCAACGCCTGATTGTTAATGTCGTCGTGGGTCCCATAACCGCCCAAGGGGTCGGCAGTACCTTCTTCCGTTGTCCGGATGGGGAACTTGAACCGTTTCAGGCTGCCGTCACGGAATTTCACCGTCCACATGATATCTTCGGAACCGCGAAGCGGTGTACAGCTTGCACCCAGGGGGATAAAGTCGGCGTAACCACGAACGTCCATGGCCTGCTGCGGGCAGATCTTTACGCAGCACTGGCACTCCCAGCACATGGAAGGATCACGGTTAAATGCCAGCATTTTTTCTTGGTCCAGCAACATGAGGTCGTTGGGGCAAATGTACATGCAAGCGGTCTTGTCCTGCCCTTTACAACCATCGCACTTTTCTGTAATTACGAAACTTGGCATTAGTATACCTCCTAATTCAACAAAAATTAATTACGGTAAACGATGATACGATCCAGATTGGTTGATCCGAAAACTTACGACGTTTACACCTCCTTTCTCTGTAATAGGGTCCAAATAGCACCTGGTGGAAGACACAAAGATCCTCCACCTAAATCTTCGTTTCTCACTTCAAAATGCACTCACCTGCCATCTCAGAATCAAGAATTGAGATCTCTTTGTTCGGCCTGGAATATACTTTGTGCATTTTGGAACAAGCATCTTTATATCGAATTTTCTTGAGGTGTCAAGGAAAAATGAGCAATTATTTCAAGATTCTCAAAAAAAACACCCCCTGCAACCCGGGCGTCATTGGAGGTCGGCGGGCAAAAAGAGACAACTGATTGTTAATACGATTAAATTATCAGTTTTTACATTCACCGCCGAAACATTTTTTTCGTGGGCTGGCGGAACGGCCATTCGAGCTCCCGCCTCAAGTTTCCGCCAGATCTCTGGGCTGTCCGGTGGATTCCACCACGCTGCTCCAAAGGCGGCCCTTTGGATCGATTTTTTTTCGCTCCGACACCGCCATGGGGATGGGCACATGGGTATATTCCGCATCCCAGTATCCCACCACCATATTGGTCCGGCCGGCCATTCCCGCATGTACCGCATTGTGTCCCAAAAGCAGGCAGAAAACGGAGTCTTTGGCGTTGGCCGGAACGCTACGGATAATATAACTGGGATCAATATATTTCAGGTGCATTTCCATTCCTTCGCGCTTAAAATAGGCCCTGATCTCATCACGAAGGAAAACGCCGATATCCCCGAAACGAAGGTTCCCGGACGCATCCCGCTCACCGGTGGGATTGAGGAGGTCCTGTCCCGCGCCTTCCGCCACGACGATCACCGCGTGGCTGGACCTTTGGATTCTCTTTTTCAGTACCGGCATGAAACATTGGAGAGTGAAGTGTGATTCCGGTACCAGACAGAAATTGACATCACTGGTGGCAAGCGTGGCATAAGCTGCAATAAAGCCGGATTCTCGCCCCATCAGTTTGACGAGACCCGCGCCGTTTCGTGCGCCCTTTGCTTCCACGTGGGCCGCGTTTATGCAGGCGCGGGCCGCGGAAACGGCGGTCTCAAACCCGAAAGACTGGTCCAAAAATGAAATGTCGTTATCGATGGTTTTGGGAATACCCACGACGCCGATTTTGAGACGACGCTTTCCGATCTCCTCGCTGATGGCCTGAGCACCCCTAAGGGTGCCGTCACCCCCGATGGCAAACAGGAGACGAATATTCATCCGCTCCAGGGTGTCCACCATATCCGATATATCCTGGGGTCCCCGGGATGAACCCAAGATGGTCCCCCCTTTCTCGTGAATGTCCGCTACCACTTTTGGGTTCAGTTCCAATGGTACATGCCGGTATTTCGACGAAATCCCTTCATATCCATAGCGAAAGCCGTAGACCGTGTTCACCTGATAGTGGTAGTGCAGACTTAATACAATAGCGCGGATCACATCATTTAATCCGGGACAGATCCCGCCACAGGTGACGATGCCGCATTTCAGTTTCGATGGATCAAAATAGATCTTTTCTCTCGGTCCCGCCATCTCGAAGCTGGGAAGACCTTTTTTAAGATCCATGCTGGCAGTGGCCTCTTTGAGGGTCCCGTGATACAGAACGCGATCATCGTCAGACACAAACTGCCCCTCGGTCATGGTGGAGGAAACCCTGCATTCACCAAGCTTATCGATCTCCAGATTCATATCTTCTATTTCCATGGCAAAACCTCGCAAGTTGCGCAAGCGTCCAAGCGTCTGTATAATAATAGAAAGAAAAATAGAAAAACCGCTTTTGCGTGTCAAGCCTTTTGCCTTCTGGAAGGCGAAAGGGAAGAAAATCATTGACAAGGCGAATTCCCTATGGATATTAGAATTCGACAGTAATGCTTAAAACTCCTCACAAGGAGAACCCGAATGATAGATGAATTGAAGGGATCCGTAATGGTCGTAGGCGGTGGAATCGCCGGCATGCAGTCCGCGCTGGACCTGGCTGATTCCGGCTACTTTGTCCACCTGGTGGAGAAAAGCCCTTCCATTGGCGGGGCCATGGCACAGCTGGACAAGACATTTCCCACCAATGACTGTGCAATGTGAATCATATCGCCCAAACTGGTCGAGGTCGGCCGGCACATCAATATCCAGATTCACCCCTGCACAACCATTGAAAGCATCGAAGGAAAACAGGGTAACCTGAAAGTCCGTATCCATAAAAAGCCTCGATACGTCGATGTCGATAGATGTACCGGATGTGGCGATTGTGCCACACAGCTCATTGACGACGCCCATCCCGCCAGGGAGATTGACGGCCGCCTTTGGGTGGACAGAATTGAAATAGACCAGTCCAAATGCATTCAGTGCGGTGACTGTGTGGATGCATGTACCGTTGAAAATCCCCTGAAACATGCTCTGACAACGGTTGTGAGAAACAGATTTGACGCTGCGGAAAAAGCGGATGAAATCGCGGCCCCCACAATCCTTCAGACCATTTTGGCCATGGACGGATCTGAACGGGAAGCCTTTTGGCGGGAACAGTTCAGCAAGTGCATCAAATGCTATGGGTGCGTTGACATTTGTCCGGTTCAAATCCCCGGGACCCATGAGACCCTTGAGTTGGAAAAATGGGTGCCGCGAGGTCATGTGCCCCCCGCCTATCCCATGTTTCACCTGATACGCGCCTATCAGATCTGGGACACCTGTGTGCTGTGTGGCGATTGTGAGCAGACCTGTCCCGCGGGCATTCCCCTTAAAACAGTGCAGGACATGGTACGGTTTTTCCCTCCGGAGGAGATTTTTGATCTGATTCCGGGGCTTTCGGAAGATGCTCAAAGGGCCATTGTGGATTTTGTCAACAATCACAAGCAGATGTGAATTCGTTTCCGCCTGGGAGACTGGCATGGAAGAATGGATCAGACATGAAAGTGAAAATGCCCTTGAAAAGGGATATGAGGGCATTCTTGCATTGACGAACCGATGGGGGAACGTTGGCCCCTACCTGTTTCGTAAGACTGAAGAATTGGACAAGATGGTCTTTGAGCCCATCCACAGGCTGTCAAAAAGCCTTTCCCTGATGCTCAGGAAGCGACCGGACGCCCGTATTGCAGCGGTTTTGAGGGGGTGTGACGTTCGAGCCATCCGGAAATTAGCGGAAAAAGGTGAAATCGGGACGGATGGGCTGCATATTATCGGTATCACCTGTTCCCATGAACAGGCGGAAATATGCAACTGCGAAAAACCCATCTACAGCACGGCCCATTGCACCGGTTGCTGGAAATGCATGGATGCCTGCAAAGAAGAAGCCATCCAACGCATCAACACCTGTCCCATCGCCATTCCCAACGAGTTTGACATGAAACTGTCAAACAGAAAGGCCATCTATATTCCTTATCCTCAGGCGGTCCCTTTAAAAGCCACCCGTGACCTTGACAATTGCCTCAAGATCACGGATGCCATGGATTGTAAGGGCTGTGAAAGGATTTGTCAGGCCGAGGCCATCATCCATGAAGACGACGAAATCAGCGAGGAAATCCATGTGGGCTCAGTGATCCTGGCGCCCGGTTTTACACCCTATGACCCTTCCCATATGGATTTCTACGGTTTCGGACATCTCCCCAATGTGGTCACCTCCATGCAATTCGAAAGGCTGCTTTCCGCCTCCGGACCTTTTGGTGGACATCTGGTTCGGCTTTCAGACCACCGGGAACCGAAGAAAATCGCCTGGGTCCAGTGTGTCGGTTCCAGGGACAGCAATCGATGCAATCACGCCTACTGCTCCTCGGTCTGTTGCATGTATGCCATAAAAGAGGCCATCATCGCCAAGGAACATGCCGGAGGAGATCTGGACTGCACGATCTTTTATATGGACATGCGGACCTACGGCAAGGACTTTGAGCGGTATTACAATGACGCTCGGGACAAACACGGCATTCGTTTTGTACGATCCCGTATCCATACGGTCGATCCGGCTCCGGATGGTGATTTATTAAGCTTCCGATACACAACGGAAGAGGGGGATCCCGTGACCGAGGCATTTGACATGGTCGTCCTTTCCGTCGGTCTCGAGACGCCGCCCGAACTGATTGATCTCAGCCGCGATCTCGGCATTGAACTGACGGAAGGGGACTTTTGCGAGACATCCAGTTTCACCCCGGTGACCACTTCCCGGGACGGCATATTTGTGAGCGGCGCCTTTTTAAATCCCAAGGATATTCCACAGTCGGTCATTGATGCCAGTGCCGCGGCCTGTGCCGCGGGTGAAGCACTGAGCAAGGCCCGCCATACGCTCACAAAGACCAAAGAGGTCATTCCGGAAACCGACATCATGGGGGAGCGCCCCAGCATCGGGGTCTTTGTCTGCCGATGCGGCATCAACATCGCAGGCGTTGTGGACATTGATGAGGTGCGGGATTATGCCGCCGGCCTGCCTTACGTGAACTTTGTCACCGACAACCTCTATACCTGTTCGCAGGATACCCAGGACACCATGACCCAGGTGATCCGGGAACAAAACCTCAACCGCATTGTGGTTGCTGCCTGTACCCCCAAAACCCACGAACCGCTCTTCCAGGAAACGCTGATCAATGCCAGTCTGAACAAGTACCTCTTTGAGATGGTCAATATTCGAAACCAGGATTCCTGGGTCCATAAAGACAATCCCGAAATGGCCACGGAAAAGGCAAAAGATCTGGTTCGAATGGCGGTGGCGAAAGTTGCCCTGATGGATCCCCTCAAGGAGTCCACCTTGGAAATCGATCAGGGGGCACTGGTCATCGGCGGCGGCATTTCCGGACTGACCGCTGCCAGAACCCTCTCAGCCCAGGGGTACCCGGTCTGCTTGGTGGAACGATCATCGGCCTTGGGAGGGCAGGCCCTCAGTCTTTATAGGACATGGAAGGGCGAGGATGTTCAGGAGCGGTTGACGGATCTGGTCAGGAGCGTCCGATCGGACCCCAATATTGATGTTTGTCTTGATACGGAAGTATCCCATGTGGAGGGGTTTGTGGGCAACTTCACAACGACCCTCTCTTCCCAAAAGGAAAAGGAAAAAACCGTTCGGCACGGAGTGGCGGTCATTTCAACGGGTGCCTCCGAATATCAGCCGGATGAATATCTCTATCAGAAGGATGAACGGGTTCTGACTCATCTGGAGCTGGACCGTCTGTTTCTGTCCGATGATCCGAAGATCAGGGAACTCAAGTCCGTCGTATTCATTCAATGCGTGGGCTCCCGGGAGCCGGAAAGGCCCTATTGTTCGAGGGTCTGCTGCACACACACCATGGAAAGCGCGCTTCATCTGAAGAAGCTCAACCCGAAAACAGAGGTCTATGTTCTTTTTAGGGATATCAGAACCTACGGTGAGAGGGAATACTTATATCGCCAGGCACGAATGGCCGGCGTAAAATTCTTCCGGTATTCCCTGGACCAAAAACCAAAGGTGTCTCCCATGGCCGATGGGCTCCAGCTCGAAGTCATGGATCGGATCCTTTCACGAACCGTACGGATCGAGGCCGATTTGCTTTGTCTCGGCACCGCCATTGTACCTCAAAGGGATGAGAAACTGGCCCAGTTTTTCAAAGTCCCAATGAATGAGGACGGTTTTTTCGTGGAAGCCCACGCCAAGCTGGGTCCATCAAAATTTGCAACGGACGGTGTCTTTCTCTGCGGCATGGCCCACTACCCCAAGCCCATTGACGAGTCCGTGGGGCAATCCCTGGCGGCGGCTTCCTGCGCCATCACCCTTTTGGCCAGAAAGCGTTTCGCCGTGAGCGGTACTGTTGCCACCGCCAACCCGCTCTATTGCAGCAGCTGCGGTGTCTGCATCGAACTCTGCCCATATTCGGCACCTTCTTTTGTGGAAGAAGGGCGGTTTGAAGGAAAAGCGGAAGTGAATCCCATTTTGTGCAAAGGATGCGGATTGTGTGTCGCTTCATGCCGTTCCGGCGCCATGAATTTAAAAGGTTTTGGCGACGACCAAATTATGGCAATGATTGACCAAATCTAGGAATTTATACGGAAAATCCGTACAGGTTTCATTTTTTTCTAAAATTTGACCACATGATGTGCTATAGGGGTTGGTCAGATTTGAGGTTAAGAAGGAAATTATTGACAGGAGATGAGTGAATGAGCGACTGGGAGCCAAAAATCACAACTTTTCTTTGTAACTGGTGCAGTTACGGCGCAGCGGATCTGGCAGGTGTCAGCCGTTTTCAATATCCGCCAAATTTCAGGATCATCCGCGTCCCCTGCTCGGCCCGGGTAACCCCGAAATTCGTGCTGGCGGCATTTCGTCATGGTTCTGACGGTGTCTGGGTGTCCGGATGACACCCCGGCGACTGCCATTACCTGGAAGGTAATTACTACGCAAGACGAAAATTCGCGCTGCTTAAGGGTCTTCTGGAACATATCGGCCTTGAACCCGGCAGATTACATTTTTCATGGATATCATCCGCTGAAGCCACCAAATTCGTGGAAGTGGCAAACACGGTGGCCAGTGACGTAAAGGCTTTGGGGCCGACCCGCTATTTCATCAAATCGAGAGCTGAGGTGGCATAATGCTCAAATACACCGAAAAAATCAGGGAAACAGCAAAGAAGCTGTTTGAAGAAGAAAAAGTGGACGTCTTCATCGGTTACCGGAAAGGGACGGTGCCCATGATGAACGAGCCACTGCTGGTGAGCGACCCTGATAAAGTGGACCAGCTTTACTGGGACAATTTCTGCGGCCTGAACCTGTGCAACTATCTGACCAAAAGAACAGACAGAATCGGCATCATCGCCAACGGATGCAACTCTAGAAACATGGTCACTCACATCATCGAAAACCAGATCAAACGGGATCAGCTGCATATCGTGGGCATCCCGTGCGAAGGCATGATCGACCATCGGGCCGTGGCTCGAGCAGTGAAGCACAAGGAAATCATTGAGGTTCAACAGGACGGCGCCGAATTTGTGGTGAAAGGAAATGGTTTTGAGGAAACATTTCCAAAGGAGAAGTTTCTTCAGAGCAACTGCGCCGTGTGCAGACACCGCAATCCCGTTATATACGATGAAATGCTGGGTGATCCGGTGCCGGAACAGACCGATGTCAACCCCTACTCGGACGTTCTGAAGATCGAACCCATGGATCCCGAAAAAAAACAGGGCTTTTTCACACGGCTCATCAGTCGGTGCATTCGTTGTTATGCCTGCAGAAACAGTTGCCCCCTATGTTACTGCCCCACTTGTTTCGTGGACGAATCCAGACCTCAGTGGGTTGGAAAGAGCATCGACCCCACGGACACCATGACCTTTCACTTCCTGAGGGCCTATCACTGCGCGGGTCGGTGCACGGACTGCGGCGCCTGTGAGCGCGTCTGCCCCATGAACATCTCCATGCGGCAATTTACCAAGAAACTCAACAAAGATGCCGAAGAACTGTTCTCTTGGGAAGCCGGGCTTGATTCGGAAGAAAGGCCGCCCCTGGACGTTT
Source organism: Thermodesulfobacteriota bacterium (assembly GCA_028278625.1). Next base: position 30,116 of record JANQDY010000079.1, read on the forward strand.
ACCGACCCGATGACTATAACGACTTTATAAAGTGATTCCCAAACGGAACCAACAGATATCATCAAAGGTAGCTGACATGACTGAGAAAGTTTTCACCAAGGAAGAATGGATGGGGGCCCTGGATACCTTGAAGGAGTCCTACAGGCTTTTTGGTCCGGTAAAGGATGGTGATTTTCATACGTTTCTGCCGCTTGACGGAGAAAAGATGCCGGATTTCGATTACGACAACAGCCGGCTCTCACCCAAATCCGTTGTCTATCCCGAATCGGAAAGGATGTTTGAGTATTCTCTGGACGAAAGTGAAGAGGATGCACACATCCTCAAGGAATCCCCCAAAGACTATTCAGCCCGCGCGATTCTGGGCATTCGGCCCTGTGATGCACAGGCCTTTCAAATCGTAAAACGCAACTTCGACAACCCGGAGTTTCAGGATCCCTGGTGGACCGGGCATTTTAATTCCACCACCCTTGTGGGTTTGGGGTGCAATACCCCTTGTGCCACGTGTTTTTGTACCGAGGTTGGTGGCGGCCCCTTTAGTGAAACGGGACTCGATGCGCTGCTTTTTGATCTGGGGGATCATTACCTGGCAAGGGCCTTTACTGAGAAAGGGGAGGCTTTTCTTGAAAAAGTGCCCGGTAAACCCGCGGGCGACGACGTCCAAAAAGCTGTCCAGGCCCTGAAACAATCCAGCGAGGAACAGATCACCGCCGAGGTTCCCACGGATCAATTGAAAGACAAAGTCACCATTGAACTGTTTGATGCGCCCATGTGGGAAGACATCGCCTTTGCATGCCTCAACTGCGGTACCTGCACGTATCTTTGCCCCACCTGCTGGTGTTTCGACATCCAGGATGAGGTTCAAGGCAAAGAAGGGGACCGGATTCGCAACTGGGATTCGTGCATGTTTCCGCTTTTTTCCCTTCACGGATCCGGGCATAACCCAAGGGACAATAAGTTCCAGCGGGTGCGGCAGCGGTTCATGCATAAACTGAAATACTATGTGGACAAGTACCAGAGCGGTATTCAGTGCTCCGGATGCGGCCGCTGCGTTAACTATTGTCCGGTAAACATTGACATTCGGAAAGTCTGTAAGCGGATGAACGACTTTGCGTAACAAAATAGGAGGGCGGTTCAATTGGGAAATCCTTATTTACCCTATCCTGTTCGCATTGACAGGATTGTGACGGAAACAGAGGACAAGAATCTCAAGACGTTCCGGTTCGTTTTTTTGAACCCGGAAGACGAAGAAAAATTTGCATATACGCCCGGCCAGTTCGCCGAACTGTCCATCGCCGGCAAGGGAGAGATTCCCATCGGCATCGCGTCCTCGCCAACGGAAAAAGGCTATGTCACCTTTACGGTCAACAAGGTGGGCCTTGTCACGACCCACCTTCACAACATGAAGGAAGGGGACGTCATGGGGATACGAGGCCCCCTGGGCAATTGGTACCCCTGGGATGAAATGGAAGGGAAGCACGTGGTGATCGTAGGGGGCGGGTTTGCATTTACCACCTTGCGCTCCAGCATCATCTACATGTTGCACCCTGAAAACAGGCCCAAATTCGAGGACATCTCCGTTGTGTACGGGGCCCGTAACCCCGGGATGCTGCTGTACAAGGATGAACTGGCCGAATGGGAACAGCGTGACGACATCAACGTGCACATCACCGTTGACGGAACCGATGATCCCGACTGGAAGTACAACGTGGGATTTGTTCCCGCCATTACGGAACAGAAAGTTACCAGTGCGGACAATGCTATCGCCATCGTATGCGGGCCTCCCGCCATGATCAGGTTCACCCAACCGGTGCTGGAGAAATTGGGGTTTTCGCCGGAGCGTACGATTCTGTCCCTTGAAATGCGCATGAAATGCGGCATCGGCATCTGCGGTCGCTGCAACATCGGCGATCAGTACGTATGCAAAGACGGACCGGTCTTTTCCCTTGCCCAGCTCAAAACCATGCCCGGGGAATATTAGATTCCAGAGAACTTCATGAAAAACAATACGCCTGGAAGACCGCAAAGGTTTTCCGGGCGTCTTTTTGTGTTTGCCCCACAGACGACATCACGAAGGCAGAACGATTTCCTAGAAGTACCGGCTCGCCTTATCCTGTCCTCCAATCCTGTCCCTGAACACCAGCAGCATCTGATTTCGGTCCTCAACCTGAAGGGCCTGTTCCAATCCCCCCGTATCCAGATTCACATTGATGGCTTCTTTTGTGAGCCGCAGCCCCATGGGATTCTTGCTGTTCATGGTTCTGGCCAGCTCAAGAGCACTCTCAAGAAGCATCTCTTTTTCCACCAGCCGGCTGCAGAACCCCAAATCCATGGCTTCCTGGGCGGTCATGAAATTTCCCGTCAGCATGAACTCGTATGCCCTTCCGGCACCGATAAGACGGGGCAGGAAATAGCTGCAGGCCATATCCGCCCCGCCGAGGCCGATATTGATATAGGCCGCTGAAAACCTGGCATCAGGTGTGATCACCCGTACATCGGACGCCATGGCGAAGCTGAAGCCGAGACCCGCTGCAGCACCATGGACCGCGGCAATGATCGGTTGAGGCACTTGTCGCATGGCCAGGGTTACCCGAGCCAAGCGTGCCTGTAACCGGTAAAATTCATCGGGCGACAATTGAGAGGCGGTCTTCATGGTTTCTTTCATATCGAGACCCGCGCAAAACCCCCTCCTGCCGTTCCCCTTCAGCACCACCACATGGGTATCAAGATCATAAAGCCGCTCTTTAAAGAAAGATTCCAGTTCCTTCATCATCTGAATGTTCACAGAATTGAACTTGCGTGGCCGGTTCAAAGACAAAATTCCGATGCCCGCCTCTACCACTTCGTACTCAATCGTTTCATAATCCATACTATCAGGTTCTCCTTCGGTCCGTTCTGCGCCAATGTTCACACAAAACTCTAACTGACGGGCCAATGGGTGTCAAGGCGTGCGTGATCCGCGAAATCTCAAGTAAAGATCACGAAAGGACTTGAAATTCCAGTGACTTATTTTTATTTGACACTTTAAATCTTTTTTGCTAGCGTCCCCAAGAAAAAAGTATCAAAATCATCAATCTTCTTACCTTTTAAAGAAAATGAACGACAAGAACGCACCGAATGTTTCTGGAGTAGACCGCCCCGGACGGCGGACGGTTTCAAGCCTTTGCGGCATGTGTGCCGTGCGCTGTCCCATACAGGTGGAAGTCGAAGACGGACAGATCACCTGGATTCAAGGAAACCCCAACGATAAAACCATGGGAACCAGCCTATGTGCCAAGGGATCGGCGGGCATCGCCTTTGAGTACGATGACGAACGGCCCAAGTACCCACTGATCCGATCAGGCCCCAGAGGGAGTGGCCAGTGGCGAAGGGCCAGCTGGGAAGAAGCACTGGACTATATCGGCGACAAACTCAAAAAAGTCATGGACAAGTACGGCGGAAAGGGTGTGGCCCTTTCAGACCGGGGAGGCCCTTTTGCGGACTTGACAAAGACTTTTATTAAGTCCGTTGGCTCCCCCAACTATTTCAACCACGATTGCACTTGCGCCAGAAACACCCACCATGCCACCAAAAGCCTTTTCGGCCTCGGGCGCAAGGGCCTGTTAATGGACATCAAGAATACAAAACAGATCGTGCTCTACGGCCGGAATATCATCGAATCGCTGCAGGTCAAGGAAGCCAAGGATTTTATGAACGCCCTCGACAAGGGCGCCAAATGCACTTACATCGATGTGCGGGCCACGCTGACCGCATCCAAGGCCCATCGGTTCTGGATGATCCGGCCCAACACCGAATACGCCATCAATTTGGCCTGGATCAAGGTGGTACTGGAGGAAAAGCTCTATGATGTTGATTTCGTCGCCAAATGGGTTACCGGATTGGACGAACTGAAAGAGTCTGTCCGCGATTACTCCCCCGAATGGGCCGAAGGTATAACCGGTGTGCCCAGAGGAGACCTGACAGCGGCGATTCGGGAAATCGCCGCAGATGCCCCCAGGGTCATCTTCCACGCCGGATGGATGACCGCCCGCCACCGTCAGAGCTTTTACACCGCTCGTACCGCCCATATCTTAAATGCCCTGATGGGCAGCATTGAGGTCACGGGCGGCCTGATTATTTCAAAAGGGCCTGGGGATTATAACATCAAAGGCATCAATAAACTGGAGATGGGCGTTCCCAAAATAGACGATGAGCGCGTGGATCAAATCGGCACCAAATTCAAGCACTGGGACAAGGGTCCTGGCCTTCTGCATCTCCTTTTTCCGGCACTCATGTCCGGTGAGCCGTATCAGGTGGGCGCCTATTTTGCCTACCGTCACGACCCCTTAAGCAGTCTGCCCGATCCCGAGGCCATAAAAGAAGCACTGGACAGGCTGGAACTCTTGGTCGCCATCGATGTGAACTATTCTGAAACCGCCTGGTACGCCGACGTTATTTTACCTGAAGCAACGTATCTGGAACGCGGCAATATTATCGCCGAGAAGAGCGGCGCCAAGCCGAATCTGCATATCAGAGACCAGTGCATCGCCCCACGTTTTGAAACCCGGCCCGCCTGGTGGATTTTCAGGGAGATTCTGAGGCGTTTAGGGAAAGGTGAGGCCCTTGATTTTGAGAATCTTGAAGAAATCTGGCAATTCCAGTTGAAAGACACGGAAGTGGGATTGGACGAATTGAGGCGCAAGGGTGTGATCAGCCTGGCGGAAAAGGCGATCAAACGGGACCGCGACGGGGATTTGGGGTTTAAAACCCCTTCCGGCAAAATAGAATTTGTGTCATCGGTGCTCTCCGAGGCGGGTCTTGCCAGTTTTGCGCCGTTTTACGAACCTCCGGCCAAGGAACCCGGCCAGTTCAACCTGGTTTTCGGACGGGTGGGTTTTCTCGCCCACGCCCAGAGCACCAACAACCCCCTGCTTAATGAACTGATGCCCGAGAACGCCCTTTGGATCAACGGCAGCGTGGCTCAGGAACTGGGGATCGACGACGGCGATACCATTAAGGTCTCCTGCAACGGGGCCGTAGCCGTGGGCAAGGTGAAACTCACCGATTTCATCCATCCCGAGGCAGCCTTCATGGTTCACGGATTCGGAAGAACCGTGCCATTGCAGACCCGTGCCTACAATAAGGGGATGGCCGATCAACGGCTCATGAAAGGCATGCTGACATCCTATGATCCCGCCGGCGGCGCAAACACGCTGACGGAGACGGTGGTGACCGTTACAAAGGCCTGAAAACTAAGAAAAACAGAAAAACCCGTACCCTTTTGAGAAGGAACATGAGCAAGTACTATCTACTGCAAGACTCGGAGCGTTGCATCGGCTGTCTGGCCTGTGAAATCCACTGCAAAACCAACAAGAACCTACCGGTGGGGCCGGTCTTGTGTAAAAACATGTCGGTGGGCCCCGTGCAACTCAAAAACATCCCGCAAGTGCGATTTGTGTTTATGCCGTGCTTCCACTGCGAGGAACCATGGTGCTTGAGCGTCTGCCCTTCGGGCGCCATCCAGCGACGGAACAGCGACGGAATTGTGTTTATCGAGCCCACCCTTTGTATCGGGTGCAAAAGCTGTATCACCGCATGCCCCTGGGGGGCCTGTCAATGGAATCCCGTGACGGCCAAAGCGGTGAAATGCGACTATTGCAAAGACCGGCTGGATCTGGGTCTCAAGCCCGCCTGTGTCACCAAATGCCTCACGGAATGTCTGGAGTTCGGAATTGCGGAGAAACTCCCCACCACCCGGAGGAAGCGCTTTGCCGCTCAGGTGGCCCGTGACGTTTTATATCCAGCAGCCATGAAGTCATGAATCTATAGGATCCGGAGGCAGTCTTGTGGAAAACGGTGGGTTCCTTCCCCGTCCAGGGTCACCTCGATGAGCGCTTCCGGGTCATTCTTGACCGTATCCGGATCAGTGACAATGCCGTGAAGACCCACAAAATAGTCCATGTGCGGCTGCCAATGCTCATCCTGTGATTTCCGAAAAACCTCCACTCGGTCTCCCCTTCGAAAACTCATACCGGTTCTCCCCTAATTGGTTATTTTGGGCGGTAACATATCCACGTGACGCCTGGCTGAAGATTCCCTTGCACAATCCAGGCAGAGCAGTTCCTTCTGGGATTTGGGTGTCATTCCCGCTATGCGCCGGGTGATGTAATCATGGTATCGTTCCGTTCCCACCACCTTGCCGCAGGTTTCACAGCGCTCCACCTTCAACCGGTTCAAAATAGTCCCGCAAAGCCTTAGAATTCGTTCTTCCTTCCTATCGATCATGGACATGGCTTCGGTAGGACAGTTGGCCGAACAGGCGCCACACAGAATACAACGCTCCGCGGTGACCCTGAAGTCGGTGGAATCCTGGCGATCGAAGTTCAAATATCCGAATTTCAGTGCATCAATGTCCATTTTATTTTGACATATGTCCATACAGGTGCCGCAGCGGATACATACATCACACCTGAGGCACCGTCTGGCTTCCTCCCTGACGGTGTTCTCCGTGTATCCCAATTCCGCTTGTTGAAACGTTACGCGACGCCGTTCGTCATTCAGCATGGGCATCTGAGGCCGCTCCAGCGACATCTTGGTGGAAGCCGGAACTTCGATGAATTCAACCCGATCCCTGCGCACCGGCACCGGTCGCATTTTGGGCTGGGGAATTCCCGATAGATATCGGTCAATGGCATCCGCCGCCCGCTTTCCGCCACCGATGGCCTCAACCACGGTGGCAGGCCCCAACACCGCATCCCCTGCGGCGAAAACACCCTGTATGGCGGTCTCCATGGTGATGGCGTTCACCTTGACCGTATCCCTCTGTGTCCACTGAAGGGCTCCCAGGGATTCAAAGCCGCTGGGATCGACCCGCTGGCCAATGGATGAAATCAACGCGTCCACCGTCATTTCGAAGTCACTGCCGGCAACGGGCACCGGTCTTCTCCTGCCACTATGATCCTCCGGACCCAGCTCGGTCCTGACACAGCGCAAGGACGTAACCTTGCCATTTTGGCCGACAACCGCCACGGGAACGGTCAGAAAAGAAAAGCCAACCCGTTCCTCCTCAGCCTGCTCCACCTCCTCGTCATTGGCGGGCATATCGGAACGGGACCTGCGATAAACGATGGTCACCTCCTCGCACCCCAATCTGACGGATGTTCTGGCCGCGTCAATTGCCACATTGCCCCCACCCAGAATGGCGACCCTGCGTCCCGGCTTTCGCCGGTCACCCAAGGCAACACGTCTCAAAAAGCTGATGGCATCGACCACCTGGGGATATTCGTCTTCGCCCTCAATTCCCAGCTTGTGCGAATCGTGGGCCCCGATGGCAATGAGAAAGGCCTCGAAACCCTCGGATTTCAACTGATCGAATTGAACGTTTTTGCCGACAGTTGTATTGAACCGGAATTCAACCCCCAGTTCTTCGATCATGGATACCTCGCGGTCAATGACTTCTCTGGGAAGCCGATACCGGGGAATCCCGACCATCATCATGCCGCCTGCCATGGGGAGCGCATCCACCACCGTCACCCCATATCCTTTCAAAGCCAGGAAAAAAGCGGCGCTCAACCCTGCCGGACCCGCACCGATGATACATACCTTCCGGTTTTTGGGCGGCGCCTTTTCCGGATTCCGATACTGCCCGTCGGACATGGCCCTTTCCGCGGCGAAGGCTTTCATGTATTTGATGGAGATGGGCTCGTCGATCCGGCCCCTCACACACATGAATTCACAGGGATTTGTACAGATCAGACCGCAAACCCATGGAAAGGGGTTGTCCTTTCGAATCAAATCGATGGCATCGGCGTCACGGCCCTGCCCAATCAGTGTCACATAGCTTGAAACATCGATCCCGGCGGGGCATGCCATTTGGCATGGGGCGGGGATGAGTCTTGCGCAGTCGGTCACCGGACAGATGAGCGTATCGAGATGGCTCTTAAACACCTCATGGTGTTCTAAAAGAACGGATGAGAGCATGGCCCCGGTGTCTCTGCACGCTTCATCCGGGCCCTCCTTTTCAAGGGTAATCGCCAGGGACTCCATGGTGGGGATGTGTTCCTGTCCGCCTCTTCCGGACGACACATCTTCCATGAGTTTCAATATCTCTTCGGCCAGAAAGCGGCATCTGGCATGTTTGAGATGACCGTCTGAAATGATTTTTTCCAGCTTCTCAATGGTATCGGCTACGGGACAGACGGGCTTGGACATGTTAATTTCTCACATTAGAGGACGACAGAAGACAACGCAGGAAAAGGACGGAAACCTTCCCGATTCCGCCATGGCTGCACACAGAATCATATTGAATTTTCGGATTTGTGCAAGTTTTTTTAATGGGTTTGGAAGAAGTGGGCGGAGCCTTTCCGGATCACGGCTATTTCTTTCTGCCGCCGGAAGTCAGCTTGATCATATAATCGCTAAGGGCCTCCTGAAGGGTCTCCCCGGCCAGAAAAGCGCAGTGCTGTTCTTTTTCCGGCATTCCTCCCATCCTTTCAAGAATTCGATCCCCCGTTACCTCAAGGAGTTCGTCCGGCGTCTTTCCAAGGGCCATTTCCGCCGCAAAGGACCCGCATGCCGCACTTGATCCGCACCCGTCCGTTTCAAATGCCGCCTCATTTATACGCTCATTTTTAAAACGCAGATAGATCTCCATGGTGTCGCCGCAGGGACCGGTGACACGGGCATACCCGTCCGGATTTCCAAGGGAGCCGCGGTAACAGGGATTGAGCATTCGATCAAAGGCCGCGGCGCCGTAACTGTCATTTTTCAGCAAAATCTCTTTTTGAAGGTTTTTCACCTGGTCTTTTGAGTGATCCGTCATTTCCGTCTAGCCTCAATTCTAACGAAATCTTGTGAGCTTACTTCTCTTTTGTGCCATTTCTTTTCTTTCACATTCCGGGCAAAGCCTTCCGCCGGTCTGAAATCCGCCGCGCGTCTTGTTCTTCTCTTGAATATGATCAATGTATTTCTGCGGGGCATAGGGACGGCCACAGGCGTCACAGGGTTCAAGGGTAAACCGAGCAAACACCTGGCCCCAACTATAGATCCTTCTCTGGTTTCCACGATCATCCATTCGAATGGCATGGGTGGGACACATCTGGGCACAGGCCCCACACCCGAGACAATCGTCTGAGAGGCGGTCAAAGGGCGTGCTCACGTGGCGATCGTACCCGCGTCCCGAAAATGAAAGGGCCTGGGCCCCAATCTTCTCTCTGCAAACGCGCACACAGAGGCCGCAGCGGACACATTCATCGCATACGCCCGTTTCAAAGCGGCTTGCGGAGACACCGAATTTGGCTGCCAGATCAATAATCTCAACGCTGTCACGGGCCCGGGCCAGGAACAATTCCAGCAACAGGGACCGGTTTCGCCTGATGCGATCGGTGTCGGTCTCCACAATCAATCCGTCCTTGACCTCCTGGATACAGGATACCCGGATTCCATGTCGAATACTCCCACTCACTTCCACAATACAAAGCCGGCAGAGCCCCGCCGGGTCCAGGGCTCTGTGATGGCAAAGGGTCGGAATATCGATGCCCGCTCTTTGGGCTGCCTCCAGGACGGTGATTCCCGAGGGAAACTCCAGTTCCTTGCCGTTGATGACCATCTGGACGATTTCTTCCATAGCGCCGGTCTTTCGCCGGATTATTCCTTTTCTATTGCTTCGAATTTGCAGCCCTCAAAGCACAGGCCGCACTTGATGCAAACCATCTGGTTGATATGGTGGGGCGTCTTTTTCTCTCCGGTAATTGCCCCCACTGAGCAATTGAGGCTGCACACCGTACACCCCGTGCATTTTGAAGGATCTATGGTGTAGGTGAGCAATGCCTTGCAGACCTTTGCGGGACAGCGCTTCTCCTTAATATGCGCCATGTACTCATCACGGAAATACCTGAGCGTGGAGAGTACCGGATTGGGAGCGCTCTTCCCAAGTCCGCAGAGGGACGTATCCACCAACAGATTGCACAGTTCTTCCAGCATCCCCAGATGGCTTTCAGATCCGTGACCCTCTGTAATATCCTTTAAGAGACGGGCCATATGAGATAAACCTTCCCTGCAGGGGGTGCACTGGCCGCAACTCTCATCAAGGCAGAATTCAATGAAATATTTGGCCACATCCACCATGCAGGCCTCTTCGTCCATGACGATCATGCCGCCCGATCCCATGATGGAACCGGCCTTCGCCAGGTTCTCAAAATCCACCGGCATGTCCAGGAATTCCTCGGGAATACATCCTCCCGAGGGGCCGCCGGTCTGCACCGCCTTGAATGCTTTTCCCTCCGGAATACCACCCCCGATGTCAAAGATGATTTCCCGCAAGGAAATCCCCATGGGCACTTCCACGAGGCCCGTATTGTTGATATTGCCCACGAGAGAGAATATTTTGGTGCCTTTGCTTTTTTCGCTGCCGATCCCCGAAAACCAGGCAGCGCCCTTTTCAATGATAATGGGTATGGTGGCCCAGGTCTCCACGTTGTTCAGATTACTGGGCGCACCTCTCAGCCCCCGATCGGTGGTGTGAATGTATTTGGGTCTCGGTTCTCCGGCCTTGTCTTCAATGGAGGTCATAAGTGCCGTTGACTCACCGCACACGAAAGCCCCTGCTCCCAAAAAAATCCGTACGTCAAAATCGAAATCCTGACCAAAAATTCCCCTTCCGAGATACCCCCTTTCTCGCGCATCGGCCAGAGCAATGCGAAGCCTTTCCACTGCCAACGGGTACTCGGCACGAATATAGACATAGCCTTCCGACGCACCAATGGCGTATGCGCCGATGATCATTCCCTCGATAACCGCGTGGGGGTTGCCTTCAATGATGGACCGGTCCATGAAAGCCCCCGGATCCCCTTCATCGGCATTACAGAGCACATATCTGATCTTTCCCTTGGCTCTTCGGCAGCTTTCCCATTTGACGCCGGTGGGAAATCCCCCGCCGCCCCGTCCGCGCAGCCCTGATGCCTTGATTGCGGAGATGATCTGATCCGGCGCCATTGTGAGCGCCTTGTGAGCCGACCCATATCCTCCCCTTTCTTCATATTCTTTGATGGATTCAGGGTCGATTTTACCGAGATGTGCCAGCAGCAGTTTCCGCTGCAACCGGTGGAATTTTTCGTATTCCTCCCCTGCCAGCCACTCCGTTACCGGCGTTCCTTCCATCACATGCTCTTTGACAATCCGAAGGGCTTTTTCAGGGGTAACGAATTGGTAGGTACTCACCTGCCCGTCCATATCGACGTCCACAAGCACATCTTTCGCGCAGAAACCGCGACAGCCCACCTTTCGGCAGCGCCGTTTCAACCGCGCCGTGACATTTGCGTCGCTCAAGGCGTTCTCAAAGGACTGAAGAACTTCCATGCCACCGGCCGCAACGCCTCCCGTTCCAGCACACACACTGATGACGACCTCTTCTGGACGATTATTTGCCTTCATGGACCTGCATCCACCGGTTTTGGTTCATTTGTATCGCTTCAGGGTCTTTACCATTTTCTTGGGTGTCATTTCCCGATAGGTCTCTTCATCGATCACCACGGCCGGCGCCAGGCTGCAAGCGCCGATGCAGCGAACCGCTTCCAGGGAATACTTGAGATCATCCGTGGTTTCTCCTTCACGGATGCAGAGGGAGCGCTCCAGTGCATCCATCACCTTCTGCGCACCTTTCACATGGCAGGCGGTGCCCAGACAAACGCAGATTTGATGCTCACCCTTGGGCTTCAAGGTGAAGCGATTGTAGAAGGTGGCAATACTGTAAACCTGGGAAAGGGCGACCCCGGTCTTTTTGGTCACATACCGAAGCTCTTCCTCAGGCAAATAGTGGTATTCGTTCTGCATTTCGTGCAAGATGGCAATGAGGTTTCCTTTTGGCCGTGGAAACCTCCCGAGAATCGATTCGATTCTTTTGATATCCATCTTATGTCCTCGTTATCGCATGCGATCGATCCCACCGGAGTCCCGGTGGAATCCGGTGGGCAAAAAATCGTTCGCAGGAATTCTAATCTAAGAGCGGCGGCAAACGCCTTTTTTCCCGCCACGGGATGAATTCACGCGGTTCATCACCCGAAGGTCACCTCATCGCCGTTTCCGACACAAAGATCGCTCTTGGAGCCGAATCGGGCAGTCCCCTTGGCCACCGGGTATCCCAGTTCAATCATTTTTTCGACAGCGGCCAGGCCGGTGCAGTGATTGCACGCTATTTTCTTGAAATTGTATTTCCCCATTCCTTTGATCAAAAATTCCCGTTCTGGATTTATGGGGCCGAAAGGGGCTATGTGAAGACCGCCGTAAACACCATACATGTTGTCCCCTCCCAGGATCTTCTCCGCCGCGAAATCCGCGAAGGTCAGAATACCCTGATGACAGCAGCCGGTAACACACACCATGCCCTTGTCTTTCACATTGAAATAAAGGGACTGCTCACCCCTCACACGGATGACAATGGGTAGATCAAAGGCCACCAGTGCACAGCCATCATGGAGTTTATTCACTTTGCCGGGCTCACACTTGACCAGTTCCCCCCGATGCGGAATCCTGTTGCGCGCGCCGGGCACAAAATATTCGGTTCCCCTCAGATAGAATGTCCCCTCCGGATAGAAAGTACTGGGAATAATGACTTTGATGTCCGGATTGTATTTTAGCGTTGTTTCAAGCCCCCAGTAATGATCCAAGTGTTCGTGACTGATAATGAGCGCTTCTATTTCACCATTTTTCAGCATTTTGTCAATACCTTCCCGCTTGAAGCACTCGTCCATGTAGTCCGGGTTCCACCCCGTATCCAAAAGCATTTTGTGGTGCCTGCCATCCAGTGTTTCCATATCGATGAGCGTGCAACTGCCGGCCGCGTTCTTTGGATCCCAGGGGATTACCCACTGATTCGTCTTGGGGCCCCCAGCAGCCTTCATCTGGCCAATGAGCTTCTTGCTGTCAAACCATCCCAGCTCGGAAATGCATTTTATTCTGACGCTTTTGCACTGACCGATGTCGTGCCGACCGCTGGCCAGAGCTTTCACCGGTTTACTTAAAACCGCACTTCCCAGCCCCAACACGGCGCCGCCAATGGCCAAATTCCTCACGAATTCCCTTCTTGTCACGTCTTCCATGGATCCCCCCTTTGCTTTAAATGGTGTCGAGATCAGAATGTTGAACTGAAAAGCCGCATTTCCAATGAATTGGCCGTTTCACCCCCTTTCCCTTACATTCTAAACGAATAGAACCATCCATGCGCCAATCACTTCGAATTCGGGATTGTCAACACAGAATCCCCTTGCGCAAAAAGCTGTGTTATGAATTGGATTAAGGAGCCGACCTTCGTCCCTCCTCACTGAAGGTTTGAGGCATTCTTGGCGCGAGAAGGGGTGTTATGGGTTGGTCAACAAACCGAAAAAGGGAAACCCGGATCAGGCCCTGCCGCAACAACTGCCAGGACCCGCACATCCCGAAGCGGGCCCTTCGGAACCGCAGCAGCGATCCGCGGCATTTTCAGGGAATCGCCCGGAAGCGCTGACGGGCGCATGTGCCGACAACAGTTTCTTGAGGTTTTTGCCGCCACAATTCCCGCAGGCAACCAGATCTGTTTCGTTTCTGGCCATCAATATCTCCGTGTTCTGGCCGCAGTCCAGACACTCGAACTCAAAAATCGGCATGGTTTCCTCCTATCGCTACCACTGGCCTTCGACATCCGCATTTTCCGCCAAAGGCATTTCTCCATTTTCATAAGCCGCTACGGCTTCACGCACCATCCCCGTTGCATCATTGGCCACACCCACTTTGGCCGCTTTCATGGCCTTAAAGGCATTTGGGCCGCAGTGTCCCGTCAAAAGAACATCCGCGCCCGCTTCGCTCACCATTCTGGCGGCCTGAATGCCCGCCCCCTTAAACGCATTGGCGTTTTCACTATTGTCCAACACTTGGAATGAAAGGGTCGCCGAATCGACCACCAGGATATAGGCGGCCCTCCCGAATCTGGGATCCACCGAGGAATCAAGGTCAACGCCCTTGGAGGTCACCGCAATTTTCACTGAACACCCCCCCTTTCATCTGCCCCTTTGCTTGGGTGCTCTTCCCGATATTGCGCCACCGCCTTTTGAAGGGTTTTGATGGCCAGACGGGCACAATGTACTTTTTGTTCGGGCATTTTTTCAAGTTCTTTGTAGAGCTCTTCGAGGGTCAGCGAAGCGGCCTCATCAAGGGTTTTTCCCTTGGCCAGGGCGACCGCGGCACTGCCGGATGCCACGGCGCCGGGACACCCCATCACCTGTATTTTGGCGTCTTCTATGCGATCACCGATGACGTTCATGGTGATCTTCATGGTGTCTCCACAAGGCCCGGTCAGATCAAAACAGTGATCGGCATTCTCAAGGGTCCCCAGATTGTTCTGGTTCTGAAAATATTCAATGGCCTTGTCCGCATAACCGGATTCCGAAAGCATCACGTAGATATCGTCTTTGGGTCTGTCATTCTCCATAAAAACGATCCTTTTCTTCAGATTTTGCCCGTCAGTGCCCTGACTGCTCAATGGTTGCCGCAATTGCCGTGGCCCTCACCGCCGCCACCACACACCTGATCATCGCCGATGATCGGAAGTTTTCCGGCAATGAGATCTTCCACCACCGGTCTGATTTGGGGGCGGGTTGCGTCATAGAACACTTCCACGCCGACCTGTTTGAACCCCATGAGCGGTCTCATTCCGATACCGCCGACAATCAAGGCATTTACATTGTGGCTGGCAAGCAGATTGACGGGAACCATGCACCCGCCTTGCACATGTTCTCCATTTGGAATGGTGGTAACCTGTTTCACCTCACCGTCTTCCACATCAACAAAAGTAAACAAATCACAATGTCCAAAATGGCCTGATCTTTCCCCTTCAAGACCCCCTGGGGCCATGCTCGGTACTGCTATTCTTCCGTTTTTCATGGATTGTTCCTCCTTCATTCTGATCCTATATGGTCGGTTCATAATTGTGTTGAACAACATTCAATGTCATTGTGAACCGGACGGAATTGTTGTGATATTTTTCACAACACACATGTTACACATTAAATTAATTTCGTCAAGCGCGTTTTTATGAATATGTTGAAAAAGTAATCAGGTCATAACGATTTCCCGTTGACATGTGGGCTCGATATCGCACATATTGCCTGAGCCTGTTTCGAGATCAAATCTATTGTTCGTGCAAGTATGGATTTAACCGAAAGTTATCAGTCATGCAACCTTTGTCCACGGGGCTGCGGGATCGACCGAACGCTTAAAAAACCTGGAACAGGGACCGGATTCTGCGGAGAAACCGATCAGCCTCGTGTGGCGTACGTGGGACCCCATTTCGGAGAGGAACCGCCTATTACAGGGACCCGCGGGTCCGGTACCGTGTTTTTTTCAGGGTGCAGTCTGAAATGCCGATTCTGCCAGAATCGCCAGATTTCCCATGACGGCGTGGGCCGAACGGTATCCACTGATGTACTGCTTCAAAAGATCAGAAAAATGGTCCTTCTTAAATCGGTCCATAATCTGAATTTCGTAACGCCGGATCATTTCCTGCCCCATGTGGTGCAATTGATCCGCCGTTTGAAAAAGGAATCTGCCCCAATTCCCACCATCTTCAACTTTTCAGGATATCAGTCCGTTCCGGTCCTCAAACGGGTTGAAGAATATGTCGACATCTATCTGCCGGACTTCAAATATGCGGATTCCTCCCTGGCGGGAAGGCTTTCCGGTTGCAGCGACTATCCTCAAATTGGCATCAACGCCATCTCCGAAATGGTCGGCCAGAAAGGGTTTCTGGATTCACATGTTTCTGAAAAAATACCTTCGACCAGAGGGGTCATGGTGAGGCACCTGATTCTGCCGGGCTTCGTCGAGAATTCCATCAACGCGTTGACCATGCTTTTCATTGAATTCGGCTCCCGTCTGCCGCTGAGTCTTATGTCTCAGTACCACCCTGTGATCAAGAATGAACTCCCGGCATTGAATCGCACCCTTGCGCCGGCGGAATTCGAAGCGGTGTTTGACCACGCGAAACAGTTGGGATTTGAAAGGATGTTCATACAGTTTCCCGAATCTCCCGTGGAGTGCTTACGGAACCGGCCTTCGTTTGTTCCTGATTTCAAGCGCCGGCAACCTTTCAAATAAATCAGACGCTATTTTCTACTTGACTCAAGAAGAGAGAACTTTTATAGTTACCAATTCAATTTTATTCGGAAGGAGACAGCGTTATGTATGCGGTCATAAAGACTGGCGGGAAACAATATCGGGTTGCCACGGGCGATGAGATTCGCGTTGAAAAACTGCCGGGAAAAGTGGGTGATACGGTACTGTTTGATCAGGTTCTCCTCACATCGGATGGCGAAACCGTCAAAGTGGGTCAACCCTTTCTTGAGAACTCAAAGGTGGCCGGCCGGATAACCGGTCAGGGAAAGAACCGAAAAGTGCTGATCTACAAATATAAGCGGCGCAAAGGATACCGACGCAAGAATGGCCACCGCCAGCATTTTTCCCTCGTCAAAATCGGCGACATTGAATCGGACCTTTAATCAGGACTAGGAAGGGCAAAGACCATGTCACATAAAAAAGCGGGCGGCAGCTCCAGAAACGGAAGAGACAGCAACGGGCAGAGACGGGGCATCAAGCGCTATTCCGGGCAGAAAGTGAATGCCGGAAACATCATCGTCAGGCAGAGGGGGACTCACATCCACCCGGGGCAGAACGTGGGCCTCGGCAGGGACTATACCATTTTTGCCAAGATTGACGGCATTGTCACCTTTGAACGGTTGGGCAAGGATCGGAAAAAGGTCAGCGTCTACGCCCCATAATCTCACAAAACGGCCATCTGCCTCCAACGGGTTAACTCTAATGGCATTCTTAGATGAAGCCGTCATCACGGCCAGATCCGGAGACGGAGGTGGTGGCTGCGCGAGCTTCAGAAGAGAAAGATTCATCCCCAAAGGCGGACCCGATGGTGGCGACGGCGGCGATGGCGGAAATGTCATCGCCAGAAGCACCCGAAAACACTTCACCCTAGAAGATTACCGATCCAAAAGACGCTTAAGCGCTCAAAACGGCCAACCTGGAAGGGGCAAAAACAAATCCGGCGCGGGCGGTGCGGACTGCATCATTGAAACCCCCGTGGGGACCCTCATAGAAGAAGCTGATTCAGGCCGTATTTTGGCCGACTTGATTCTTGATGGGCAGGAAATCGTTCTCATTCCTGGAGGAAAAGGCGGAAAAGGGAACCAGCATTTTGCCACACCAACCAATCGTGCGCCCAGATATGCGCAACCCGGCCTTCCCGGAAAAACCCTGAAACTCAAATTGACCCTAAAGCTTCTGGCTGACATGGGATTGGTCGGCCTTCCCAACGCCGGCAAATCGACCCTCCTTTCCCGTCTGACCGAGGCACGGCCCAAGGTGGGAGGCTACCCCTTCACGACCCTTGTCCCCAATCTGGGGGTAATGAACTTTGATGATGGGGAGACGCTGGTCGTCGCCGACATTCCGGGACTCGTGGAAGGGGCAAGCATTGGCCGTGGCCTGGGGCATCGGTTTTTGAAGCATATTGAAAGGACTGAACTGCTTCTCCATCTCCTGGATGCAACCCGTTTGCTGGAAACGGATGCGTTGAATGATTTCAACATGCTTAGACAAGAAATGGCCGCCTATTCAAGCCGTCTTGCTCAAAAACCGTACTTTGTGGTAATTAATAAGATCGATCTTCTTGAATCCGAGCACAATAAGATCCGGAGACTGAGGAAGACCCTGGACAGGATTGATATTGAATCCGTCTGTATCTCGGCCCTGACCGGCCAAGGAATCGACCAATTGATCCGGCTAATCTCCGCCAACTACCCAAAAAGGGAGCAGACGGCGAAAAAGATGTTAACAAAATGACGGCAGACAGAAACACCAGAACCGAACTCCTGAAATCAGTGAAGCGGATTGTGATCAAAATCGGCAGTGGCGTCCTGACCGCAAAGGACGGCCTGAACCTGCCGGTCATGTATGGCTTAAGCGCTGACATCAGCGCACTCAAGAAATCGGGGATAGAGGTTATCCTTGTTTCTTCAGGCGCCATCGCAGCGGGGATTCGCCAACTGCAAATGACCCGCAAACCCCGTTCCGTATCCGAACAACAGGCAACGGCCGCAGTGGGGCAGGGGCATCTCATCAGGGCATGGGAAAACGCCTTTGAAGTGTACGGTCATCGGGTTGGGCAGCTTCTCTTGACCCGTGACGACCTGACCCATCGTCGCCGGTATTTGAATGCCCGCAACACGATCTTCACCCTTCTGTCCTGGCACATCATCCCCATTGTCAACGAAAACGATACGGTGGTGGTGGATGAAATAAAGTTCGGAGACAACGACAACCTGAGCGCCATGGTGACGAACCTTTCCGAATCCGATTTCCTGATTAACCTGACCAATATCGACGGCCTTTTTGATAAAGACCCGAGACATCACCCGGATGCGCGTCTGATACCCGTTGTGGAAAAAGTTGATCGCAGGATTGCCAAGTCCGCCAACACCATACCCGGCTTTCTTGGAAAAGGAGGTATGGGGAGCAAAATCAGGGCCGCCAAGAACGTGGCGCTTGCCGGCGTTCCCACCATTATCGCCAACGGGCTCAAGCCCGGCATCATCAAGCACCTTTTTGACGGTCGGGCGGAAGGAACCCTCTTTTTACCGGAACCGGTTTCCCTCTGCAGCCGAAAGCACTGGATTGCATTCACAAAAGCGCCCAAAGGAGAACTGCTAATCGATCGCGGCGCCGAAATCGCCATTGTTGAAAAGGGAAAAAGCCTTCTCCCTTCGGGCATCAAGGATGTGAGGGGTCAGTTCAGCCTGGGCAATTCCGTTTTGTTGATCAATGAGGAAGGCGAGCCGGTAGCGGTGGGAATGGTCAGTTATCATTCGGGAAACATTAAAAAGATTATGGGGGCCAAAAGCACTGAAATCGAGTCTATTCTGGGGTTTAAACACGATGATGAGGTAATCCACAGAAATAATCTTGTGCTGACGGCACAAATGGATGAAGGAGATGCGGCATGTCGATTGAAAACATGATTCATACCATGGCCCGTGATGCCAAAGCGGCAACGAGGGATTTGAGGCGCCTCGGGCAGGGGCAAAAAGACGATGCCCTTCATAGGATGGCCGAGAAACTGGTTGCTCGGAAGGAAGCCATTACAGCGGAAAACCAAAAGGACCTCTCAGCGGCCCATAGCGCGGGGCTTTCTTCCGCCATGATAGATCGGCTGACGCTGAACGATGCCGTCATTGGCGCCATGGCTGAGGGGCTTCGGGAGGTGGCTGCATTGCCCGATCCCGTGGGCGCCGTACCGGGCATGTGGAAGCGCCCCAACGGCCTGATGGTGGGGCGGGTTCGGATCCCTTTAGGGGTTATCGGCTTCATCTTTGAATCCCGCCCCAACGTCACGGTGGATGCCGCGGCCTTGTGCCTCAAATCCGGTAATGCCGTTATACTGAAAGGGGGTTCGGAGGCCATCCATTCAAACCTGATCCTGGGAAAACTGCTGGCTGAAGCCTTGAATGAAGCGGGGATTCCCGAAAAGGGAGTGCAGGTGATTCCCACCACGGAAAGAGCTTCCGTCAACGCCCTCATCAGCATGGAAGATGAAATTGATGTCATCATTCCCAGAGGCGGAGAAAGCTTGATCCGTTTCGTCTCCGAACATTCGCGGATTCCGGTACTGAAACACTACAAGGGTGTGTGCCACATTTATGTTGATCAATCAGCATCCCTCGACATGGCCGTAGGCATCTGTCTTAACGCAAAGGTACAAAGGCCGGGTGTCTGTAACGCCCTTGAGACATTGCTGGTCCATGAAGCGGTCGCACAAAAGTTCCTTCCTCAAATGGCGGATGAATTCCAAAAAGCCGGCGTTGAACTGAGGGGGTGCCCCAAAACCTTGAAACTGGTGCCGGGGGCAGTTGCGGCCACCGAATCTGACTGGCCCGAGGAATTCCTTGACCTCATACTGGCGGTTAGGGTAGTGGGGAGCATGGATCAAGCGCTTGATCATATCGAAACCCATGGATCCCAACATACGGAAGCCATCATCACAAACGACTATGACCGTTCACAGCGCTTCCTGGCCCAGGTCGATTCTTCCGTGGTGCTGGTGAATGCGTCCACCCGGTTTAACGACGGGAATCAACTGGGTCTGGGTGCTGAAATCGGCATCAATACGTCCAAGCTCCATGCTTTCGGACCCATGGGCCTTGAAGAATTAACCACCACCAAATTTGTGGTCTATGGTCAGGGGCAAACAAGAAAATAGGAGTTTTGTTTGAAACTGGGTATCCTCGGCGGCACCTTTGATCCGATTCATCTGGGACACCTTCGTTCCGCCGAAGAGATCGGTCAGCGTCTTAAGCTTGAAAAGGTCTACCTGATCCCTTCTGCCCTGCCGCCGCATAAAACCAATGCCCGCATCACACCTTTTCATCACAGACTGGCCATGACCCGTCTGGGAACGGACGGCTCCCAACTGCTGGAAACCATGGATTTGGAAGGGAAAAGAGCGGGATTTTCCTATTCCATCGAAACCCTTCGGGAACTGCATCAGATTTTCGGACCAACCGCGGAACTCTTTTTTATTCTTGGAACGGACGCTTTCCTGGAAATCAAAACATGGCGTAACTACAGAAGCCTTTTTGATTATGCCCATTTTGTGGTTCTCTCCCGGGCCGGGCACAAAAACCGTAACCTCAATGCCATATTTAACGATCTTGGCATTAGAGCTTCCGGAAAAGATCCCCGGCATCATTTTGTGGCCCCGTCCGGTAAATTAATTATTCCCGTAACACCCACCCGGTTGGAAATATCCTCGACAAAGATCAGAAACATGGTAAAAGAGAACAGATCGATCCGTTTTCTCGTCCCCGAAGCCGTAAGAGCATACATCATGGAAAAAGGATTTTATTTGAGTAATGACTCCCATCGAAAAAGCGAAGCTGTGCCTCACGACCATTCTTGAAAGAAAAGCCGTTGATCCCATACTGCTTCATGTTGAAGATCTGACAACGGTGGCGGACTATTTTCTTATAACGGGTGGCAATTCCACCAGACAGGTACAGGCCATTTCCAGGCACCTTCAAAGAACGCTGAAAGAGAAGGGAATAACCCCATACGGCATCGAGGGGGAACCGGAATCACGGTGGGTATTGCTGGACTACGGCGAAGTGGTCATTCACATCTTCTACCAACCGGTGCGGGAATTCTACGACCTGGAGGGGCTTTGGGTCGAAGCCCCTGAAATAAATCTTGAATTGTAGAACACGGAAGAGTTTGGATATGACACATCGAACACGTTACCGCCGGATCATTTCCCTGATGATCGCCGCTTCACTTTTTATGTCACCGATGACCTTCCGATCAGAGGCCTTTGCCCTTTCAATCGAGGACGAGTGGAAAATGGGACAGGCCTTCTTCTTTCAGGTCCGGAATCAGTATGAGCTGGTTTCAGACCCTTTTGCCGTAAAATACATCAACGACCTGGGTCATTATCTGCTGCTGCCCCTTGAAACCAGGCCTTTCCCCTTTCGTTTCTATATCATCAGTGACGAAACGCTAAACGCCTTTGCAGGCCCCGGAGGCCACATTTTCTTCTATTCCGGGCTCATTGAGGCCATGGACCGGGTGGATAAACTGGCGGCGGTGATGTGTCATGAAATCGCCCATATATCCGCACGGCACCTGTCCAAAAGGATCGATCAGGCCAAGAATATCGGGATCGGTACCCTGGCGGGCATCTTGGCCGGCATACTCATCGGCGGCCCTTTGGCCGCCGCGGTCATGACCGGGGCCATGGCCGCCGGAATGCAGGCACAATACCATTTCAGCCGGGAAGATGAGCGCCAGGCCGACCAGTTAAGCCACAAATACATCAAACCATCCACATTTGATTCCAAAGCGATGATCGGGGCCCTCCAGGAAATTCAAAAAGGAAGTTGGATCGGATCAGGCCAAATACCGCCCTATCTGTTGACCCACCCCACGGGACCTGAACGCATTAGCAACCTGGAATCCCTTTCAAGTACCGATGAACCTGCAATGCTCAGCAAGGAAGCGATCTATTTCAGAGCCCTTTATCCCGCATTTCAGACCATCGTCATGGCCATCTGCAAAGAACCCGGCGACGCAATGAAGAAATTTGAAGATGCCCTTCAAAAGGAACCCGAAGCCTGGCTGCCCCAACTGGGTCTGGGCATTGTCTACATGCGGGAAAACAGATATCCCGACGCCATCATGGCGCTTAAGAAAGCCAGAGAAAAGCAGCCGGAGTTTCTCCCCATCCTGAGAACCCTCGGAGAAGCATATCTGATGGACGGACAGCAGAAAAAGGCAAAGCGGGTTCTCGAAACGGCTTTGGATCTGGACCACGGTGACAAGGCCTCACTTTTTTTGATGGGCAGCATCTACGAGGAAGCGGGGGATATCAAAAAAGCCCTTCGCATCTTTAAAAAGCTCTCCTATCTCAAGCCGGTTCGTAACGATGTATACTATCACCTCGGCGTATGCTACGGCAGGGACAACCAGTTGGCATTGGCCCATTATAATTTCGGCGTCTTTTTTAAAAATTCGGGTAAATTCCAAAAAGCCATGTTTCATTTAAGAAAATCCAAAGATCTTGCTTCCAATAACGCCGTCCTTCAGGAGAAAATCCGCAAGGAAACAGAGAGTGTCGAAAAGATGAAGGATCAAACATGAAAGGAGGAATAAAATGACATTTACAAAAGGTACCATCACCGAAGAGTTTGAAACTGTGCTGAAGATCGGTCGCCCACCCAACATTGTGCACCTGTTTCCCAATTCAAAAGCCCTCATCGTAAGCGGCAAAGTCGTTGATCGCGCCATGCAGAGAAAGGGCAAGGCCATGACCATCGCCGCAAACGGCCGCAACCATTTTGTCATTCGCGGCGCACTGCGGGCGGCCCAGCGGGCCAATGCCGCCATCATTTTGGAAATCGCCAAGTCCGAAGGGGGGGCCAATGCCTACTGCCCGGTGAACTACTGGAATCTGGCCCGACAGGCCGATGCTGTTATGAATGAGCTGGGAATAACCATTCCCGTTGCAATTCATGCCGATCATTACGGCATCAAAAGCGAGGCTGATGTTGAATCGGCAAAAGTGGAAATCCCCACGCTATTTGAAGCGGGCATCACTTCCATTGCCATCGATGCCTCTCACATGCCGGACGATGAAAACCTTCTCGCCAACCTGTCACTGAATTCCTATTTGCCAAAGTGGGCCGGTTATGAAACGGAAATCGGTGAAATCAAGGGGAAACTGGGCCTTTCAACCGCGGACGAGGCGTTGTTCCTGATTCAAGGGCTCAATGCAAACGATGTCTTCCCGGACTGGATTGCACTGAACAACGGTACCACTCACGGCATTGAACAGAGTGATGAGGGGATTCAAGTACCGCTCACCGCTGAAATCCATGAAGCCATTGCCAAGTACCACATATCCGGGGCCCAGCACGGCACTTCAGGCAACAACTCGGAACGTCTCAGGAATATCGTTCAAAAAACCAATACCACCAAAGCCAATGTGGCCACGGCGCTTCAGATGATATCATGGGGTGTTAAAGTCAATGATTTCGGTAACGCCATGCTGGATGAAAACGGCGATTTCATCAAAATGCCCGACGCCGGCATGACCGAAGGCCTTTGGCGTGAAATGGTCGGTTACGCTCAGGAAAAGGGACTAAAAGGGGGAAACTACAAAAAGCTGAACCTCCCCTTTGAAAACAAGCTTCTGGCCCTTCCCAGGGACGTCAGGGAACGGATGGTCCGGGGAGTGGAAGATTTCGTCTATGACCTGCTGACTCAGGTCTTTAATGCGCAGGATACTGCCCCCCTCGCTTTTGAGGCCATCATGGAGGCCGGTTCCCACGATCTGGGCCCCAAGAGCTCCCGTATTGAAGATCCGGCCCAGTGGACGGAAGAGAAGATTAAAGAACGGGCCGCCACGCTCGATTCCGATAAGGGACCTTCGGGGGACTTTGATGACTGATCCGTCAGCGGATGGTCCCGGAGACCCGCATCTATGGGTGGAAGGTCTTAAAACCGATACGCGGGTTTCCGGTTGCTATCTGGTAAAATCGAAGAGACTTTCAACCACACGCAACGGAAACCCGTTTTTGAACCTTACTCTCGCCGATAAGACGGGAGAGATGCCGGCCAAGGTCTGGGAGAATGCCCAACATCTTTCCGGCCTTTTCCGTGAGGGGGATATTGTTGAAATCAATGGCAAGACAAACACCTATCAAAGTCAGATTCAGCTGACGGTCTTTGACCTGGGCCCCGTTAACGACCCCCCGGATCCCGGGTTGTTCGTGGAAACCTCACCGTTCGATATTCCGGGGATGATGCGATCCCTAAGAGCCCTTTTGAAACAGGTCAACAATACCCATTTGAGGGCCCTCATTGACCAATTCCTAAAAGACCGAAAATTCATGGATCGTTTCAGGAAAGCGCCGGCGGCCAAGAATTTTCACCACTCATACCTGGGGGGCCTCCTGGAGCATACCCTTTCGGTCTGCCGCCTGGCAGCAATGGTCGCTGATCACTATCCGTCACTGAACAAGGATTTGCTGATCACCGCCGCTTTTCTTCATGATGTGGGAAAAATCCGGGAATTTTCCTGGAATCTGAACATCGATTACACGGATGAAGGAAGGCTCGTGGGACACATTGTCCTGGGCGTGGCAATGGTGGACGAGAAATTGCGATCAATTGAGGAATTTGACCATGAACTGGCCATAAGGCTCCGACACCTGATTCTCAGCCACCACGGCCAATACGATTTCGGCTCACCCAAGGAACCCAAGTTCCAGGAAGCATTTGCCCTTCATCTGGTGGACGACCTGGATGCAAAAATAAACGGTTTGGATCGTTTTATGAAAACAGACCGGCAGGAAGGCCTATGGACCGATTTTAATCGAATGTTCAAAAGATATTTTTTCAAGGGCCCCCTGCCCGGGGCCCAGGATGCGGAAGAAACCGGAGAAGTTGGCCTCGGCCGACAGGGTCTGCTGTTCTCGACCGATTTCTGAAAAATCCCATCTTTTACAAAAGAACCACCCTGCTCCATGCCTTTTCAATTAGGGCTGCTTTTGCGAATGCCCAGCCGTTTCATCCGCGAATCAAAGGTGGAGCGGTTCAGGGCCGCATCCTCTGCGGCCCGACTGATGTTCCATCTGTTCTTCTCAAGCAGGTATAGGATGTAGGATTCTTCCAGGGATTTGAATGTGTGGCCTGAAAATCCATCGTGGGACTCGGCCGCCGGTTCCGTGGAAAGCGGTTTATCCGTTTCCGGTTCCCGGTCATGTACCAAAGAAGGATTCCATTCCTGAACCGTCTCGATCAACCAAGATGGGAGATCCTCTATTTCAACCGTCTCTTTTGATGCGGTTACCATGACATTTCGCACCACGTTTTCCAGTTCCCTGATATTTCCTTTCCACGGATGTTGAATAAAATATTCCAGGGCTCCCTGAGAAATTCGTTTCGGTTTGAGATTCAACTTCTTTGCTTCAACGGCAATGAACCGTTCCAGCAGTAAAGGGATATCTTCTTTTCTTTCCCGCAGGGGCGGAATGTGCAAGGGGAGCACATTCAACCGATAAAACAGATCTTCTCGAAACCGCTTTTCCTCGATTGCCTTAGACAGATCCAGATTGGTTGCGGAGACGATTCTCACATCAATTCTTCTGTCGGAAGTGCTTCCCACCGGCTTGATTTCGCCATCCTGCAGGACCCGCAGCATTTTGGACTGCAATCCATAGGGCATATCCCCGATTTCATCCAAAAACAACGTCCCCCCGTGAGCCGCCTCAAAAAGCCCTTTTTTGTCACGGTTGGCGCCGGTAAACGCACCCTTCATATAGCCGAATAGTTCGCTTTCCAAAAGATTCTCCGGTATGGCACTGCAGTTCTGGGTTAAGAACGGCTTGTTCTTGCGCGAACTCTGAAGGTGAAGCTCTCTTGCAAAAAGCTCCTTTCCCGTACCGCTTTCACCGGTGATGAGAACGGGATAGTCCGATTTTGCGAAAACCTTGGTCTTTTGGAGGGCCTCCTGAACGGGTATTGCCTGTCCAATGATCGGCGGCTGCGCCTGAAATCCGTTGATGATTTCCTTAAGAGCCCTATTCTCTTCCATCTGCTTCGTGTAGGCGGTATATTTGCTGAGTGCAATGGAGCCCACTGAAATGATGTTTTCGATGAGTTCAAGGTAGGCTTTGTCCAGATTGATATCACTTCCCGTGTTGGTGGTATCGATGAGTTCGAGGGCCCCATAGACTTCTCCTGTGTCAAATATCAGGGGAAAACAAACGATCAGGTTGCTTTTGATCTTTACGTCCTTTTCCGCTTCACCAAAATGTCGATGGTCCTCCCCCACCTTACTGACCGTCATACGTCCGTTTTCAATAACCCAACCCACGATGCTCGGCTTTTCATTTCCAATGGAAAGCCCCAGGACCTTGTCGCTGTCATCCCCGATGGCTTCAATGCACGTATAGACATCCTCCTGCTTGACCCATATGGAACCCCGCTCCACATTCTGGAGCTTCAAAAGGCTTCCCAGGAAGACCTTCAAAATTTTCTTTCTGTCAAAACCGCTCCTCGTTTCCATTTTGCACCTCTTTCCTTTACACGCGGCGAATGCCACAGGGCCGAACCTGCCAATATTTTGACCATATATCATAAATTTTACGACATTTCAATTCCGTTCGTAGCGTCTGGTCCATTGCATCAAGCCCCTTAAACCCCTTTTTGAGCCGTTTCCCTTAAAAATGAAAGGTTTTTGAATATTCATTAGCCAGAAGTGTGCCAGCGCGACATACCCATCCATTATCGGTTCAGTCGACATTGCCCGTTCATCTTTTGGCACATATTTTGCTAAACATTCACCGCAATGGCGATTGTGATTTTCCCGGAGGAAAGAAAAGGAGGTGAGCCGCAATGAAAAAGAGCTCGGCACTTATGATTCGGATTATTGGCGTCTTTTTGAGCATGTTGGGAGCGGCTATTTTTTGTCTGCTGTTTGTCTTGTGGAGCGTGGAGGAATACGCGACTTATTCCGTACCCTTATGGCCCATGGCGTTCGGTATCGGTATCGCGGTACTCGGCCTCATATGCGTTAAGGCCGGAACCACGTCCAATTACCTATAGACCTTGAAGACCCGGATCTTCCGTCTCTATCCGCTCTCAACCGTCAGGCCAGATCTACCTCCTTGCAGCTTTCCGCATCTGCCCGCCCGGCAAAATCTCTCCACCCGGGCTGAAAATGCCCGCGCGATGACGTCCATTTTTGCCACCCCTAATAAATAGAAAAGCCGCAACCCGTTAAGGTTGCGGCTTATTCTAATCGATGGTGCCCAAGGCCTATTTCACTCCTCATAATGGGCGGCCTTTTCAAGGGCTTCAACGGCCCATTGGTTTATACTCTTCCCGCTTAATTGGGCAGCCGTAGCAACAGCGGCATGGATTTCGGGCGGTACTCTTAAGAACATTTTTCCGGAATAGGGCTTATTGGGGTCTTCTCCCCTTTGTGCACAGGTGGCAAGATAAAAATCCATGGCTTCCTTGAACTCCCTGAAAATTTCATCAACGCTTTCGCCGTGAAAAGTGATGATATCTCGTATGCCGGCCACACGCCCCACAAAGCATTTGTCTTCGTCGCTGTATTCGATTCGTGCCGAATAACCCTTGTATGTCATCGGTTTCATGGTGTCACCTCTATTTTTTCTAAAAATTCACGGGCTGCCCGGATCTGATACGGTTTTGCTTCTTTCCCTGGGTGGGGCCGGTGGAAATCCGCCCGCAAATCACCTCGCTTAAATGCAACACGGGAACCCCTACCTTCGATCAATTCACACCCTACAGCCAGCAACAAAGATTCAATCCGCCTCCATTCAAGGTTAGTTGGTACAGGATCAGAAAAAACATTTGCCGAGGTTTTACGATGCTTGCTGTTCATGAATTCAAAGATATCATTATCCGATAACATATGAAAGAAAATAATGCTCTAACACAGTGCCTTGTGGATCCTCCATTTCGCGATACCGTGTCGCAATACAACGTGACCGACTCGTCATTATGTTGCCGGCCGAATCTCTTCATTCAGATCGGATTCATTATGGGTACCCGCCGTGAGAAATGCTTGGGCAAACGGGCTGGATAATCAAACAAAAACCTCCAACAATCCGCACCCTATCCGCACCCCAGAAAATAGAAAAGCCGTAACCTCTTAAGATTACGGCTTGTTCTAATCGATGGTGCCGAAGGCGAGACTCGAACTCGCACAGGCGTACGCCCACTAGACCCTGAACCTAGCGCGTCTACCAGTTCCGCCACTTCGGCGCGAAAATTAATGTTGCCATTTCGTGGGGAGAAAGGTATATTTATTGGTTAAATTTGTCAACTTATTTTATTGCATAATCTGCCCTGAGTTCTTAGGGTATAGCTTATTTTCTGACGCATGTGAATTTTTTTGAGGCCCGATGGAAGAAGAATGGCTGTTATCTCAAACCTGGAACAGATTAACCAAAAACTTCGAAACCCTGCATTGACAATCGGAAATTTCGACGGCGTTCACAAGGGGCATTTAAGCCTTTTTGACCTCACAAAGAAAAGGGCCGCCGCCATGGATGGCCAGTCGGTCGTCATCACCTTTGACCCGCACCCCATCAAGGTCATGAAACCGGGCAATGGCCCGCTTCTCATCACATTGACCGAACAGAAACTGGAGCTGATCACCAATGCAGGCATCGATATCATTATATGCCTTCCCTTCACACGTCAGTTCGCGGCCATAACCGCGCAGGAGTTTGTGGAAAAAATATTGATCGACAGAATCGGGATACGGGAACTGGTTGTCGGCTATGACTACACATTCGGCGCCGGACGTGAAGGAAACATTGAACTGCTGAAAAGCATGGGCCAAGCCCATGATTTCAAGGTTCACGTGGTCCCGCCGGTTTATGTCGACGACATCCTTGTGTCAAGCACGTCCATTCGCGAACTGGTTTCAGATGGTAAACTAGGCGATGCCAAAAAACTCCTGGGACGTGATTATCAGGTGTGTGGAACGGTCGTCAAAGGCAAAAACAGGGGCGGAAGGCTTCTGGGATATCCCACGGCCAATCTCGCCCTGATCGACGAATTGGTTCCCAGAAGGGGTGTTTATGTGGTAAAAGTCCAGGTTGAAGACCGGGTGTTTGATGGGGTGACGAATAT
>JANQDY010000093.1 GCA_028278625.1 Thermodesulfobacteriota bacterium
ATACACGACTGAGACCATAGCTCAAAATTCCTGACTCACACCCGCGAGCTTGCTTTTGCCAACGATGTTTTTCAATCAATCCTTATATCGGAATTCCAGACAAATTATAATGCACTTTGACCTTTCGCCCGGTTTCTGTTAAATTTTCTTATGATTCTTCTCTGTTCGAGGGCGTTTCCATGGATTTAAAAAGGCGCGATTTTCTGGCCTGGCTGGGTCTGGCAGCCATGGGTCTCACAAATCTCGGGAGCTTTGGCTGCGGCGGCAGGGGATTTTCAGCGGGAACATTGCTTGAGGCACCGGCCCAGGGGAAGGCAGCCCCTCCCAAGATCCCGGAAGATATTCCCATGAGAAACGATCTGGGCGCAGCCCCGCGGTTGGATGCCGCTACCGGCACGCCCGGGCGCCTTCTCAATCTCGGTCACCTTTCCGATGTTCACATTACGCTGGAACAATTCACCTTTACGGGTCACCCGAAGCTGGAGGCAATACTGGACGGTTTTGGGGAGGAAATCGGATTCGGAGGCCTTGACCGTCCCGAAATTCAGGAGAAATACGACGTGGATAATCTTCGGGCCATGGTCAAGACATTAAATGCGGCCGAACCGCCCCTCGATTTTGTGGTCAATACCGGGGATGCCGTTGACATCGGAACGGTTCCGGAACTGGTCGGTTTTCTATCCGAAATGAACCAGCTGGACTGCCCCTGGTTTCAAGTACTCGGCAACCATGACTGTCTGGGCCTTGGGAATATTCCCCCGGGCATGCTGGAAGGTTTTACGGATATCGATTTCTTAAATAAGCAGGAATTCATTGAAAAGCATTTCCCCCAAAAGGGCCATCCCCTCTCCCCAACCGCTTTCGGTTCCCAGGCCAAAGGGTTTGACTTCAGTCCGGCTTCCCGCGCCACTCCACCTCAGCTCTTGGGTTACTATGCCTTTACCGCCGTGCCGCCCATCCAGGGTGGCGGAGGCAGGCTGATTCGGCCCGGGATCCGCTTTTATGTTCTGGAAACCAGTCGTGCCGCGGGAAAAGCACTTGGGCATGTGGAAAAGGAACAACTTGCTTGGCTCAAAAAAGAGCTGGACAAACACCCCCGTTTCTTGGGCATCGTGGTCAGCCACCATCCCATCAGACGCATTCAAGAAGGGCGGGACGAGCTGCGGACCCTGCTCCTGGACCATCCCCAGGTGATTGCCCTGGTATGCGGCCACGAACACAGCCACCGCATCCGGGCTTTTAGAAATCCGAAAAAGCCGGGAACCGGATTCTGGCAGATACAGACCGGATCACTGATGGATTATCCCCAGCAGGGGCGTATCCTGGAGATCTATGACCGGGGCAATGGAACGGGCGCCATTCGAACCTACGTTTTCAACCAGCAAGCCAGGGGACAACTGGGGAAAAACGCCCGTGCGTCATACCGGTCATCGGCGGCTGAAAGATTTGACGGGTCAGGGGGGGAAAAGGACCGAAATACAGAACTCATTTTTCAAATGCCTACTCTCAATTGATGCCAACGCTGGAGGTCTTTTCCATGAAGAAGCTCTTTTTTCTGATCATTCTGGCGGCTTGCGCCTACGGAATCCTGAACTACCATTTCATCCTCACGGACAGCAGTCTCAAGATACTGAAGAAGACACAGATGACCCTCGATGATACTTTCGTGGATGCCAGAGGGTCCAAAAAAGCGGAACTCCTTTTGAATCCGGCCCTGTTAAAGGCCGGTGCAAGGGATCTCGTGGCCCAGGACAGTCTGACCATTGGGAAGTAAGGACCGTCCACGGGTCACGGCCGAAGGACGGAACAAACCGAAAAAAGGATCACCCGCCATGAAGAGAACCAAATGGTTTTTCCTTATTCTATTCATCCTGTTTACGCCATGGACATTTGCTCTGGCAGCGGATGTTACACCTGAAACCCTGCCAGACATAGAGAACCTCGAATCCCTTATTCAGTCCATGAACAACCTCCAGAGGATCATCTTAGCGACTCAGGAAGTCATGGAGGGTCCGGGCGGTGAGGGCCGGGAAAAAGAACTAAAGACCCGGCTGGACCAACTGCAAATGAAATTGCAGGTGATGGAACGGAGTTTTGAGCGGCTGAGCGCGGGCATGGCCGTGGACGCCCTTTTAAAGGGAAAGGAAGCGCCCGTTGACTGGAATCGTGAACTGGCGGAGTTCCTGTCGCCGATCATGAGTGAGATCAAAAAAATGACCTCACGGCCCAGACAGATCGAGGCCCTCAGAAACGAAATTGCACAAAATGATGCGCAGCTCCTGATGGCAAAAGGGGCCCAGGAACGCTTGATGGCCTTGGTGTCGAAAACCAGCAATCCACAACTGATTGAAAAGCTGGGAAAACTGACGCGCACCTGGGAAAACCAGGAAAACGAAATCAGGACCCGTAAAGCGGTATCCGAAAAAGCGCTTCAAAAGGCCCTGGGTGAGAAGAAATCCTTTTCTCAATCTCTAAAAGAAGTGCTGGCATTCTTCTTTCAAAGCAGGGGGAAAAATCTGTTTTTGGCCCTTCTGGCCTTCGCCGTTATCTGGGGCTTGCTGCACTACCTGCACAAGCTGATCTTTCATCTGAGCCCCTTCCACAAGAAGGGCAGATCTTTCGGCGTTCGACTCTTTGATCTTTTCTACCGGGTTTTCATGGTGGTGATCTCCGGCTTTGTGCTGCTTGGAACCTTCTATTTTCTGGGGGACTGGTTGCTCCTCTCCCTGGCCATCATTTTTGTCATGGGAATCGTCTGGGCCTCAAAACAGGCGCTACCCCGCTTTTGGAATCAGGCGGCCCTCATGCTCAATTTCGGCTCCGTCAGAGAAGGGGAAGTGGTGGTTTACAAGGGAATACCTTTTGAGGTAGGTTCCATCAACATGAATTCCAAACTGGAGAACGAGGCCTTTGAAAACGGTTTCGTGCGGCTGCACATTAATGATTTGATGGAATTGCGGTCAAGGCCCATCACCCAGAATGAACCCTGGTTTCCTTCCAGAAGCGGCGACTGGGTATTGCTTAAAGACGGCACATACGGCTCTGTCGTGGCCCAAACCCCTGAATTGGTGACCCTAAAACTGAAGGGGGACGCCCTGAAATATTATGTCACACAGGAATACCTGGCCCAGTCACCCATAAACCTCTCCGAAGGCTACCGGCTTACGGGTGTCTTCGGTGTGGATTACCGGCATCAGGACATTGCCACCGGGGAAATCCCGGAAATACTGCAAAAATCGTTGACTGAGGCCCTTATTGAAGCGGGACACGGCGATTTGATTGAGCGCATACGGGTGGAATTCAAAGAGGCCGGCGCTTCTTCGCTGGATTTGGCCATTCTGGCTGAATTCAACGGAAAGGCAGGGGCAAAATACTGGGTCCTTGAAAGGGCCATCCAAAGAATCTGCGTTGATGTCTGCAACCGGCACCAATGGGTCATTCCCTTTCAACAGGTCAGCGTTCATATGGCAGGATCATAATCTTTCCGGAGCAAACAATTTGGAACTGAAAATTCAAAATGAACACAAAATCGTGGCACTCATTCAAAAGGGTGTCAGAATCCCCAACCCCATGACCCTTTACCTGGATGATGACGTTCTGGTAGACCAGATCTCCGGGGACGGTGTGACCCTTTATCCCGGTTGCCGCATCTATGGCGCGGAAACGGCCATTTCACGGGGCGCACAGATTGGATTTGAAGGCCCCGCCACCATTCTGAACTGCCAGATCGGCGCCAACGTGGAACTGAAGGGCGGGTATTTCAAAAAAGCGGTCTTTCTCGCGGATTCGAAAATGGGTCTCGGCGCCCATGTGCGTGAGGGGACCATCTTGGAGGAGAAAGCCAGCGGTGCCCACTGCGTGGGTTTGAAACAGACCATTCTCTTTCCCTTTGCCACACTGGGAAGCCTGATCAATTTTTGCGACTGCCTCCTCGCCGGTGGCACCAGCCGAAAAGACCACAGCGAGGTGGGCAGCTCTTACATCCACTTCAATTTTTCCGTAACCGGCGATAAGACGACCCCCTCTATGTTCGGGGATGTTCCAAAGGGGGTCATGCTCGATCAGCCGCCCATCTTCCTGGGCGGCCAGGGGGGTGCCGTGGGTCCCCTTCGCGTGGGATTCGGAAATGCGGTCTCGGCGGGCACTGTCCTAAGGAAAGACGTTCTGAAGGAACGCAAGTTGATTATGGAGAAGGCGCGTCGTGGAGGCGAATTTCCCTTTATCTTCAATCGCTATTCCGGTCTGTCCCCCATGCTGGAGAAAAACCTTCATTATATGGCGCAGTTGGCAGCTCTTGAAGAGTGGTACCGTTACGTCCGGCGGGATTTTCTTAACGGGGAAAAACTGGGATATCTGCTCTATAACGGCGCACTGGATAATTTGAGGCTGGCGCTCGGAGAACGGGGCAAACGATTAAAGGCGGTGGCCAGTAAAATGCCCGATTCAATCCGTCAAGATGAAAGCGACGGCATCAAAAACGGCAAACGTGAGTTTCATCAAATGGTGGACGAGGTGTTGGGCGTATTTGATGTGGACGCTGAAACACCGGCCGCCCTTGAGCATCGTAACGATTTCCTGGAAGCGTTGGCAAATCGCAAGGGGGAAGATGGCTCGGATTATGTTGCCGTGATTCAGGGCCTTTCAGAGAACGCCAAAATGGAAGGCACAAAATGGCTCAAGACCATTGTTGAGGATCAGT
The DNA here is from genome assembly GCA_028278625.1 of Thermodesulfobacteriota bacterium. The sequence continues at coordinate 4,700 of JANQDY010000093.1, forward strand.
GCCAAAAGGCGGGTGCCCTGCTGCCCGCCTTGCATCTATTTCAGGAATCTATCTGAGGAATCGTAAACCGAAACAGAAGAAGCTTCGGCAAACCCGTAAGGCGGGAACGCCCAGAGGGTTCACCGGCCGGGCTTCTTTTATCTTTTTTAAGGAGATGAGCAGTGGGCAAGCTGTTTGGTACGGATGGTATCAGAGGTAAAGCCAATGAATACCCCATGGATGGGGAGACCGCCTTTCGCGTCGGCCAGGCACTGGCGGTTGTGTTAAAAGGTGAGAAGAAAAGGGTGCGGATTGTGATCGGCAAAGACACCCGTATATCGGGGGATATGCTTGAGAACGCGCTGTCCGCCGGAGTTGCATCCATGGGCGGCGACGTTCTTTCCTTAGGGATACTGCCCACACCGGCGGTATCATACTTTACGGTCCTGCTGCAGGCGGACGCCGGTGTTGTTATTTCCGCTTCCCACAACCCCTTTTCGGACAACGGGATCAAGGTCTTCGGCAAAGACGGCTTCAAACTCTCGGATGATGAGGAATCGATCATAGAATCCCTTGTTCTCAAGAGAGTTTTCCCGGAATCCGCGCCTCAGCCTGAAAATTTGGGCCGAATCGATGCCGTAAAAGAGCGTTTGGATCAGTATGTAACCTTCCTGAAAGGGCATTTTCCTAAAAACCTCTCATTAAAGGGGATGCATATCGTGCTCGATACCGCAAACGGCGCAACCTACGAAGCCGCTCCTTTATTGTTTGAAAGTCTGGGCGTTAAGGTATCGGTAATCCACCATGAGCCCGATGGGATCAACATCAACCACCGGTGTGGCTCCCAGCATACGGAGGATCTGTCGGCGGAAGTGGTCAGGAAGAATGCCCACATAGGGTTCGCTTTTGACGGAGACGGAGACCGGCTGATTGCGGTGGACGAAAAGGGAAAACCACTCACCGGCGATCAGATTCTGCTAATTTGCGCCGGTTCCCTGAAGGAAAAAGGCGAGCTCCAGAACAACCTGCTGGTGAGTACCGTCATGAGCAATCTGGGGCTTGCCAACGCCTGCCGGGAATACGGCATCAAACGCCATGAATCGGCTGTGGGGGACCGCTACGTGCTGGCGGATATGCAGCGGCACGGAGCGGTATTGGGCGGTGAAGAATCCGGTCACATCATTCTGTTGAACCATCACACCACCAGTGACGGGATCATAACGGCGCTTCTGCTTCTTGAAACCATGGTTCAAAAGGGTCAACATCTCTCGGAACTCGCCCGGTTGATGACCGTGTACCCGCAGAAGCTGATCAATGTGCCGGTCAGGAAGAAAACCGACATTTCAAGAGTGCCCCAGCTGGCACAAACCATTCATGCGGTGGAATCGGAACTGGGCCGTGAGGGGCGGGTGCTGGTGCGATACTCCGGCACACAGAATCTATGCCGCGTGATGGTTGAGGGTCCAACATTGGCCGGTACCGAAGCATACTGCCGCCGGATTGCCGACAGCGTACAAGAAAACCTGGGAAGCGATATTTGAAAGAGCGTCCAACCCGGGGCATGCCCGCAACCCGGTGTTGAGTTGGGGCGCTGGAAAACGCCTCACCCGTCCAAGAAGAGTTCCTTCATTTTTTCACCCACTTCTTCAAGGATTTCCTCCAGCCACAGCACATCGTCAATGGTCAGCCGTCCCGCTTTGGTGGAGCTTTTTTTTCCATCTTTTCGGGTGTATACCCGGGGGCCGATCTGCAATTTGGGATCGCCTTCCCCGTAGCGGTTGATGGTTATCTGAAGCCCGGTCTCCTCGTTTTCCCAGGATGCCAGTACCAGGTCCTTGCTTGAATCGTAGGCCATTTGCGGTCCTTTCTCTTCTATGTCAAAGGGAAGTGAATATAGAGCAATCATGGGGAGGTTGGCAAGGGAAAAAGGTCAAAACCCGGAGGCCGCCAAAATGGCCTCCTGGATACATATCAGATCGGACTCCCGGCGGTGCACCACGCGTACAAAGGGCCCCAGGGGCCGCCATTGGGACGGATCGGTGCTTCTGAACAGGGCCACCGTGGGAATTCCCAAAAGCCCCGAAAGATGCGTAATCCCGCTGTCATGTCCCAGGTAAACGGCCGATGCGCCCAACGTATTCACCAGTCGCTCTTTTGATGGAGAAATAATGATTTGAAGGCCTTTAACATTTTCGAAAGGCTCCCTCACACCCCTTTCAGCGGGTCCCAGCAAAAGCGTCGGTGTCAAATGGGCAAACCGCGGATTTTCCCGCAAGCGCCTGAGCATTTCAATCCAGAAACCGGGGGGGTGGTTTTTTTCAGAATCTCCGGAACCGGGATGGATCACCAGCCGGAACGGCTTTTCATGATTTTCAGGGAGTTGAAGAATGGGTTCGGTGATGGCTGCTTTAAAGGCCCGATCTGCATTAAGGGGCAATTCGGCGGAATGAAGGCAGCGGGCAAGGTATCTTGCCACATGAATCCTCTGGCCCTTTTGGGGAAATGGGGGAAAAAGAAAAGTCCGGGCAGGCGCCCAAAAGGCCTTGAGGTTCTTTTTAAGCTGCTCCCTGTCACCTGCTGAAAACAGAACAACCAGGTCTGCTTCCGGGAAAGGGTGCGTCGCCGTTTTTCCCCCAAGCGGCACATCCATGAACAATCTGTGCCATCCGCCGGTCTCAAGATTGATGCACAGGGAGACGAAATCACCCACGAAATCGATCGCCGGTTCTCTTCCGGCAAAAGCCACACGGGTTTTGCCCAGAAGGGCCTTCAGCGCCGGCAAAAGCAGCAGCGTATCGCCGATGGCCCCGGACCGGATAATCAGGACCCTGTGCCTTTCAGAATCGGGGGCATGGATTGCGGGCATGTTTTGAACCCTGTTGACTTTTTTGGCCTATTCAGTAAGAATTCAGTTTCACATTTCATAAGAGCCCTTATAACTATTATCTAAGAGGATGCAAATGGAAAAAGATCGTCTGGACCCGCGCTTGAAACTGATCCAGCAAGCAGACATGAAAGACAAGGTGGTGCTTGTTCGGGTGGATCACAATGTGGTGAAGAAGGGCCGTATCAAGGATCCTTACAGGATTGACGCCACCATTGGAACACTCTATGCCATCGCAGCGGCCGGCGGAAAACCGATTCTCATGAGCCATGTGAGTCGCCCCAAAGACAAAAAAACGGGTCTTATCTCCTGTCGGGAAGATCAGTCGGTGGTGCCCATTGTTCGCTATCTGGAACAAAAGCTTCCCGTGAGGATTCATGCTCAGGAATTTCCCATTTCAGAAGGAAAAGGGATTCAACATATCGATGAATCCATCAAACCAACGATTAGCGCCCTCAAAAAAGGCGATGTGGACATGATCTACCTTCCCAACACCCGCTGGTTTTTGGGAGAACAGAGCAAGGGACCCGAGAGGGATGTGCTTTCAGATGAACTGGCTTCAATCGCGGATCTTTTTGTCAACGATGCTTTTGGTTCCTGGAGCGTGGCGGCTTCCACCTATGACGTGGCCACCCGGCTCCCTTCATTTGCGGGCCATCTGCTGCAAAAGGAAATCAGCAATCTGTACCGGGTCCTTGAGCCGGAACGACCCTTTGTGGGAGTGGTGGCAGGCGCCAAGTACGACACCAAGATCGGTCCCTTAAAAGCCCTTTATGAGAAGGTGGATCACCTGATATTGGGCGGGCTCATGTATAACACCTATCTTTCCGCCAAATACGGGGTGTCCGTCAAAGGGGTGTCCGAGGAAGACAGGGCGTTGGCCATGACCCTGGTGGAGTTGGACAAGCTGGGTGGAAAGATCGTGGAAATGCCCTGGCTGGTGGCCTCAGACAGTGTGGATGAACGGCTTCCGGGGGATCGCCGCCTGGTGGAAACCGCACAGTTGAAGGAAGGTCTTGATCTTCCCTATCTTGTGGATATTCACGAACGGTCTTTTGAAAACCCCGGCATTGTGGAGGTTCTGACATCCGCCAGAACCGTCTTCACCAATGCGGTCATGGGTCTCATGCCACTGTTTCCTGAAGGCTCAACGGCCATTTACAGGCTCATATGCGGGAACCGGACGGCTAACAAGCTGTTTGCCGGCGGTGATACGCTCCAGGAACTTCGAAACCTCTGCCCCGGGCTTTACATGATGGGCCTGGACGACCCAAAGACCTACTATTTCACGGGCGGCGGCAGTGCTCTGGCTGCCATTGAACAGGGCAGCCCTTATCGAATGAAACCCTTTGAAGTGCTCTTAAAATAGGATAACCCATGACCCCAACGCCTGTTTTTGATCCCCAAAAGAAGGGACGCCCCATGCGGGTGGCGGCTTTCATGTCCGGTTCCGGTACCAATATCATGCGCCTTCTGGAACATGAATCGGCCCTGCGTGAGGAAAAGGGGCACGCGCCCTTTGAGACGGTATTCATTTTCAGTGATCGTTCGGACGGGGCCTCGGCCGGAGAGAAGATCGCCCTTAAGTGGGGTCTCCCCTACTTCAGCTATGACATCCGTGGTTTTCACAAAAAAAGGGGACTCGATCGGACTGTCAGGAACCCGGCCGGCCTTGGGACAAGGAAGGCCTATGATCAGCTGCCTGAAAGGCTCATTCACGCTTTTAGGGTGGATGTGATTGCCTTGGGTGGTTATATGAGCTATACGACCCTCAAGGGATGCGTGAATGTGCATCCGGCGGACCTTTCCATTCAGGATGCCGAAGGGCACCGCAGGTATGTGGGTGATCATGCGGTTCGGGATGCCATCCTGGCCGGCGAACGGGAATTGAGATCCTCAACGCTCTGGACCGATGAAGGGGTTGATACGGGGCCGCTTCTGATGGTTTCGGAACCCCTGCCGGTGATGCTACAGGAACCCCTTGAAGCCATGAAAAGAAATCCCGAAAGGCTTGCGGAGATCATTGATGCGCATCAGGAAAGGCTCAAGGAAGTGGGAGATTGGAAAATATTTCCTCGAACCATTGAATTGATCGCGAAAGGGCGATTTGCCTTCGACGCACAAGGCGCGGTCTATTTGGATGGTTCACCCGTACCCCGAGGATATCGACAACCAGTACATTAAGGAGATCCTGCCATGAGCGAATTGATTCTTTGGATGGACAGGGAAATCAGCAAAATGAAAAAGGACATGGACCGACTTTTCAGGGAGACATGGCCCGAAATCGGCGTGGACCTTTTCAGAGAAAAAGTCTCCCAGCAAATACCCGTGGAGACGTTTATGACGGACGATGCCTTTATTGTTCGAGCCCTGCTTCCGGGCGTCGACCGCAAGAGTCTCGATATTGCGGCCGTCGATTATCAATTGACCATCAGGGGGAGCAAAAAGGAAGCATCCGATGAAGACCACGGATACTTTCGTCACGTACAGCGCAAGCTGAGATCCTTTTCCCGTACCATTCCCCTCCCCTTCAAACCGGAGCCCGAGAACATAAAGGCAACTCTGAAAGATGACGTATTGACCATTCGAATCGCCAAGGAGGATCCCAAGAAAAAGCGTTATATCAGAATTGAACTTGCCTGATGTCGCCCTTTAAGCCCCAAACCGCAGGATGAAGCGGCTGGCGGCGCAACAAAACCATTACAAAGGAGATTGATCCATGCCCAGAAAGAGATCCCCCAAGGAAGTGTCGGTCGACAAACTTCGCTGGAGACTTGATCCTGCCACCCTCCCCTTTGAGAATACCGACGATCTGGAACCATTGCGTGAAATCGTCGGTCAGAAGCGGGCCGTGGAAGCATTTAAGTTTGGAATGGGTATTGATAGCCACGGTTACAACGTTTTTGTGACCGGCATGGCCGGTACGGGACGGATGTCCACGGTCAAGAAGATGCTGGAAGAGATGTCCCGAAAAGAGCGGGTTCCCGGCGACCTCTGTTACATCAACAATTTCAAGAACACTGAAGCGCCCATTTTGCTTCATCTCAAAGGGGGAGAGGGGGCGGCCTATAAAAAAGATGTCCATGATTTTGTTGAACTACTGAAGAAACAGATTCCCTTGCTGTTCGAAAGCCAGGAATACATCAACAGCAAGAAGGAACTCATGGCAGCCTACGAGGCAAGAGGCAAGAGCTTCTTCAAGAATCTGGATGAAAAGGTCAAAGAGGAAGGATTTACATTGGTGGACGTTCAAGTGGGCCAGATCAAACGTCCCGAAGTGATGCCCCTGGTGGATGGAAATCCCACCCATATTGACCAGGTTGAGGCGATGGTTGAAAAGGGCCGGTTTCCCAAAGATGAATTTGAGCAGATGAAAGAGAAATACGGGCAGCTGCGTGAGCGGGTGGAACAGATCTTCATCGAACTCAGGGATCTCCAGAAAGAAGTCCAGGAGAAGGTCGAAGAGATGGACCGCCTCACCTTCTTGAAGAATGCCGGCGACATGGCCAAACCATTGATTGAGAAATACGATCCACCGAAAATCAAGGCCCATTTGGAAGCCATGCTGGAGGATATGGCCGAAAACCTGCAGATCTTTAGTCCACAAACGCAACAGCCGCAGATTCCCGGGCTTGTGTTGCCGGTGCCCCCTTCGGAAGATCGTTTTCAGCCCTATCAGGTCAACCTCCTGGTGGACAACAGCGATCAGAAATCCCCGCCCATCATCGTGGAGAGCTATCCCACATACCGCAATATTTTCGGCAGCATTGAGAGGATTGTGGACCGGGCGGGGGTCTGGCGAACCGACTTCAGCAAGATCAAGGCGGGTTCCCTGCTGAAAGCCCAAGGGGGGTATCTGGTCATCAACCTGCTGGACGCCATCGTGGAACCGGGGGTCTGGCAGGCATTAAAGAGGGCCCTTAAGAGTGAGCAGCTGGAAATTCAAACCTATGATCCCTTTTATCTGTTCACAACAAGCGGCTTGAAACCGGAGCCCATAGACCTGGATATCAAGGTGGTGGTGGTGGCGGATGCCTATCTCTACCATCTGCTCCTTTTCCATGATCCGGATATGAACAAGGTTTTCAAAGTGCGGGCCGATTTTGATACCGTCATGGACAAGAACGAGGAGAGCATCCACCAGATTTCGCGGTTTGTCAAAATGAAGAGCGATGAAGAAAAGCTGAAACCCTTTGACCGAACCGCGGTGGCGGCACTGGTGGAACAGGCGGTCCGCATGAGCGGCCGGCAGGAAAAGATCTCCACCAGTTTTCCCCAATTGACCGACTATCTAAGGGAGGCCAGTTATCTGGCCGGTCTCGAGAAAGAAGAGAATGTGCGGGACCAGCATGTTGAAAGCGTCCTGGAATCCCGAAGATTTCGCGCCAGCCGGGCCGAAGAACACCTTCAGGAGATGATCGACCGGGGAACCCTGATGATCGATGTGGAAGGGAAAGCGGTGGGGCAGGTAAACGGCCTTGCCGTCTATTCCATGGGAGACTATGCTTTCGGAAAGCCCTCGCGCATTACCTGTTCCACGGCAATGGGCCGCGCCGGCATCATCAACATCGAGCGGGAATCGGACCTTTCAGGCAACACCCACAACAAAGGGGTGCTGATTCTCGGCGGTTATCTCAGAAAGAAGTATGCACAGGACAAACCGCTGACCATGAGTGCCAGTATCGCCTTTGAACAATCCTACGGGGGTGTGGACGGCGACAGCGCCTCTTCAACGGAAATCTACGCCCTTTTATCAAGCCTCTCCGAAATTCCCATCAGGCAGTACATCGCCGTTACCGGTTCGGTCAACCAGAATGGGCAGGTGCAGGCCATCGGCGGGGTAAATGAAAAGGTCGAAGGTTTTTTTGACTGCTGCATGAAAAAAGGGGCGGACCCGGAACAGGGGGTCATGATTCCCTTGAGCAATGTGGAAGACCTGATGCTGCGCCGTGATGTGGTAAAAGCGGTTGAAGAGGGCCGTTTCCACATTTATCCGGTCAGCACCATTGACGAGGGTATTGAAATACTGACGGGAAAAAGTGCCGGAAAAAGAAAAGCGGACGGTACATACCCGAAAGGATCCATCAATCAATTGGTGAATGACAAGCTGAAATCTCTGGCGGAAGGCCTTAAGAATTTTGCCGGAGACAAGGAGGAAGGAAAGAAAGAGGCCAAGAATAAGGGGTGTGCCAAGTGCTCTTAAAACCGGGTTATTTTGAGTGACATGGCCATTTCTTTGCACTGACATGCGGAAAGAAGACTGGCAAAAACGGGGTAAGGGCCACCGGGAACGGCTTCGCCAGCGGTTTTTAAAGGGGGGGCTGGAGCAGTTTACAGACGAGGAAGTGGTGGAATTCCTGCTGACCCTTGGAACGCCCAGGGGGGATCTCAAAAATGCGGCCCGGGATGCCATGAAAACCTTTAAGACCCTTTCAGGGGTCCTCTCCGCACCCAGAGAGAAGCTGATGGAAATCAGGGGCATCGGAGAGAAGAATGCCCTCTATCTGGGCCTGGTTCATTTGACGGCCAAAAGATATCTGAGGGACCGCGTCGCCGGAAAAACCTTCTTTGGATCGTCCAGGGAGGTTTTCGACTATCTCTTTCATTCCATGCGGGACCTTAAAAGAGAGGTTTTCAAAGTCTTTTTTCTGACCCGGAAGAATGAAGTCATTACCGATTGTGATCTGTTTCAGGGGAGTTTGACCGGCAGCGCGGTCTATCCCAGGGAAATCATCACGCTTGCCCTTGAACAGAAGGCGGCGGGACTCGTGTTTGCCCATAACCACCCTTCGGGAGACCCCGCCCCTTCGTCCGAAGATCAACGTTTGACAAAAGACCTGGTATGGGCGGCCATGCTCATGGGAATCCAGGTCCTGGACCATTTGATTATCGGAAACAACCAGTATTTCAGCTTCGCGGACCAGGGTCTTATCAAACGTTTTGCCGAAGAATACCACCAACGGTTCGACCGGCCCTGAATTCTTGACAATTTCCTGCATTTATGGAAGATAGCATCAAACGTTCAATATGCGAGAGTGGCGGAACTGGTAGACGCGCTGGATTTAGGATCCAGTAGGGTGACCTGTAGGGGTTCGAGTCCCCTCTCTCGCACCATTCGTTAAATCACGCGCTTATCTTCATGGAAGGAATCCGAAATTGCTTCCAAAGGCCGGATTCCCTTTACTTCAATTGCTTTCGGCGAAGGCTGCCAGTATTTCATTGTACTGGTCCAGGGCTTCGTTGTCCGAAAGAATGCTCATGTGGTTTTCGTCGTAACCGTAGATCTGCACAGCTTCGTCCTGAGCTTTTGAATTCAACTGGCTTTTCAAACGGATGGTGCCATCGGTGTTTTCTCCCATTTTGATGACGGCGTCGTCGCGATAGGCGAAGAAAAGGTAGAAATCAATGTTGGAAGGCAATTCTTGGCGAAACAGGTTTTTGATAAATTCGCTGCGGGCAGCAATATCCCTCCAACAGGGAACAATCACCGGGGCGCTTTCGAGGGCTGATTGGGCCGCTTCACTGCCACCATAGGGCGTCGCCATGGATATAAAAAGCAGATCATTGCTGGGATGGGCTTTATACCGGTTTATTGCCGATCTTACCACCAACCCCCCCATGCTGTGGGCCGTAATCACAAGCTTCTTCAATTGATCAAGATCATAACACAGAAAAAAGCGGTAAAAAGCCTCCGCCGCTTTTTCAAGGCCCTGGCCCGAAGGATAGTAGAAAAACCATGGCTGGAAAATCTTCCGGTCGATGCCTTCGGCGAAATATTTCCATTCCCTGGGAGTACCACCGACACCATGGACGAAAATGATTGGAATGCGGTCTTTGTCCCAGGGCTCATCCGAGTAGAGAATCAGCCCTGCCTTCTTTAAGAACGCCGGCGTGGCGTATACTCCCAACTCCGCAACTTCATAGGAAAAAATGGGGTCATCCAGGGATTTTACGTAGCTGTCGCGGCCCGAAGCCCTTATTCTAACGGGTGAATCCCACAATTGCGGTTGATCGAAAGAGACCTTGATATCAATTCCTTCAAGGATTCCGTTTTTGATCTTTTCAGGCATCACCAGCAGTCCTTTTGAACCGCCATATCTTCCAACCAGCTCATCCTGTTCAAAAAAAGAATCGTCATCCAAATCGGCGAACACCAGAACGCTGAAGCGCCCTTCCGGAAGATATAGATAGTATGAATTATCGAACCAGTTCAGTAACTGGTGATCCACCAGCTCATCCTGCATGTAATCATCCGAGTAAGCAGCAATCATACAAGGCGTTCGCGTCAGTTCTTCCGGATCGTCGCTTCTGATATACCCGGAGATGAAGCTGCATTGTTCAGGGGAAATTTGCTGAGCCCGTTGGTGGGAGGGAGTGATTTCATCCATGACTTCCCCCGTCCATTTACTGCCCCACATTCCCATATAGCCGCAGCCGGAGAACAGAAGAGTGAGTATCGTAATAATCACAAATGCCGTTTTCATTGATTTGTGCCCGGAATGTGCTCAACATGTCATTTTTTATCAAAGAAAGCCTAGCATTTTCCAGCCGATTAAGCAAAGATCTTCGACCAAAACCTGATCTTTATTGGGGCTAATTATCTGTAAAATATTGACTTTTTGGCATACCTATGATAGCAATGGCCTGCGTGTTCCGAGGATTTGGAATCCAGCAGGGAAACCTGTAGGGATTCGAGTCCTCGCTATGGCACCGGCACGAAAATATCGCACGGAATATTGTGCCTTGAATTCGGAAAAATCATTGTTAGTTTTTCACCTCACGGTGGTGGTTTTTTCGGATTTCAATGGAAAAAAGTAAGATGGAAGCCTGAAATTTGCTGTTAATTGCTAATAACGTTCAAGAGGATAATACAAAACCATGAAAGCCAGCTTGGAAGACATCAGCCAGGTCAAAAAGAAATTGTCCGTGGAGATTGATGCAAAGGAAGTTAATAAAAAACTCAACAACGCCTATGGAAGACTGCGCAAACAGACCAAGATCCCCGGTTTCAGGCCTGGAAAAGTGCCTCGCAAGATGCTGGAATCCTATTTCGGAAAACAGGTTGAGGCTGATGTGGCCAGTGAGATGGTCAACGAGACATTTCCAAAGGCCGTAGAGGAAACGGATGCATTCCCCTTGAGCCAGCCCGAACTGGAAAAAGGGCCCGTGAAACTGGGTCAGCAATTCGTCTACTCGGCAACCATGGAGGTCCGGCCCAAGTTTGAAGTGAAGGAATACTTGGGGCTCGAAGCCGAAAAGGAGATGGTCTCCGTCACCGATGAAGATGTGGAAAAGAGGCTTGAACAGATCAGGGAAAGCAATGGAAAACTTGAATCCATAGAGGAGCCGAGGCCCGTTCAGGAAGGCGATTTCGTCGTCGTCAATTATCAGGGATTTGAAAACGACCAGCCCCTTGACGAGATCAAAGATCAGAACCTCCTGTTGAATGTGGGAAAGGGGGACATCCACAAAAAGTTTGATGAAGCCCTCATCGGACGGAATAAAGAGGACGAAACCAAAATCGTCGTCGATTTTGAGGAGGACTATTTCAACAGCAAGCTGAAAGGGAAGACGGTTCGGTTTGACGTCACCATTGTTGACATCAAGGAACGGAACCTTCCGGAATTGAATGATGCGTTCGCAGAGAATCTGGGAGGGGATTTCAAGGATCTGGCGGGGCTCAGGGAACAGGTTCGCGAGAACATGGTCTCTCAGGAAGAAAACCGCGTGGAGCAGGATGTGAAGCGGAGACTGATGGAGAAGATATCAAAGAGAACCGATTTTGAATTGCCGGAGACCATGGTGGACGCCGAGGTAGGGTTTTCCATCAGGAGCCTTCAGTCCAATTTTGAAAGAAGCGGATCCAGTTTTGAAAAGGCGGGCATAACGCCTGAGATGTTGCAGCAGCAATTCAGGCCTTCTTCCGAGAACCGGGTCAGGGAGAGGTTGATTTTGAGCCAGATTGCAGAGCAGGACGATATCGCCGTGAGCGATGATGAATTTGCGGAAGGGCTTGAGAACCTGGCAAAAGGCATGGGGCAGGAGGTGGAGACCATCCGTAAATATTATGAAGCACGCGGGGAAACAGATATCCTGAAGGAACAGATGCTCGAGGAAAAAACCTTAAAGTACCTGGTGGAAAACGCCAAAATAAAAGAGGTGGAAGCAGGGTCACTGAGCTCTGACGAAACCGCCGAAACGGAGGTCCAATAATCCGCATGTTAATACCAATGGTAATCGAACAATCGAGCCGGGGCGAGAGGGCTTACGATATTTACTCCCGGCTGCTCAAGGACCGCATCATATTTATCACGGATCAGATTGCCGATCCCATGGCCAATACGGTCATCGCCCAGATGCTTTTTCTGGAATCGGAAGATCCGGAAAAAGATATCAACATGTACATCAACTCTCCCGGCGGATCCGTGACGGCCGGTCTGGCCATTTATGATACCATGCAGTATATCAAGCCCGACGTGGCGACCATCTGCATGGGACAGACTTCCAGCATGGCGGCCCTCTTATTGGCGGCCGGCGCAAAGGAGAAGCGTTATGCGCTGCCCCATGCCAGAATCATGATTCATCAGCCCCTGGGAGGGGCTCAGGGCCAGGCCACCGACATTGACATTCACGCCCGGGAAATACTCAAGATCAGAGACAAGCTCAACGAAATTTTGGCCCAGCACACCGGCACGAACATGGAAAGAATCCGCAAGGATACGGAACGTGATTTTTTTATGGATAGCCAAGAAGCACAGAAATACGGTATTATTGATAAGGTGATTCATAAGAGGGAATTCAAGAGTTCATTAAAAGAAGAAAAATAGGAAAGAAGGTTATGGGCAAGAACGACAATTCCAATGATGACTTGCTGTGTTCTTTCTGCGGAAAGAGCCAGGACGAGGTGAAGAAGCTCATTGCAGGCCCTTCCGTGTATATTTGTGACGAATGCATACAGCTATGTAATGAAATTATTGCCGAGGAATACAACCAGGAGGACGAAGAAGGGGGCCATCAGCTTCTCAAGCCTGTGGAGATCAAAGAGACGCTGGACCAGTATGTCATCGAGCAGGAAAAAGCGAAAAAGGTTCTTTCGGTCGCCGTTCACAACCACTACAAACGGATCAACACCAAAGTGGATATGGAAGGGGTGGAGATTGAAAAAAGCAATATTCTGCTCATCGGTCCCACCGGTTCAGGCAAAACGCTTCTAGCCCAGACCCTTGCCAGAATCCTGAAGGTACCATTTACCATCGCGGACGCCACAACACTTACGGAAGCAGGCTACGTGGGTGAAGACGTTGAAAACATCATTTTGAACCTGGTCCAGATGGCGGATTACGATGTGGAATCGGCCTGCAAGGGGATCGTCTACATCGATGAAATTGACAAGATTGCCCGAAAGTCGGACAGCCCTTCCATCACACGGGATGTTTCCGGCGAAGGGGTGCAGCAGGCACTCTTGAAAATCATCGAAGGTACCCTGGCAAACGTTCCGCCCAAGGGCGGAAGGAAGCACCCGCAACAGGACTTCGTTAAGGTGGATACCAGCAATATCCTCTTTATATGCGGCGGCACCTTTAATGGACTGGACAGGATTATCAGAAACCGGATCGGAAGCAAACTCATGGGCTTTGAAGCGGACATCCATGGGAAAGGCGATTTGGATGTGAACGAAATCATGGGTCTTGTTCAGCCGGAGGATTTGATCAAATTCGGGCTGATCCCCGAATTCATCGGACGTATCCCGATTCTGGCCACATTGAACGAGCTGAGCCTGGAAGCACTGGTTCGTATTCTCACGGAACCCAAGAACGCCCTTACGAAGCAGTACAAAAAGCTCTTTGAGCTGGAGGATGTTGAGCTGAAATTCACCGATGAAGTGTTGATGGCCGTGGCCAAAGCGGCTTTGAAACGAAAATCCGGCGCAAGGGGACTCAGGGCGATTCTGGAGTCGATCATGCTGGAAATCATGTATGATATTCCGTCGGTTCCGGAGATTCGGGAGTGCGTCATCAACGAAGAGGTGGTCACAAAAGGTGAGCCTCCCCTGCTGCTATATGAAAATCAAGCAAAATTTGGATAAGAAATGTTGAATTCCATTAAGAAAAAGGACCGGGACAGTTTCGATATAGACGAGAAGTTTTATTACCCGCTTCTCCCTTTAAGAGACGTGGTGGTCTTTCCCAATGTGGTGGTTCCCCTTTTCGTGGGTCGGAAAAAATCGATCAAGGCGCTTGAATATGCCCTTTCCCATGAAAAGGAGGTTTTCCTTTCAGCCCAGGCCGATGCCGGTGTGGATGATCCCACGCCCAAGGATATCTATTCCTTTGGGACCCTTGGCACGGTCCTTCAGCTGCTCAAACTGCCCGACGGCACGGTCAAGGCCCTCATTGAGGGAAAGGAACGGGGCAGGATCGACAATTTCATGGACAAGCAAGGCTTTTTCATGGTCGAGGTCAGAAAATGTCAGGAAGTTCCCGCTCAAGACCTTGAAACGGAAGCCCTGGTGCGCAGTGTCAACACCAGCTTTGAAGAATACGCAAAACTGAACACGAAGATCGGCAAGGAAGTTGTATCCGCCGTCAGTGCCATAGAGGAACCGGGACGTCTGGCGGATACCATTGCAGGCCATCTGGCGATGAAAATCGCCGAAAAACAGGGGATTTTGGAAACCACCGATCCCAACAAGCGCCTCGAACGGCTTTATGGGGTACTTGAGAACGAGGTGGATATCCTTCGGCTGGAGCAACGGTTGAGAACCCGGGTCAAAAAGCAGATGGAAAAGACCCAGAAGGATTACTACTTAAACGAACAGATCCGCGCCATTCAAAAAGAGATGGGTACCAAGGATGATTTCAAGGCGGAACTTGCGGATCTGGAAAAGAAAATCAAGCGGAAAAGGGTCTCCAAGGAAGCCCATCAGCGGGTGAGACAGGAGTTCAAGAAACTCAAAATGATGTCCCCCATGTCCGCGGAAGCAGCGGTGGTCCGAAATTATATCGACTGGATCATTGATTTGCCATGGTTTGAAAAAACCAAGAAGAAATTCGATATCGCGGAAGCTGAAACCATCCTCAATGAAGACCACTACGGCCTTGAAAAGCCAAAAGAACGAATCCTGGAGTACTTGGCGGTACAGCGCCTGACAAAGAAGATGAGAGGTCCCATCCTGTGTCTGGTGGGTCCGCCGGGCGTGGGCAAAACCTCTCTTGCCAAATCGGTGGCACGGGCTACGGGGCGGAATTACGTGCGCCTTTCTCTTGGCGGAGTCCGGGACGAGGCCGAGATCAGAGGCCACAGACGGACCTACATCGGAGCGCTGCCGGGCAAGATCATTCAGTTCCTGAAAAAGGCAAAGACCAACAATCCCGTGTTCTGTCTGGACGAAGTGGATAAGATGAGTACCGATTTCAGGGGTGATCCGTCCGCGGCCCTCCTGGAAGTACTGGATCCGGAACAGAATGTGGCTTTCAATGACCACTACCTGGATTTGGACTACGACCTTTCGGATATTTTCTTTATCACAACGGCCAACAGCCTTTACAACATTCCGGGGCCCCTTCAGGACAGAATGGAGATTATCCGTTTGCCGGGTTACACGGAAATCGAGAAACTGAATATTGCGAAACAGTTTCTGGTGAAAAAGCAGATCGAGATGAATGGTCTTTTGCCGGAGAATATTGTTTTCACCGACAAAGCCATTCTGACGATCATTCGCACCTACACCAGCGAAGCGGGTGTCAGGAATCTTGAACGGGAGATTTCGTCCATCTGCCGGAAAGTGGCCAAAGAGGTTGTTCTGAATGGGGAAAGCACGAAAATTCACGTGAAGGCCCAGTCCATCAAGAAATATCTGGGGATCCCCAAATACCGTTACGGCAAAACCGAAGAAAAAGACAGCATCGGTTTGACCACCGGGCTGGCATGGACGGACGTGGGGGGAGAACTGCTCCAAACGGAAGTGACCATCATGCCGGGGAAGGGAAAACTCTCATTGACCGGAAAGTTGGGCGAAGTGATGCAGGAATCGGCCCATGCCGCTCTCAGTTATGTTCGGTCCAAGGCAAGAGCCCTCAAGCTCCCTGACGATTTTTATGAAAAGATCGATATTCACATACACGTGCCTGAAGGCGCCATCCCCAAGGACGGCCCTTCCGCAGGGATTACCCTGGCAACTTCCATTGTGTCAGCGTTGACCCGCTATCCGGTGCGGTGCACGCTTGCCATGACGGGGGAAATAACCCTTAGGGGCAGAGTGCTGCCCATCGGCGGGCTGAAGGAGAAGATTTTGGCGGCCCATCGGGGTGGCGTTAAGAAAGTCCTGATCCCCATGGAGAACAAAAAAGACATGGCGGACATCCCCAAAAAGATACTCAGGAAGGTGGAATTGCTGCCTGTTGAGCATGCCGATCAGGTTCTAAAAGAGGCCCTGGTGTTGGAGGAGGGGCAGGAATTGTTTGCGCCGGACGCGGATGTTCAGCCCTTCTGCTTCAGCGATCTTGCAAAATCGGAAAAAGAGGTTGAAACAGCTGTCACCGCCCATTAATGGCCGATTTTTGTTGACACCTACAACCGAACCTGCTAATTGGATCTGACTGAGCTTTGGTTCAGGCGGGTAGCTCAGTGGGAGAGCATCGGCCTTACAAGCCGGGGGTCACGGGTTCAAATCCCGTTCCGCCTACCACTTTTATGGGGTGGTACCAAAGGGATGAATCAGCTATTTGAAATGATGTTGTTTTAAAC